>JAGXAJ010000012.1 GCA_018971625.1 Pseudomonadota bacterium
AGACGGTCGAGACCGCGATCGATGGTCACGTTGGCAACGATCGCTACCAGTACGGCCGGCAGCACCGCGATAATGGAAAACAGGCCGACGATCTGGATGTGCAGTCTTGCCGCCGCCCGGCCCCTCCGCCGGGCCTGCATGACCTGCCAGACCTCGCGAACAATAATGCCGACCAACAAGAGGATCGTGGCGGCGTTGATCAGGATGAACGAATAGACCACCGCGGGCGACGGCTCGATCGGCGTCAGGCCGGTGAGCACCAGGAAAGTCAGGCAAGCGGATAACAAGGCCAGCAAGACTGCAAACGCCGCCAAGAGCCTCCAGCGGGACCATCCGCGAGACTCGGCTAACGACGGATCGAGCGTTGGGGCGAAAGTCTCTGCGCTGGTCATTCCGGCTAGGGCTGAGCTGGGGCCGACGTCCGCCGCCAGCGGACTGGTGCATTCATATCACAATGTTGCGGAATTGCGACAATTCCGCGGCGCGCCTACTGTCGCAAAGTCACCTGTACCGGAGCGGCCGTTTCCTGCGTCGCCACGCACGACCCGCCGTTAGCCGCCGCTTCGATAGACCTGAATATCCAGATCGCGAATTTTTTTGCGCAGGGTGTTGCGATTGAGGCCGAGCAGATCAGCCGCGCGGATCTGGTTGCCGCGGGTCGCCGCCAGCGCCGCCGTCAATAGCGGCACCTCGATCTCCTTGAGGACGCGATGATAGAGGCCCGGTGGTGGTACGCCATTGGGAAAGCTAGAAAAATGCGACGACAAATAGGCTTCGACTGCGCCGCCAAGATTGTCGACGCCCGGTGAAACGTTGCCAACCGAACCGACGGCTGGCGGCGCCAGTTCACCGTCGATCACCGAGCCGGTGATCACGTCCTGTGGATAGAGCGCCGCGAGCCGGCGCGCGAGGTTTTCCAGTTCACGCACGTTGCCCGGCCAGCGATGCTGCTTCATCCGCTCCAGCGCCTGCGCGTCGAGCTTCTTCGGCGGCAGGCCGTCCTTCTCGGCGAGGGCGAAGAAATGTCTGATCAGGTCGGGCAAGTCCTCGATCCGCTCGCGCAATGGCGGCAGCCGCAGCGGCACCACGTTCAGGCGGAAGAACAGATCCTCGCGAAACAGGCCCTGCTGAATCAGGATGCGCAGATCCTTGTTGCTCGCCGCGACAATGCGCACATCGGTCTTGATCGGGGTGCGGCCACCGACCGTGGTGTATTCGCCCTGCTGCAGTACCCGCAACAGGCGGGTCTGCGCCTCCATCGGCATGTCGCCGATTTCGTCCAGAAACAGAGTGCCGCCTTCCGCCTGCTCGAACCGCCCCGAGGTGCGGGTGTTGGCGCCGGTGAATGCGCCGCGTTCATGGCCGAACAATTCCGATTCGATGAGGTCGCGAGGGATCGCCGCCATGTTGACGGCCACGAAGGGGCCGTTGCGCCGCTTGCCGTAATCATGCAGTGCGCGCGCCACCAGTTCCTTGCCGGTGCCGGACTCGCCGGAGATCATCACAGTGAGGTCGGTCTGCATCAGCCGCGCCAGCACCCGGTAGATTTCCTGCATCGCCGGCGAGCGGCCGACCAGCGGAATCGAATCGAATTCAGCTTCGTGGCCAGGATTGGCGATACGTTCCTTTGGCTCCGCCAGCGCACGGCCGACGATCGCGATCAACTCCTTCAAGTCGAACGGCTTGGGCAGATATTCGTATGCGCCGCGTTCGGACGCACGGATGGCCGTCATGAACGTATTCTGGGCGCTCATCACGATCACGGGCAGATTCGGCCGCATCTTCTTGATCCGCGGCAGCAGATCGAACGCGCTCTCGTCCGGCATCACGACATCGCTGATGACAAGATCGCCCTCGCCCTGGCTGACCCAACGCCATAGCGTCGCCGCGTTTCCAGTCAGCCGCACCTCATATCCGGCGCGCGAGAGAGCCTGATTGAGCACGGTGCGGATCGCGGTATCGTCGTCGGCGACAAGAATGCTACCTGGGGGCATCGTTGTTCCCTCCGCTGTTCCGCGAGGCAGGCGACGACATATCTCGAACGTCGAGGCAACTGTTTTGATCGAGCTGTTTGGCGATGTTGAACATCGGCAGCAGCACGCGGAAGACAGTTTTGCGCGGCTGCGATTCACATTCGATGATGCCGCCGTGATCGCCGACGATCTTGGCGACCAGCGCAAGACCAAGCCCGCTGCCGGTCTGCTTGGTCGTGACGAACGGATCGAACAAATTTGGCAGGAGATCTTCAGGCACGCCCGGACCGTTGTCCTTGACGCAAAACTCAAGCGGCAGCGACACTCGCGATTTCTTGCCCGGCACGGACAGTCGCACGCCCGGGCGAAACGCCGTGGTGAGCTGAATTTCGGCATCGCTGCCGAGATCGGCGACCGCTTCGGCGGCGTTCTTCACCAGATTGAGAAACACCTGGATCAGCTGGTCCTGGTTGGCGAGTACCGGGGGCAGCGACGGATCGTATTCCTCGACGATGCGGATGTTGCGGGCAAAACCGGATTGCGCAAGTCGCTTCACGTGATCGAGCACCGAGTGGATATTGACCGGGCCTCGCGCCACAGGACGGTCATCGCCGAACACTTCCATGCGATCGACCAGCGTCACGATGCGATCAGCCTCGTCACAGATCAGCCGCGTCAGCATGCGGTCTTCCGACGAGGCAGCCTGCTCCAGCAATTGCGCCGCGCCCCGGATACCGGACAGCGGGTTCTTGATTTCATGCGCCAGCATAGCCGCCAGTGCGATCACCGAACGGGCCGCACTTCGATGCGTCAATTGCCGATCCATCTTGTCGGCGATGGTGCGTTCCTGCAACATCACGACGATATGGCCGGGCCGCTCGGTAAGCGGCGCGACATGCATATCCACCTGGCGATCGCCGCCGATCCGCGGCGTGCCGAGATCGACCTTGTACTCGTTGACCGGCGATCCGCTGGCGCGGACCTGATCAATCAGCGCCAGCAACGGGCTGCCAAAGGGCACCAATTCCTTCAGCGACTGACGCTGCAGGAACTGCGTCGAAATCTCGAAGAACGACTCGGCTGCGATGTTGGCATCGACGATCCTGCCGTCAGGCGCCACCAGCAGCACGGGATTGGGCAAGGCATTGAGGATGGCTTCACCGTCGGATGACGCTGGCCAAAGATGTTCTGCCGCTGACGTCATGTGGCAGCGCTCCATGCGAAGTCGTCGAATGCATCCTGCAGCGCGCGATGCACGCCGACCGCATCTTCCGAAGTCAGAATTTTCTGCCGCCAGGCCCTGATCGTGGCGGCGGGCGCCCGGCTGCACTGCGCCGCGACGTCGAGCGCCCAGCCGAGATGCTTTCGGGCATGGCGAAGTCCGATGCGCAGGCCGTAATGACTGCAAATCTCGTCATAGAGCGTGCGGATATAGCCGAACTGCTGCGACAATGACGGCACGGATTCGGTGGTGCCGGTAGCCAGCCTGCGCCCGATCTGGCCGGGCAACCATGGCTGGCCCTGCGCGCCGCGGCCGACCATAACCGCATCCGCTCCCGACATTTCAAGCGCCACTACGGCTTTTTCGAACGAGGTGATATCGCCGTTGACCACCAGCGGAATGCGGATCGCATTTCTGACCGCGCGGATGGCACCCCAATCGGCTTCGCCTTTGTAGAACTGGCAGCGCGTGCGGCCATGCACCGAAATCATTTGCACGCCGGCAGCTTCGGCACGGCGCGCCAGCTCCGGCGCATTGAGCGAATAATCGTCCCAGCCGAGCCGCATTTTCAATGTCACAGGGACCCTGACGGCAGCAATGGTCGCCTCGATCAGCGTCATGGCGTGATCAAGATCGCGCATCAGTGCCGATCCGGACTGCCCGCCGGTCACATGTCGTGCGGGGCAGCCCATATTGATATCGATGATGTCGGCACCGGCGGCCTCCGCGATCCGCGCGCCCTCCGCCATCCAAACCGCCTCGCAGCCTGCGAGTTGGACAACATGCGGGCCGATTCCGGTCGCCTCGCACCGTAACCGCGACATCGGCCGGCCATTGACCAAGTCATTGCTGGCAGTCATTTCAGAAACGACGAGTCCTGCACCCAAGGTCGCAGCCAGACGTCGAAACGGAGCATCAGTGACGCCGGACATCGGCGCCAGCAGGACCGGATTGGCGAGCGTAATATCACCTATTTTCAAGGCTTTAGGCTGCGAACTTCCCGGGCCGGTCACAGGCGTCTCTTTTTTTCTGCCGTCCGCATCATTGCGGCAATCACGATACATTCTGCGCACAAACCTTGGGCAGTCAAGCGTTATGCCCACACTTTAGACAATTCTACCAGGCTGCCTACACTTTAGACAATTCTATCAGAGGGTGCAACGGCACCCCGGAAAAACTGCTTTTCCCACAACTACGGGGAATCGCTCTATTTTAGGCCGCCGGCATGATAAGGGCTGTGCGGCAATCAATGCGTCCAAAGCAACTCTGAACGCTCCTTTCATTGAGTAGAGATGTCCCGATCTGACCGCACCGCAGCCATCCTTGTCGCAGCCGGGCGTGGATTGCGCGCGGGCGCCGGGGGCCCCAAGCAATACCGCGAAATCGGCGGCCAGACTGTGATCTACCGGGCGATGGCAGCGTTTTCCAATCATCCGCAGATATTCGCCGTGCAGCCGGTGCTGAATCCGGACGATGCCGCCATCTTCAATGAGGCCGTCAGTGGATTGCGCCATGCGCCGCCTGCCAATGGTGGAGCGACGCGCCAGGCCTCGGTGCGTGCAGGGCTTGAAGCGCTCGCGGCCGACAAGCCTGATATCGTTCTGATCCACGACGCTGCGCGGCCATTCGTGAGCGCCGCCGTGATCTCGCGCGCGATCGAGGCTGCCAGTCGCACCGGCGCCGCGGTTCCCGCCATTGCTGTCACCGACACCATCAAGATGGTCGGCGACACCGGCAATGTGGAAGCAACCCCGGAGCGCGCTCGCCTGCGAATCGCGCAAACTCCGCAGGCATTCCGCTACGAAGTCATTCTCGATGCCCATCGCCGTGCCGCGCGCGATGGCCGCAGCGATTTCACCGATGACGCCGCTCTGGCGGAATGGGCGGGATTGACGGTGGCGACCTTTGAAGGCGATCCTGCGAACATGAAGCTGACAACACCGGAAGATTTTGTTCGCGAGGAAGCACGCCTCGCAGCCTTGCTTGGCGATGTCAGGACCGGCACCGGCTACGACGTCCACGCCTTCGGCGACGGCGATCATCTGATGCTTTGCGGCGTCCGGGTGCCGCATATCCGCGGCTTTCGCGCACATTCCGACGGCGATGTCGGCCTGCACGCGCTGGTCGACGCCATTCTCGGTGCGCTGGCGGATGGCGATATCGGTTCACATTTTCCGCCCAGCGACATGAAGTGGAAGGACGCCTCCTCCGATCGCTTTCTGAAATATGCCGTCGACCGCGTCACCGCGCGCGGCGGTCGCATCGGCAACCTCGAAGTGACGATGATTTGCGAACGGCCGAAAATCGGACCATTGCGCGACACCATGCGGGCGCGCATCGCCGAAATCGCCGGCCTCGATATTTCCCGCGTCGCAGTGAAAGCCACCACCAGCGAGCGGCTCGGCTTTACCGGTCGCGAGGAAGGCATTGCCGCGACTGCCAGTGTCACCATCCGCTTGCCCTGGGGCGACAAGGGCGGGAGCGACTGACATGAGCGGCAGCGACGCCCGCGCCCTCTCCCGCTCGCTGCTCGATCTCTGCCGGATGCGCAAGCTGACGATCGCAACGGCGGAATCCTGTACCGGCGGCCTGGTCGCCGGCGCCCTTACCGACATTCCCGGCTCGTCCGACGTGATCGACCGCGGCTTTATCACCTATTCCAACGAAGCCAAACGCGCGATGCTGGGCGTCAAGGCAACGACGCTCGCCACCTTCGGTGCGGTCAGCAAGGAAACCGCGACCGCCATGGCGATCGGCGCGCTTGAGAAGGCTGGCGTTGACCTCGCGGTCTCGATCACCGGAATTGCAGGTCCGGGCGGCGCGGTGCCGGGAAAGCCGGTCGGCCTCGTACATTTTGCCGTCGCCGCCCGCGACGGACGCATCCTGCATCGCGAATGCCGTTTTGGAGCGGTCGGACGCACCACGGTGCGACATCGCTCGGTAGTGGAAGCGCTGCGCATGCTTCTGGAACTGGCACGCGGGCCCAAAGCCTCCGCAAAACCACGCCGCGAGGCCTCCAGCGCGCTGCATCGCCGCGTCGCGCGCTCGGCGCGCCGGACCGCCGTCAAGCGGCGGCGTGGGCCGCGAACATGACAACCTGCTCCGCGGCACCCCGGGCGAACGCAACTTTCTACGGTGCAACAGCCACCCCCGGCTTGCCATAAATCACGTCAGCGCGCTTTTCAAAAGCGGATGCAAAACGCTGGAACGCGGTGTCGAACATGGTGCCCATCAGCATCGCCAGCATCCGGTTCTTGAATTCGTAGGCCAGGAAAAAAACGACATCGCAATCTGCCTCGGATCTGGCTTCGAATGTCCAGCGGTTCTCAAGATTACTGAATGGTCCCTTCAGGTACTCGACCAAGATCTTCAGATTGGCACGATCGAGCGTGACCCGGCTGGTGAAGGACTCCCGCAGCAGTTTGAACGACACCGTCATATCGGCTACCACGACCTCGGTGCCGTCGGTTTGCGGCGTGCGCTGCCGTATCTTCAGTGACTGGCACAACGGCACGAATTCGGGATAGCGCTCGACATCCGCCACCAGATCGAACATTTGTGGCGCGGTATGCTTGACGCGGCGCTTGCTGGAAAATCTCGGCATCAGCAGCTGCCCACGTTGGATGCCGCTGGCGGGACATCAATGAGAAAACGATCCGCATCCAGCGAAACGAACGGGAGGCCCGTCGCATCCGAGAGACGGCAGGCGAATGTCGACTTGCCCGATCCGGACGAACCCATGACAAGGATGCGCTGCATGACGTCGCCCCAGGAATCAACGCGTCAAACTCGCCCGCGCCGCCCTGAGCTTGGCAAAATCATCGCCAGCGTGATGCGACGAACGGGTCAAGGGGCTCGCCGACACCATCAGGAAGCCTTTGGTATAGGCAACTTTCTCATAGCTTGAAAACTCATCTGGCGGCACATAGCGCATGACGGCGTGATGCTTGCGGGTCGGCTGCAGGTATTGCCCGACGGTGAGAAAATCGACATCGGCGCTGCGCAGGTCGTCCATCACCTGCAACACCTCGTGCCGTTGTTCGCCGAGGCCAACCATGATTCCGGACTTCGTGAAGATGGCAGGATCGATTTCCTTGACCCGCTGCAACAGCCGGACCGAATGGAAATAGCGCGCGCCCGGACGCACGGTCAGATAGTGCGACGGTACGGTTTCCAGGTTGTGATTGAACACGTCGGGTTTGGCGCCCACGACGATTTCCAGTGCACCTTCCTTGCGCAGGAAATCGGGCGTGAGGATCTCGATGGTGGTCGTCGGGCAGCGCGCGCGAATGGCACGGATGGTTTGCGCGAAATGCTCGGCGCCGCCGTCGGCGAGATCGTCGCGATCGACCGAGGTAATGACGATATGGGCGAGCCCGAGCTTGAACGTCGCCTCCGCGATGTGCGCCGGTTCCCGCGAATCGAGCGCGCCAGGCATGCCGGTCTTGACATTACAGAACGCGCAAGCCCGGGTGCAGGTATCACCCATGATCATGAAGGTGGCGTGCTTCTTGTCCCAGCACTCGCCGATATTCGGGCAACCCGCCTCTTCGCACACCGTAACGAGGCCATTTTCCTTGACGATATTGCGGGTGTCGGCATAGCCGCGTGTGTTCGGCGCGCGAACCCTGATCCAGTCCGGCTTCGGTGGTGAAAGCGCATCCGGCCGGTTCACCTTTTCAGGGTGGCGCGGCCGCAGCGGTGCGGCGGAAACGGTATCGACGACAACAACCATGCAGTATCCGTGTCCAGGACGTTCTAGCTAATCCGCTTGAGGGGGAAGCGCAACCGCTCGCCTTATCGGCCGAACATCCCTACCATATCGGCCTTCGTACCCCGATTCCACTTTGCTCCGCCTGCCACCCGATCCCCTGAAATGGCTCAAAACCGTAGTTCCGCGACTACCGCGGCAGCAGAACCGGCCGCCCGGAAACTCGGCCGGCCGCTGCAGCGTTCTTTCTTCGGCCGCAGCGTCCATGAGGTGGCGCCTGACCTGATCGGAACGACGCTGCTGGTCAACGGCATTGGCGGCATCATTGTCGAAGTCGAAGCCTATCATCACACCGAGCCGGCTGCGCATTCGTATCGCGGGCCAACGCCGCGCAATATGGTAATGTTCGGTCCGCCTGGCTTTTCCTATGTCTATCGTTCCTACGGCATCCATTGGTGCATGAATTTTGTCTGCGAGAAGGAAGGCATCGCCAGCGCAGTCTTGATCCGCGCGCTGGAGCCGACCCACGGCGTTGCCGCGATGCGGCAGCGCCGCGGCGTGGACGATCCGCGCGCGCTGTGCTCTGGCCCCGGCAAATTGTGCGAGGCGCTGGCGATCTCCATCAAGGAGAATGCACTTCCGCTCGACCAGCCGCCGATCGCATTGCATGCGCGGATTGGCAAGGTTGACGTCATCTCGGGCGTGCGGATCGGAATCACCAAAGCAGTCGGTCTACCCTGGCGGTACGGGCTGAAGGATTCGCGGTTTCTCAGCAAGCGGTTTTGAGGGCAGAGCATCGCCTCATTCGTCTTCCCGGCCTCCGAGCCGGGGCCCACAACCCCTCGCGTCGATCGAAAGCGAAAGCCATACGCGTCATCGTACTCTGCAACACGCTGTATGGGTCCCGGCTCGGAGGCCGGGACGACGCGTGGACACACCTTCGCGTTCTCGCGACGGCATTTTGTCCGAGTCCTTCCATTTCGTTTGCGCCTCCTCGAAGACGAGGACGCAGGGAATGCCGGGTGTCCGATGCACCCATGGTTTCGGGCAAAAAATGCCCGGGTAGTGCCACAGGTTCACCGGAATCAACCCGGCATTCCCTGCGCAATGGTTTTACGGTTTCCTTCGCGCTCTCCCGGGCGACCGGGCTTTCTTGCCACCCTCGCCTGCGCGGCGCGTCGGGCCCGTTAAGGGCCGACATCGCCTGCCGCAAACTTGACGCCAGCGTCGGGGCGTCAGGACCACACGACTTCGCCGTACGCGACAAATTGCGTTTCGTCATCGCAACGCGCGTCCACCGCATCCCGTCCCAACGTTCGTGACGATGGCCAACGTTCCTCTCTCGGAACGGGACGGCGGCAGGAAAGAAGTGATTTGGGTCTGAAAGAAACCAAAATGTTTTTGCGGACGAGACTGGACAGGCCAAATCACCTTGAAGCGGCGGGCGTTTTTCATCTCAGAATTAATTCGGGGGTGCGGATCAGGCCGGGTGATGACAAACGGCCCCGAGCCGATTGCCGTCGGGATACCTCGGAAACGCCGCGTAATGCGAGGTGTGATAGTCGCGCATGCCCGGCGGTCCGTCATCGCTGCCGCCGGCTGCCAGCACGTTACTCGCTGTTAGCTGGCTTTCTTCAGCCGCTCCAGCGCCTCAAGAATCCTTGCTTTGCGTTCCATCGCGGCTTCGCGCTTTTCCTTTTCTTCCTCGACGATTTCTTCCGGCGCGTTGGCGACGAACTTCTCGTTCGAGAGCTTGGCATCGACGCGCTTGATATCGGCGTCAGCCTTGGCGATTTCCTTGTCGAGCCGGAGCTTTTCGGCCGACAGATCAATCACGCCCTTCAGCGGCAACGACGCGATCTCGCCGCGCACCAATAGCTGCACCGCCCCCTGCGGGGCGTCCGAGGCGAAAGAAATCTCCGACAGCCGGGCCATCCGCCTGACCACCTCGTTCCAGCGTTGCGCGCGCTCGCGGGTCTCCGCCGAAACACCCGACAGCACCAGCGGCGTCAGGGTCGCCGGCGGGATGTTCATCTCCGCGCGCACCGAACGGATGGCGGTGACGAGATCGACGACCCAGCCGATCTCGGCCTCCGCGGCGGGATCGCTGAAATCGTCAGCATCGAGCGCAACGATGACAGGCGGAATGACCGGATCGTTGGGGTTCGACATCAGGGCCAATTGTTCTGCCGAGGGTTGAACCGGCTTGCGCGACCATGCCGCCAGCGCCAGCAGCCCCGCACGCCTGGCCGTCACCGCCCAGAGTTCCTCGGTGATGAACGGCATGAACGGATGCAGGAGTTTCAATATCTCGTCGCGCGCCCAGGCTACCATCGCCCGCGTTTCGGATTTCGCCGCACCGTCGGCGCCGAGCAGCACCGGCTTGGCAAGTTCGAGATACCAGTCGCAATAGACGTTCCAGACGAAACGATAGATCGCGTTGGCCGCATCGTTGAAACGATAGGATTCGATCGCTTCCGTCACCTCGCGCGTCGCACGCGAGGTTTCGTGCGCGATCCAGCGATTCAAGGTTTCCTTCGCCTTCGTCGGATCGAATCCATCAGGCTTGCCGCACTCGTTCATCTCGGCGAAGCGGCAGGCGTTCCACAGCTTTGTCGCGAAATTCCGGTTGGTCTCGACCAGCTGCGACGACAGCTTGATATCGTGGCTATGCGCGGCACCGCGCGCCAGCGCAAAGCGAAGGGCATCCGCGCCGTAGTCGTCGATGACGCCGAGCGGGTCGATGACGTTGCCTTTCGACTTCGACATCTTCGCGCCCTTTTCGTCGCGAACCAGGCGGTGGATGTAGACGGTCGAAAACGGCACCTGCTTCCTGAAATGCAGGCCCATCATCATCATCCGCGCGACCCAGAAGAAGATGATGTCCCAGCCGGTGACCAACACGTCGGTCGGATAGTATCGATCGACGTCGGTTTCGTCGTCAGGCCAGCCCAGCGTCGAGAACGGCCACAGCGCCGACGAGAACCAGGTATCGAGCACGTCTTCGTCGCGCGTGATAAAGCCTTCCCGCTTGGCGGGATCGAGCGCCATCTCCCGCCCCTGCTCCGGCGTGATGACTTCCTGCTCCACGTAATAGCCAAGCGCGTGGCCGACCGCCTCCTCTTCGGTTTCGGCCACGAACGCCTTGCCGTCCGGGCCGTACCATGCGGGGATCTGATGGCCCCACCACAGCTGGCGCGAAATGCACCAGGGCTGGATGTTCTCCATCCACTCGAAATAGGTCTTTTCCCAGTTCTTCGGCACGAACATGGTGGCGCCCGATCGCACCGCCGCGATCGCGGGCTGCGCCATGGTTTTGGCGTCGACGTACCATTGGTCGGTCAGAAAGGGTTCGATCACCACGCCGGAACGATCGCCGTGCGGCACCATGTGAGTGTTGGGCTCGATCCGCTCCAGGAATCCGAAATTCTCCAACCGCGCCACGATCTGCTTGCGCGCAGCGAAGCGGTCGACATTGTTCAGTTCGGCGGCAAAGTTCTCCGAGCCCTCGGGCAAGCCGCGCAGATAATCCTCGTTGTCGACCAGCGAGAGGCACCCCTCCTTGTCGAACACGTTGATCTGCGGCAGGCCGTGGCGTTTGCCGACCTCGAAGTCGTTGAAATCGTGTGCCGGCGTGATCTTGACCGCGCCGGAGCCTTTTTCGGGATCGGCGTAGTCGTCGCCGACGATCGGAATGCGGCGGCCGACCAGCGGCAGGATGACGTGCTGGCCGATCAGGTGACCGAGATTGTCATTGTCCGGATGCACCGCGACCGCGGTATCGCCGAGCATGGTCTCGGGCCGCGTGGTGGCGACCACGATGAACGTTTTCGGATCGTCCGGGTTGAAGGTTTTGCCCTCGATCGGATAGCGCAGATACCACAGGCTGCCCTTGACCTCGATCTGCTGCACTTCGAGATCGGAAATCGCGGTGAGCAGCCTCGGGTCCCAATTCACCAGCCGCTTGTCTTTGTAAATCAGTCCTTCGCGGTGCAATTCGACGAACACTTTCACAACGGCGCGCGACAGCCCTTCGTCCATGGTAAAGCGCTCGCGTGACCAGTCGCAGGACGCACCAAGGCGCTTGAGCTGGTTGACGATGACGCCACCGCTCTCGGCCTTCCACTGCCAGACCCGTTCGAGGAATTTGGCGCGACCCATTTCGCGACGGCCCGGCTGCTGCCGTTCCATCAACTGCCGCTCGACCACCATCTGCGTCGCGATACCGGCGTGATCGGTGCCAGGCTGCCACAGCACGTCGCGGCCGCGCATGCGCTGGAAACGGCACAGGATGTCCTGCAGCGTGTTGTTGAGCGCGTGCCCCATGTGCAGCGAGCCCGTCACGTTGGGCGGCGGGATCACGATAGTAAACGGCTCCGCATCGCGGCGTTCGGGCCGGCCCGCCCTGAACGCGCCGGCGTCTTCCCACAGACGGGACATTCGGCTTTCGATATCGGCGGGCTGGTAGTTCTTTTCGATCATGGCCAGGCAATCATGGATAGGAACCGGCTAAAAAGCCGGCGCAGCACGCCAAGTCAACCTGACAGACGGCCTGATGGCCCCGATCATGCGCCGTGTTGACTAATTGAAGACTGGAACTCCGAAGTGGGCGGGCCAAGGCGCCGAACAGATTGACCGATTGTAGCAGCCGGTCCGAGCAAGGTCGGTTAGAGCGTTTTCGAGCGAAGCGGATACCGGTTCGCGCAAAGAAAACGCGTCAAAACAAGAATCTAGAGTCCCATTCCGATTCCATCGGAACGAAAAAGGCTCTAGCTAGCGTCCGCGCGAAACCCGCTCGATTTCTGCCTTGACAATGCGCTCCACTAGCCCGGGCAAATTGTCATCGAGCCAGGATTTCAGCATCGGCCGCAACATTTCCTTGACCAGATCCTCGAGCGTTCGTGCGTTGTTGCTTAGCACCGTGTTGGCGAGGCTGTTGAAGGCAGATTCGACCGCCGACACGGTCGAGCGCGACAAGATTTGCTGTTGCGGAGCCGGCTGGCTCTCAAACGGCGGCGGCTCGAAGGACTGCTGCCGACGTGCCGCCCGGGAACCGCTCTCAGCAAATTCCAGATCGTCGGCCGGTTCGACCTTTTGAAACGCCGGCTGCGGAACTGGAGCCATCGCCGCAGGTTTCGGCAGCGCCATGTCATCGGTCAGTTCGAACACGTCCGCAGGCGCCGGCGCCGGTGGGACTTCCGGCTCGGAAGCCGCTGCGTCGAAACCGGCGAGCATCGCGTCGATGTCGTCCTGGCTGTTGCTCGCGGCTGGCGCGGGCTTTGCGGAAGGCGGTGGGGGTGCAGGCGCAGGTTTCGCGGCGGCAGGCTTTGCCGGTGCGGCGGTCGACGGCGGAATGTTATTCATTACAGGCGCCCTCGCTGCCGGGGCCGCCGCGGCTGGCTTTTCCGGCCTCGCCGGAGCTGCCGGGGCGGTGGGTTTCTCGGCGGCCGCCGGTTTTGCTTCGTCATCGGCGATGATGCGCCGGATCGACGCCAAAATCTCCTCCATGGAGGGTTCTTGGACCTTTGCAGGCTGCGTCATCTCCGACTCCACCTCATCAACGCCTTCGCATGCGTTTTACACCAAGCAACGACAGGATTTGCCCGTTCCGGATAGGAGGTCGGGATTTTCATCGCACAAGCCTGACTTGTCCCCAGATCAAGCGCCACGCGGCTCGCGCGCAGGACTTGAGCCCCTGCTCAGGGCATCGAAGCGTCGCGCGACGGCGGACCCAGGAAAGCGGCAACACTACCTGATGCGGCGCGAATCGCTCTGCTGCCTTGGGGAACGGTACGTCAGGGCCGCAAATGATTGCAAGAACGGGAGCTGCGTGTGATTCGCCGAACTCGTGCTTAGCGCACGACCCTGGCTCCGCAAACCGGCGCGCCAAACAAGATCACAACACAAGCGCTTTCCTCGTTTGCTGCAACCGGACGCTTCTGGCGTTGCGCTTCAAGCGTTGCGTTTCAGGCGCTGTCGCTTTGCGACGACCTCACGCACTCATTTGCCGTCAGGCGTGCGAACGCCGATCCAGCTGTCACGCACCTGCTGGTAATGCACGCTCGGGTCGTAGATCGTGGTCGGCAGTTGGAGCACTTGCGGCGACAATCGTCCGATCGCGCTCAATACCGAATAGGAAGCGACGACGCGATCGTGCTGCGCGGTAACCAAAGCGACGCGGGCGTTGACCAGCGCCTGTTGGGCGTTGAGTACATCGAGCGTGGTGCGTTGGCCGGCCTTGGCCTCTTCGCGGACGCCATTGAGCGCGATTTCGGACGCGGTCACCTGCGCCTGCGCGGAAGCAACCTGCGCCTTGCCGGCGACCAACTGGCCCCACGCCGTCACTGTGTTGGCGCGGGTCTGGTCGCGAGTCAGGTCCAGGGTGAGACGCTGCTGCGCCAGGCTTTCCTTGGACTGACGGATCAGCGAGTACTCGGCACCGCCCTGATAGATCGGCACGGTCGCCTGTGCGATGGCCGATGCACCAAAGGTTCGTGGTGAGGTGACGTTGGTTTGATATTGCTGCAGAACGTTGGCCTGCAAAGTCACGGTTGGCAGCAACGCGCCCTCGTTGACCTTCACCTGAAGGAACTGAACGTCGATTCCGTACATCGCCGCCGTGACGTTTGGATTCTTGATCAGGCTGAGCTCGACGGCAGCGGGAAGCGTCGATGGCAGGAAGCGATCCACGGGCGAGCCCGGTTGCAGCGCGTGCGGCTCGTTGCCGATGATTCGGCGGAAATTGGCCTCCGTGGTCGTCAGTGTCGCCTGCGCTGCCAGAAGCTGGGTCTTGCCGGCGGCGAGCTGAGCTTCCGACTGCGCAACGTCGGTGCGGGTTACTTCGCCGACATTGAAACGGTCCTGGGTCTGCTTCAGGGTCTGCTCGAGCACGCGGACGTTGCTCTTGTCCACCTCGACAATCGCGGAATCGCGCAGATAGTCCATGTAGACCGTCGCAGCCGATAGCAGCACCGACTCCTCGAGCACACGCAATCCTTCGCGGGCGCCCGAGACCTGGCTCTCGGCAGCGCGGGTCTTGTTGGCGGTCTGATTACCATTATAGAGCGTCTGAGTCGCCGTCGCGCCGATACTGGTTGGCGGCGTCGCTCCGGCGAAATCAACGGAAGGCCCTCCGAAATTCGTAAGTGAGTCGCCGTATTGATAGCCGGCGCTTGCCGACACTGAAACCTTCGGCCGATAGCCCGACAAAGCTTGAGGGACGTTCTCGTCGGTCGCCCTCACCTGGGCCCGCTGCGCGTTGAGCTGCGGATTATTCTGGTAGGCGCGCACCAGCGCAGCCTCGATCGTATCGGCCAGAACGGGCGCCGGACCCATATAAGCCATCAGAACGACCGCAGCCGCGGCGCCGGAAAAGGCCTTCACGCCAGCCATTCTTGGAAACCCGTTCACCTTCCATCGGCCGACTCAGATCCTGAGCCGACGTCATCCCGCCCTGCGTCACCACCATAGGACGGGCGTGAGCCGGTTGGAACCACCCCACGGCTAAAGCCCCGAAAACTCCTTACATGGGGCAATCCGGCCACACTTCTGATTCAGAACGGGATTTTTAACGGTCTCCGGTGGGCCATTGGCTGAAGCTGACTCAGAGGAAATCAGAAAACGAAAGCGGGGCGCCGATCGAGGCCCGGCAGGACGGGAGCAAAAGCGTCAAACAACGGCCGGCTGCCGAAATCCTCATGGGAGTGCGTCACGATAGTCGCCCTCGGCGGCTGGGCGGCGGCAAATATACCGACCAGCCGGCCTCCCTCCCGGAGCTGTTGGTAGAGACCTTCAGGAATAATCTCGGTGGCGCCGTTGAGGACGATCACGTCATAGGGGGCATGCGTCCGATCCCCATCGGCTGGGGCTGCCACCTGAACGGTGACCTTTCCCATTCCGAGTTCGGCCAGCGCGGCCCTCGCCTTCGCGGCCAGCGCCGACTCGCTCTCGGTTGCAGTCACTTCGCTTGCGAATTGGCCGACCACGGCGGCGATGTATCCGGTGGCGCAGCCGACCACCAGCACCTTGTCGGTCTCCTGGATGGCAGCGGCCTGCAGCATCCGTGCGGTGACCGCGGGCTTGATCAGGCAGCGTTTGGTAGAGGCCTCCTCGCTAACGTCGAGATCGAGGTCCAGGTAGGCCAGCGCGCGTCGATCCAAGGGAACGAAGAGTTCGCGCGGCACTTTAAGCATCGCCTCAATAATTCTGGTGTCCGTGACGTCGCTGGGACGCACCTGACAATCGACCATGTTTTGGCGTGCGGTCGAGAAACCGGACATTGACGGACCCCAGCAAGGAGTGGATGTGGCCGCGGGAAGCGCGCCGGACGAAGCGATTTTGGGCCATCTTTGGTACAAGGCCAGCGAAAACGCAATATCGGTCGCGCCCCCTGGATCGGCCGTGCCTTGGTCACGCCCTGGGCTGTTACTGGTGGGAATCGATTCAGGTCTATTCGATCGTCACTGCGAGCCGGCCAATCAGCCTTGCGAGTTCATCCAGTTGTCCGGCATCGAGGTCCGCGACGGCCTGCGCGAGCCGAAGCAGGCATTCGTCGTCGCTCATCTGCGGAATATCGCTCGGGATGATCGATGGCGTGGGCTTTGCGAGGTCGGTCTCGACATCTGGCATCAGGTCATCCTCCTCGGCGTCGCGATACAGGATATCCGAGCCTGAGGGTCGAATGAGTCGATTTGGCGGTTGCTTCACGACATCGACAGGTCGCAGAATTGTTCACGAACCGGAAGCGGGCGGGTTCGTGATGGCGCAAGGTCGCGGCAAATCGCGGCACCGCGGTTCCTTCGCCCTGAGAATCCGGCCATTTGGTCCTTTGCAAGCCCGGGAGGCTTTGTTATACGCTGCCCGCTCGCGAACGATTGTTTTCGCCTTGTTCCTCGGTAGCTCAGCGGTAGAGCATTCGACTGTTAATCGAATGGTCGCTGGTTCGAATCCAGCCCGGGGAGCCAAACGAGATCAACCACATGGCTGAATTTCCGAGACGCCGAGTAAGGCGCGTTTCGGTCTGGGGCCCGTCCGGGACCCTTTGAGAAAAAACCGCTGGCGTGAACCGCCCCCAACGTTTCCAGCGCTCTACGCTTGATGATCAGAGTTGCGTTCTGCCAGGGCTTTCTCGCGAACTTCCTTCATCAGCGTTTGCAGCGGACTCCAGCAGATCTCGCATAAATCTCGATCGTCATCTGGCATAAGCTGCCGCCCGCCGGTTGCGCCATTGACATGGATGCTCGCCCATCCGAAATTGTTGTCCGATTCCCGGAGGCAGCAATCGCATACGAATGTCGTTTTTGTCGCCATGGTGGCGATTAGAGCGGCGATCAGGCATTGGGGCAAGAAAAACCCACCGACGTGAACCGGCGGGCGGGTCTATTTTCGATCCATTTTAGACGCCACCCTGCAGGTTACTGATAATCGTTTTTCTGTTTGCGGGTCGTGCAGCCCTTCTCGGCCCGACCGTCGGTTACCCGGATCGGACCGAAGTCGCTGGTATAACAATCGATTGGACCGCAGGGTCTAACCCGGCATGAAGTGCCCGCGCGACGGCACACGATGCCGAGTGGACCAGACGGATTTATGCGCATTTACTTACCGTCCAACGTCAGCCTTGGGCATGGGTCACTCACTCCTTGCTTTGGGTTCGAAGTTCGCGCTTCCCCTCGGCCTGCTTTTACGTTAAACGTAATTATGGGAAAGTCAATATCCGTTAAACGTAAAAAGCCCGGTCGGCCTGCAACCGGCACCGAGCCGCTTTATGGCGTCCGTATCGGCAACACGTTGATGAAAGAGATCATGGATTGGGCAAAAGCCGAAGGCGCGTCTCGCTCCGAGGCCATCCGGCGCCTGGTCGAGCTCGGGCTTTTAGCCCAAAAATCTCCAGATCTGCGTTATCGGACCAAGGCCAACGAGACCGCGAGGGAAGCGCGCAAGCTCGCGAGCGAGTTGGGCTTGAGAACGAAAAGCAAATGACCACGGCGCAGCAATATCGCGAAAACGCGGACAACTGCGCTCAGCTGGCGGAAGCGGCAGAAAACGAACCCGCCCGCAAACGTTTCAAGCGAATGGAAGAGGCCTGGCGCGCCTTAGCGAAAGAGCAGGACTGGCTGGACGGCGAGAAACCGCCGCAAAGCTCGGATTGAAGGCGAATGCCGCTTCCAGCCCAGAAGTGGCAAGCGCAGCAAGGAAATAGATTGCCCGTGCGCGCCGGTCACCTGCCCAACATCCATGAACCAAACGCGCTGCAGGGATTGAAGATCGGCGATCTAACACGGCAGCAGCGCTCGGGTTTATCGAATTACCACTTTCGCTGGAACGGAAGCACTGCGGACGCCGTTGCCGATTAGGACGCGCAGAGCGCTCGATTAGTGAAAGCGAAGAAGTGACACCAACGGTTTTTGTGCTCTTGCTCGCCTTCCTGGCCTTCGCTGTACTTGCGATCAAGCACTTCGTTCGCAGCAAGGATGTCCTGCACGGGAACTATATTGAGGATCCGAATCGCCGAGCAGACGAAGAATGAACCGCTCATGGCGCATTACGGTGACCCGCAATCGCGGCTATTTCAGGTTGGGCGGCCCGAGGCTGCCGGCGCGCCAAGCCCTCTCTCACGTGGCTGGCGGTCGCGATCTGCCCCGGCTTTCATTCCCCATCCCAAGGAAATGGTTCTTGAGTCCTGTGTCCAAGAAAGGTGTCCGGCATCGGCCCGGTGAGAACGGAGCCAGACCGTGCCAGGACCTCGCGCATCATGGCGTTTTGATCTGCGATCTCGTTCGCCAAAGCCTCCAAGTAACGAACGTGTATGAAGGCGTCATATATGTGGTTGGAACGTAGCATGTCCGCTTCCTTTCCTGCTGCAGGTGGGAGCGCGCTGGTCTGGTAGTGTACTCCAAATTCCAAATAATGCCTTCCGTCTAGGTTGCTGCATTTCCGCGGCACAACTGAGGCAGCAAAAAGGTCGGTAAGGAGGTGTTACCTTGGCTTTTTGCGGATCGCCGCCAAGCTCCCGAGGCGCCCGCAAAACTAACGAGGTAGAGCCATGCTCTATCTTTATACGGCCTCTATCTTTATACGGCGCAAGGAGCTGGTTTCAATCTCCCCACCGCGGATCTAATTTCAAATTGGATCGACTATCACGGATCCGATCCAACTCCGGGCTCCGGGCCAGTGAGGGCTAACTTCAATCATGATATTTCGCCAGGCTAGCGTCGGGATTGGCACCAATGCCACCTCTACAGATAGAGTAAACATACTCGCTGGATGTGATTTTTCTCACAATGGATTGGGGGCTGGACGACGTATTCTGTTTCTGTCCTTGAATTTAAAGACTCGGTAACCATCCCCGCCGCGATCGCTCGATCGATACAATTTGAGTGATTGCTTCAATGCGGAACCAAAAAGGTTTTGAGAGGCTGCGCTCCCGAATGCGGGAGAGCGCCATGAGTGAATTTGAATTCGATCGATTGCTGGACGCCGTGCAAGCCGCGATTGCGCCTGCCCCGCAGGAGGATTTCTTGACGTACCAGATGACTTCACGCTTGCCGTCGCGCGCCGCCAACGATAACGATAACGAAAAGCCTTGGGGCCTCATTCCGTTTCCGGACGGTTGGTACGCCACCTGTTGATCGCAAACGCGACGGCTCTCCGCCACCATACGAACGCCGCTACGCGCGGCCGTCAAACAGAACAAGCTTTATACATACGCCCGTCGTGTCGATTCATTCCAATCGGCAACATTTCATTGCCTGTCAAGCCGAGACACGCCCAGATCGAATGCCGCGACGGCAGGGCGCGCGCCTGGCTGTCTCAGAACTAACCGAGCGAACACGCCAGCTTTCGCGGTTTCAGAGCGTGTGACCCTTATTGCGCAGTTGCTCGATCATCTCCTTCTGCGCCTCCGCACCAGCTGACTGGCCGAATTTCTGGCCGGCTGCCATGGTTTGCTGGGTGATGAACGACGTCTTCTGCAGCAGTTTCTGGCCTGTCGGCGATTTGTAGAATGCGATGAGATCCCGCAATTCGGCGGCACTGAAATTGCTGGCATAGATCGCCACCAGGGCGTCCTCCAGCTCGTTGATCCGCGCACTCATCTTCGCGATCGCGATCGGCACCAGCACATCATAGTCGCGATCGACATCCGGCCGGTTCTGCACGATTGCCGGCTTTATTGACTTGAAGATCATCGGCAGCATCGCCTTGAATTGCTGATCCAGCTTGATGGTGGTGACCAGTTCGCGCGCTGCGACCTCGGCATCGGTGCCTTGCGATTGTGCGCGAACGGGCCCGATCAGGAGAACGGTAACAATCAACAGACCGATGATTTTGATGAATTGCTGACGCATCGAATACCTCCAGACGACCAAAATCTGACCGGCCATCGGTCCCGATCAGCCGGTTCTTTGCCAAAATCTCGCAGCCCAATTATTCTATCAGTCCGAATGACATATTGCGACGGTTCGGACCCGGACACCATCGTTAAAGGCATTTCAGCAAGGAATCCGACCGATCGCGCTCCTGCCAGCGATCAATCCACACCGCATCCGATAACGGCACCCGCGGCATCCAGCCCGCAATTTCCAATTCCGGCTTTTGCAGGAAATGCGAGACATAGCCGACACATAGATAGGCGATCGGCTGTATGGCCGGCGGAATGCCCAACGCCGCTCGCAGGTCGTCGGGCTTGATGATGCTGACCCAGCCGACCCCGATATTCTCCACCCGCGCCGCCAGCCAGAGATTCTGCACCGCGCAGACCGCGCTGTAGAGGTCCATATCGGCCTGATGGGTTCGCCCGAGCACCACGGGACCGGTGCGGTTGCGGTCGCAGGTGATGCAGATCCCGATCGGCGCTTCGACGATTCCCTCCAGCTTGAGCCGACGGTAGGTCTTCTGCCGTTCGTCCTCGAACATTTCGGCCGCCTCGGCGTTCGCGGCCTGAAAGGCATCCCTCACCTTCCGCCGGATCGCGGGACTACGGACCACGATGAAATCCCAGGGCTGCATGAATCCGACCGACGGCGCGTGGTGCGCGGCATCGAGGATACGCGCGAGCACGGCGTCGGGGATCGGATCGGCGAGGAATTGCCCACGCACGTCGCGGCGATTGAAAATGCACTTGTAGACGGCATCTCGTTCGGCAATGGAAAACTCGGCGTCGGTTTGAATGTAGCTGGATGGCATCCTGTTCTCTTTCGTCGCGGGCGCACGCATCTTCTCGAACCATAACTGAATTCACGGGTGGTCGTCGCCATCGGTAGCGCAATTTCTAGCCATGTTCCCGTTCGGACCGGCGCAGCAGATAAATGTCCATGATCCAGCCGTGCCGCTCACGCGCCTCTCGCCGCACGGCAGCGATTTCGTCCCTGACGTGGGCGAGTTTTCCCGCGCGCAGGATTTCGTGCTCTGTCCCGAGATATGCGCCCCAGAAAATCTCGAGGTTCTGGTCGGCAAGTCTGGCGAAGGCCTGCACGCCATCCAGCAGCACCACCACACTGTCGGCGTCGTCGGGAAATCCTTCGGCCAGCTTGCGCCCCGTTGTCAGCAACACGCCCTCGCCGATCTGGTTCAGCGCGATCCGGTGCCTCGCGGCCAATACCTGGACGCTGCTGATACCCGGGATCACCTCGAATTCCAGCGCCAGACCTTTGACGCGCATCTGTTCGACGATCCGCAGCGTGCTGTCATAGATCGTGGGATCGCCCCATACCAGGAGGGCGCCGACGTCATCCTCTCCCAATTCGCGCTCGAGCAACGCGCCGTAGATATCGGCCAGCCGGCCGTGCCATTCATCGACGCCGTCGAGATAGTCGCCGGAACTCGCCCGCTGCGGCACCTCGACCGCGACGGTCCGGTAAGCAGGTTTCTCGACGAAGCGCTCGCAGATTGCGATACGGAGATCGCGCAGCGCCGCTTTCTCGGCGCCCTTGTCGGGAATGAAGAAAACACTGGCCCGGTTGAGCGCCTTGATCGCCTGGACAGTCATATGATCGGGATCGCCGACCCCGATGCCGATCACGAAGATCCTTCGCATTCCACTCTCCGACCCTCAGCCGTTGACGCCGACGACGCGCCAGCCGCCGGCAACCCGGTCGATCCGGGTGAGCGAGAACGGATCGATGGCAAAGCGCAACGCCTGCTCCGGCAACAAGTCGAGCGCGATCGCCAATGCTGCACGGATCGTCCCGGAATGCACCACCAACACGACATCTCCCGCCGAGAGCTTTGCCAGTCCATTACCCACCCGCGCAACCTGCTCGGCAAAGCTTTCGCCAGCCGGCGGCCGGCTATTGGCCGGCGTGCGCCAGAAATCACGATAGGCCTCGCCGAGTTCGCGCGCGAGATCGTCGTGGCGACGTCCGGTCCAATCGCCGAAATTCTGCTCGACAAAATCCGGCTGCTCGACCGCGTTGAGGCCGAGCGCAGCAGCCGTCGCCAATGTCCGAATGCTGGGGCTCGCAAACGCCGTCGCGCCGGCAGGCAATTTTGTACGCAACGTCGCCAGCGCTGCCGCGTCGCCGATATCGGCGGGTGCATCAATCGCGTGGATCACGCCCTCTGGCCCCGCAACGGGAGCGTGGCGGATCAGCCAGAGACGGGTCTGCTCGCTCATGACCAACGCTTCACGATAACCGCGCCGCGAGCATCAGCAAAACCGCCGTTTCTGCCACCTGCTCCACGGCGCCAAACACGTCGCCGGTGACACCGCCGATCTGCCGCGAGGCCAGCGTGGTTACTACTGCCGCGGCCGTCGCCGTGACCAGCACCGCCAGGACAGCATTCGCAGCAGGCAAACACAGCAACGCGATTACGACGCCGATACCGACCGCAATGATAACGCTGGTGGCATCGGGCCGGCCGGCCAATTTGCCCAGCCCGTCGTCGCGGGCGAACGGCATCGTGGCGGCCAGCACCGGGATGGCTGCCCGCGCCAACGCGTGGGCCGCGACCAGGGCTGGAATAATCGCCGCTGTCGGCAGGCTCGCCAGTGCTGCAAGCCTTGCGACAAAGCCTGTCATCAGCACCAGCGCGCCATAGGTGCCAAGCCGGCTGTCGCGCATGATCGCAAGTTTTTCGTCGCGGTCGTGACTGCCGCCAAAACCGTCTCCGACATCGGCCAGACCGTCTTCATGCAATGCGCCAGTCAAGGCCGCGCCGGCGCCAAGCGCAAGCGCGGCCGCCGCCAGTTGAGGAATGCCGATTGCGAGCAGACAACGATCAACCAATCCGACCGCAAGGCCGATCATCGCGCCCACCAGCGGGAACGCGCGCTGCGCGCGCGCCATGCGATCGGACATCGCGTCATCAGGGTGGCGGACCGGTATTCGCGTCAGCAGCGCAACCGCGAGACTGACATCGCTGATCCAGTCCCTGACATGATCCGGTATCGTTTGAGTTTGCCAATCCATCATCTCAACCGCGCGCCGCAACCGGCAACCATCAGCCACGCTTCCGAGGCTCGTGCCGCGGTGCGCTGGCCGATCAAGCCCGCCAGATCGCGAACCCGTCGTAACTCGCGATCCATCGGCACCGGTCCCCAGCCGACTTCGTCTCCGACCACAATGACCGGATGCGATGCGGCACAAAATCCGTCAAGCTGGCGTTCCCATTCGGCGATCAGGCTGGCGTCGTCGCGATTGAGGCGATCGGCCAGCCACAGCACGATACTATCAACCACCGCACCGGACGGTTTTGGCTTTAACTCTGCGAGCGCCTGCGCGACGTCGGCCGGCGCCTCCAGCGTGCGCCATGAGGGCTTGCGCTCGGCGCGATGCAGCTGGATACGCTCCACCATCTCGGCATCGTTCGGATCGGCGCGATAGGTTGCGACGAACACCACGTCCTCGCCCCAGCCTTGCGCGATTTCGACCGCGCGGCGGCTTTTGCCGCTGCGGGTCGGCCCGGTGATGAAAATCAACTCCGCCATGGTTGAAGCGTACCGGCCATCACGTCGGATAGGTCAGCCATTTCGGTCAGTATGCCGCTGGCGGCGCGCAGCAGCGGCACCGCCATAACGGCGCCAGTCCCCTCGCCGAGACGCAAGCCGAGGTCAAGATAGGGTTTTGCGCCGAGCGCATCGAGCAGCGCCCGGTGCCCGCGTTCGGCCGAGCTATGCGAAAACACGCAATAGCCGCGCGCCGCCGGCTGCAGCCGCACCGCGACCAACGCCGCCGCCGAGGCAATGAAGCCGTCGATGACGACAGGACGGCGGTGCATGGCGCTGCCGAGCACGGCGCCCGCCATCATGGCGATCTCATAACCGCCGAATTCAGCCAATACCTCCAGGGACGACGTCGCACTGCTCCGCGCGACGGCGCGTTCCGCGACGGCGAGCTTGCGTGCGATGCCGGCAGCATCCAGTCCAGCGCCGGCGCCGACGCAATTGGCCAGCGGTACCGGCGCAAGCCGGTGCATCAGCAACGCGGCCGACGTGGTGTTGCCGATGCCCATCTCGCCGATCGCGACGATATCGGTGCCGGCCTCGATGGAATCCGCGACGATCGAGGCCCCGCGCGTCAGACAATCGCCTACCTCCCCAATCGTCAGCGCCGGCTCGTGCACGGCGTTGCGGCTGCCGCGCCTGATTTTGGCGTCGATCAATTCGGGATGAGCCGGGAGATTCGCGTCGACGCCCGCATCGACCACCTGCACGTTGACGTCACAGGCCCGCGCCAACGCGCTGACGCCGGCACGGCCGGCCAGATACGTCGCGACCATCGCAGCCGTGACACTGGCCGGGTAAAGTGAAATCCCCTCCGCGGTGATGCCGTGATCGGCCGCGAATACGAACACCGTCGCACGTTTCGCGCGTGGCAGCAGCGGGTGCCAGATGGATCCGAGTTGAACCGCGAGATCCTCGAGCCGGCCGAGTGCGCCGAGTGGCTTGGCCTTGCCATCAATCCGTGCACGCAATCGCGGTTCGAGCGACGGATCGACAGGCTCGATCGGCCAGTCCGTCAATGCCGCGGACGGTGTCTTGGTATCCATTCGTCCTCTCTTCGACCCACCGTCGAACAAGCCGGTTTGCTGTCTTGCGGCCGGTCTCCTGGCTCACGGACGATAACCCTGGATCGCCTTCCCGATCCCACATCCCGCAGGCATCAGTGACGTCGCTGATCCCGGGCCGATCCGCCTACAGTTGCGGGGGCAGCCGCGGTTTTGCCGGTCGATACCGGATCCACCGCATTCCCGTTTCACCTCTCGCGAGGCACCGAAAGACGGACGCCACGAGAGCATGATACAGGTCACCGCGCAAGCGCGGACGACCATGGCCGATCGCGGGAGAAATATGGGCGAAGCGGCTGAGCTATCAGACGTTCTGGTGATCGGAGGCGGGTGCGCCGCCTTGTCTGCCGCGATCGCCGCGCGGCGCGACGGCGCGACCGTGCGCATGGTCGAACAAGCGTCAGTGGCGCTGCGCGGCGGCAATGCGCGGCACGCCCGCAATTTTCGTCTGATGCATGATCGCCCGGAATGGTATGTGCCCGACGTCTATGACGAGGATACTTTTTTCAAGGACTTGGTTCGGGTCACGCGCGGCGCAACCGATGAAAAGCTCGCGCGCATCCTGATCCGTGGCTCCGCGACGATCGCATCATGGCTTTGCGACAACGGCGTATGGCTGCAGGATCCTTCGAGCGGCGCGATGCCCTATTCGCGGCGAACCGCCTTCTTTCTCGGCGGTGGCAAGGCGATGGTCAACGCGCTCTACGCCACCGCGATAAAACTCGGCGTCAGTATCGGCTATGACAGCGAAGTTGTGGCATTGGGCTTCGGCGGCCACGGACGTTGCAGCACCGATATCCGCCACGACGGCCAGACCCAACGCGCCATCGCGAAAACCCTGGTGGTGTGCACGGGCGGCCATCAGGCCAATCTCGATTGGCTCCGCCAAAGCTTTGGCCCTGCCGCCGACAATTTCATGATCCGCGGGACGCCCCACGACACCGGTTCGGTGCTGCGTCTGCTGCTCGATGCCGGCGCAAGACCGGTTGGCGATCCCCGCCGCGCGCACATGGTCGCGGTGGACGCGCGCGGACCGAAATTCGATGGCGGTATCGTCACCCGCATCACCGCGATCCCGCACGGCATCGTGGTCGATCGCACCGGCAAGCGGTTTCACGATGAGGGCGAGGACGCCCGCAAGACGCATTTCGCCCGCTGGGGCGCGCGCATCGCGGAATGTCCCGACCAGATTGCCTATCTGATCCTGGATGCTACGGGATTCGCGCGAGCCCTGCCAATGGCGCTGGCGCCGATCCAGGCCGAAAGCATCGCTGCGCTTGCAGTTATGCTTGGGCTTGAGCCGGGGGTGCTGGAGGCGACGGTCGAGGAATTCAACGCAGCCGCTGACCCTTCGGAAGGTTTGCAGCTGAACGAACGCCGCACCAGCGGGCTGATCCCACCGAAATCGCGCGCCGCAGTCGCCCTTCGCAAGCCGCCCTACGTCGCCTATCCGCTGCGGCCGGGCATCACGTTCACACATTACGGCGTCACCGTCGACGAGGAGATGCGCGTGGTGAAGACGGACGGCATACCGATCGGCAGTGTCTTTGCAGCCGGCATGGTTATGGCGGCAAATGTGCTCGGCGACGGCTATCTCGCGGGCCTTGGCGTCTCGCTGTCCACGGTGTTCGGACGACTTGCCGGCGAGCAAGCCGCGCGGCAGGCGCGTCGCATCGTTACCTCAACGTAACGCAGGCTGCCTCCAGCCGCCGCCATCCCGGCTCATCCGCAGGAAGTCCGAACCGGTACTGCCGTGCGGCTCCGGCAAAGCCGCGCACCAAAATCCCGGCGCGTGCAAAATGATCGAGCAGATCGATTCCATCGGGCGCCTCGAACAAGCCGAAAAGGTCCGTGCCGCCGAGCAACTTCAACCCGGCTTGGCTTAGGACGCTGTCGAGCCGCTTTCGCTCCTTGGCAAGCCGTTTTCGCGTCGCCGCAATCCAGTCTGAATCCCGTAGTGCCGAGGTCGCAATCTCGCAAGCGGGTCCCGAAACCGGCCAGTCTCCAAGCAACTGCCGCCAGACGGTCGCGTCCTGCTCCGTGACGATGACAAATCCAACGCGCAGGCCGGCGAGGCCAAAAAACTTGCCGAGCGAGCGGAGCACAATCGTGCCTGCAGGCAATTCCGGCAACGCCAGCAGCGAGACGTCCGGCCGCACATCGGCGAAGGCCTCATCGACGATCAGATGCCCTCCGTTTGACGTCGTGGTCCGCCCAAAAGCCGCGAGGTCGGCGCAGGAGATGATACGGCCGTCCGGGTTGTTTGGATTGACCACGACCAGCGTTTTCAAATCTGGCCGATCCATGTCCGACAGTTCGGCGAACTCATGCACGTCGGCGCCGGCCGCGCGCCACGCGCTGGCATGTGAGCCGTAGGTTGGCGCCAGAATACCAACCCGGCCGTCGCCAATCATTCGTGGCAGCAGGCCGATCGCAAGCTCGCTGCCGGGAACCGGCAGCATCCTGGCATTGCCAGGAAGACCATAGGCCGCGCTAGCTGCCGCGGTCATTTCCGTGATCTCGCTGGCGAACGGCAGGCGCTGGTAGCGCGCAGGCGAAATGGCCGGTACCGGCCATGGGATCGGATTGATCCCGGTCGACAGATCGATCCAGGGTTTTGGCGCAGACGGATAGAGCGACGCGGCAAGATCGATCCGCCCACCATGGATCCGCAGGCCATCTATCCCCTTTCCCATCCCGTCCGGTCCGTGCATGCTGCTAACCCATGTTCGTTCCGCCCAGCCGCACCCTGATCCTGATCGTAGCCTTTGGCATCGAGGCCGTGCTGGCCTATCCCGCCAGCCTGTTTCGCGCAATCGGTCATCCCGTGTCGTGGATCGGCTCATTGATCTCGGCGCTCGAATCCAGACTGAACTGGCCGGATTATTCGGATGTCATGCGCCGGGCCACCGGGATCGTGACAGTGCTTGTGCTCGTCATGGTCAGCCTTGTCGCGGGGCTGGCTTTGGACATCGTCACACGCGTTCCCGTTCTAGGCTTCGTCATTGCCGTGGTGGTGGTCGCGGCGCTGGTCGCCGCGGGAAGCCTTGATAAGCATGTGCGCGCGGTCGCAACGGCGCTCCGCACCGAAGGGCTTGTGGGAGGCCGGCAGAGCATCGCAAAAATTGTCGGCCGCGATCCTCACGCGCTCGATCAGGCCGCGATCTGCCGCGCGGCGATCGAAAGCCTTGCCGAAAATGCTTCCGACGGCGTGACCGCGCCGGCATTTTGGTTCCTGCTCGGCGGATTGCCAGGCATGATCGCTTACAAGGCGATCAATACCGCCGATAGCATGATCGGGCACCTGTCGGACCGCTACCGTGCCTTCGGCTGGGCTGCCGCCAGACTCGACGACCTCGTCAATTGGCCCGCCTCCCGCCTGACAGGATTGATCTTCATTACGGCTGCGTGGGTGGTGCCGGGCGCATCGGCAGCGGCAGCCTGGGAAGCGTTTCGGCGGGACGCGCGGCTGCATCGCTCGCCCAATGCCGGCTGGCCCGAAGCCGCGATGGCAGGCGCGCTGGGGCTTCGGCTGGCCGGCCCTCGTGTCTATGACGGCAAGTCTGTGGACGATCACTGGATGGGCGACGGAAGAGCTGAAGCGACGGTGGATGATATCGGCCGCGCGTTGACGATCTACCGCGTCGCCATCGCTGGAGCGCTGTTCGTCGTCGCAATCATCGGCTGGCTCATCAACGCGCTAGACTGAGTAGTCTATCCACGTCGAGATGCGCCTCAAGGTGGACCGCGAGCGCATCGAGGGTTTGCTCGATCAGTTCTTCGTAGATCAGCGAGCTTGCGGGCGCGCCAAGCCGGGCAAGCCACGCCGCGCGCTGGGCGTCAGCCGCAAAGAAACCATGCAAATAGGTTCCGGCGACGCGGCCATCCACCGACACCGCGCCGTCCATCCCACCATCGTCAAGCTGCAGCAGCGGGCGTTGCGTGCCGCTGCCTGTCGTTCGGCCGACATGCATTTCAAATCCCGAAACGGCGACACCATCGGCAAGCGTGCGCCCCCTCACCGCCACCAGCGCCTTGTCGCCGGCAAGTTCGGTCGTTATGTCGATCAGACCCAGCCCATCGGTTGATCCCGGAGGCCCCTCGATCCCGTCGGGGTCACTGATGGAGCGGCCGAGCATCTGGTAGCCACCGCACAGGCCGAGGACACGCCCGCCGCGCCGGACGTGCGCGATGATGTCGGCGTCCCAGCCGAAGCCGCGCAATGTCGCGAGATCGGAAATCGTCGCCTTCGAGCCCGGCAGGATGACGAGATCGGTGTCAATTGGCAGTGGCGCGCCGTTGCGCAACAGAATCAAATCCACGCGGGGCTCGAGCCGCAGCGGATCGAGATCGTCAAAATTGGCGATATGCGGCAGCACCGGCACGACGATACGTATGCGTCGTTCGTCCGAGCCCGCATCACGTGCCGGCAACGCTTCGAGCCCCAGACCATCCTCGGCCGGCAACCGGTGCGCGTCCGGAAAATACGGCACCAGGCCGATCGGCGCCCAACCGGTCCGTCCGGCGATCAATGCCATGCCGTTTGCGAACAAGGAGGGATCGCCGCGCATCTTGTTGACGATGAAGCCGACGATCAGGCGAGCATCATCGGGATCGACGACCGCAGCCGTGCCGCAAAGGCTGGCGATTACGCCGCCACGATCGATATCGCCGATCAGGATCACCGGAGCATCGGCGGCGCGGGCAAAGCCCATATTGGCGATATCGTTGGCGCGCAGATTGATTTCCGACGCGGAGCCCGCGCCCTCGACCAGCACGATGTCGCAACTGGCGCGAAGCCTCGCAAAGCTGTCGAGCACGTAAGGCATCATCTCCGGCTTGCGCGCCTGATATTCGCGCGCCCGCGCGGTGGCGAACAGCCTGCCCTGCACCACGACCTGCGAGCCGACCTCGCTTTGCGGCTTCAAGAGCACCGGATTCATGTCGACCGACGGTGCCACGCGCGCGGCGCGCGCCTGCAAGGCCTGCGCGCGGCCGATCTCGCCGCCATCGGCCGTCACCGCAGCATTGTTCGACATGTTCTGCGGCTTGAACGGCCGTACCGCCATGCCGTGGTTCGCAAGCAACCGGCACAGGCCGGCGACAATCAACGACTTGCCGACATCCGACCCGGTCCCCTGGAACATCAGGACGCGTGCGGCCATCAGAATTCGATGCCGGCCTGGGTTTTCACACCGGCGGAAAAATGATGCTTGACGGCGCCCATTTCGGTGACGAGATCGGCCGCCTCGATCATCGCCGGCTTGGCGTTGCGGCCGGTAACGATCACATGCAGGCCATCGCGCCGCGATTTCAGCCGCGCCACCACGTCTTCGAGCGGCAGATAATCGTAGCGCAGTGCGATATTGAGTTCATCGAGTACCACGAGGTTGATGGAAGGATCGTCCATCAGGCCCTGCGCGATACTCCAGGCGCGCTGGCAGGCTGCGATGTCGCGCACCTTATCCTGAGTCTCCCAGGTGAACCCTTCGCCGGCGGTATGCCAGACCACGCGCTGGCCGAAAGATTCCAGCGCAGTCTGCTCGCCGGTCACCCGTCCCTTGATGAACTGCACGACCCCGATCCGCCAGCCATGGCCGAGCGCGCGCAAGGCAAGACCGAAAGCTGCGGTGGACTTGCCCTTGCCAGGACCGGTGTTGACCATCAGCAAGCCCTTGGTGATGGTTTTGGACGCCTCTTCGGCATCCTGAACCGCCTTGCGTTTGACCATTTTGGCGCGGTGACGCTCGGCTTCTTCGGTATCGATCTCGCTCATCGGAGTCCTGCGGTATCATCTGACGGAAGGGACAGGACCATATCAATTCCACCGGGGCAACCGGCCCGATCGGCCCGCCTGGTTCCCGGAGGGATTGACTTGACCGCGTTTCCGTCTGATTGAATCCCCAGCCGACGGTGTCCTGTCTTCGGACCGGACTAAGAGGGAATACCGGGCGCATCAGACACGGGACTGGTTCCCCGGTCTGTGCGAAGCCGGAGCTGCCCCCGCAACTGTGAGCGGAAAGCCTGCACGTGATGCCACTGGGTTCGCCCGGGAAGGTGGTGCCGGCAATGACCCGCGAGCCAGGAAACCTGCCGTCGCCTGCCATATCGCCATTCCGGGCGGGGCGTCCTGGAGTGAGAGGGTTGGTCGAACGGAGTGCAGGTCCGCTCGCCGCTGGTCTGGCAGCCGCATTTTGAGCGGATGCCACCATTGACGGGCTATGTTATGGACCGATCTGCGCCTGTTGTTTCCATTGAAGATCTAAAACCAGATATTGGCGATGCCGCGGTCACGCTGCATGTCTGTGTCACCTGCCGCGCCGGGGAAGAAGGCGAAGATATCGTTCGGCCCGGCCGCCGGTTGCATGACGCTCTGGTCGAGGCACTGCGTCGCGAGGACGGCCCGCGCGACTTTCGCATCGTCGAAGTCGAGTGCCTCTCCAATTGCAATCGTGGCTGCAGCGCGGCGCTCACCGGACCCGGCCGCTGGAGCTATATCTATGGTGATCTCAATGAAAGCTCGGTCGACGATCTCCTGACTGGCGCTGCGCGCTATGCCGCGACTGCCGATGGCCTGGTGCCATGGCGGGAACGGCCGATGATTTTCCGCAAGGGCGTGATTGCACGCGTCCCGCCATCCGCCACGCCGGTCTAGGAATTGTCCGATGTCGATCGAAAAAATCCCTGTCACCATCATCACCGGCTTTCTCGGCGCCGGCAAAACCACGCTGGTCCGCCATCTCATGGCGAACCCGCAAGGCCGCAGGCTGGCGATTCTCGTCAACGAGTTCGGCGACCTCGGTATCGACGGCGATATCTTGAAGGGCTGCGCCGACGCCAATTGTCCCGAAGACGCCATTGTCGAACTCACTAACGGCTGCCTTTGCTGCACCGTCGCGGATGACTTCGTACCGACCATCGCGGGATTATTGTCGCGGCCGGAGCCGCCTGACCACATATTGATCGAGACATCGGGCCTGGCGCTGCCAAAACCGCTATTGAAGGCGTTCGAATGGCCGGACCTGCGTTCCCGGATCACGGTCGACGGCGTCATCGCGGTCGCCGATGCCGAGGCGGTGGCGGACGGCCGGTTCGCGCCCGATCTCGCCGCCATCGAACGGCAGCGTCTCGCCGACGAAAGCATCGATCATGATACGCCGCTCGGTGAGGTGTTCGAAGACCAGGTCGCCTGCGCGGACATCGTAATCCTCAACAAGGCTGACCTGGTCGATCCCGATCGGCTCGCCGCCGCGCGGAAAGCAGTGCTGGCGGAAGCGCCGCGCAGCATTCCCGTGCTCGACATCACGGAAGGCCGTATCGATCCGCGCGTCGTGCTGGGCATAGGAGCCGCCGCGGAAGACGATCTCGACGCGCGGCCGAGCCATCATGAGCAGCACGAAGAGCACGATCACGACGATTTCGACACCATCGTGGTGACGCTGCCCCCGGGCCAGAGCGCCGAAAGCATTGTGGCGAAGGTGGAAACGATCGCGCGCGACCACAATGTGCTGCGCGCCAAGGGTCATGTCGCCATAACAGGCAAGCCGATGCGGCTACTGGTGCAGGGCGTCGGCACGCGCGTGCGCGCGCAATTCGATCGTCCCTGGCGTTCCGGCGAGGAGCGGCTGTCGCGGATTGTCGTGATCGGCGAACGCGGTTTCGACCACGCCGCGGTGACCGCCTTGCTGACGGGATAGCGCATGCATATCCTGCTGCGGGAAAGGCATGGACTTGAGGAAGCGGCGGCCGCGGAAGACCTCGGCCAGGCGCCAGCCGATCTCGTCGTGCTGTCCTTCGCAGACAGCGATCTCGGCGCGTTCGCAACCGCCTGGCGCGCCGGGCGCGAAAGCCTGCCCAGCCTGCGACTGGCCAATCTGCGACGCCTCGCCCACCCGCTTTCCGTCGATCTCTATCTGCAGAACACCCTGTCCGGCGCGCGCGGCATTTTGATCCGGCTGCTCGGCGGGATCGACTATTGGCGCTACGGTGTGGAGCAGGTCGGTGCGCTCGCTGCGGCAAAGAACATTGCGCTGGCGATCATTCCCGGCGACGGTCGCCCCGACCCGCGGCTCGACGCCGCCTCGAACCTGCCGCCGTCGACGCTGCGCCGGCTGAAGACGCTATGCGACCATGGCGGCACGGACTCCGCACGTGCGGCGCTGGCGCAACTCGCGCTTGCCGCGGGCTTGCCGGCTGTCCCGCCAGTCGCCCGCGCCGCTTTGCCCAAGGTCGGATTCTATGTTCCCGGCACCGGGGTGGTCGAACCCTCCGCGCTCGATCTCACACCCGATGGCGCGCCGATCGTGCTGGTCGTGTTCTACCGCGCCATTGTTGCAGCTTCCGACACCAATCCGATCGATCGCATGATGGCCGAACTGGCCCGTCAGGGCCTGCGGGCCATCGGCCTGTTCGCAACCAGCCTGAAAGACCGCGAGTGCGACGGCTGGTTGCGGCAATGGATTGCGAAAGTCGCGCCCGATGTGATCGTCAACGCAACGGCTTTTTCGGCGCGCGGCGATGACGGTGCCAGCTCCCCGCTCGATGTGGTGGACGCCCCGGTTTTGCAGATTGCGCTTGCGGGCTCAAGCAGGGAGATCTGGGCACAATCGGATCGCGGCCTGTCGCCGCCTGATCTTGCGATCCATGTCGTGCTGCCGGAACTCGACGGCCGCTTGTTTGCGGGGGTCGCCTCCTTCAAGCAAATCGAGGCTGCCGATCCGGAGCTCGGTTATGCCCGCACGGTACATGCGGCCGATGACAGCCGCATCGCCGCGATCGTGGCACGCGCCAGGGCCTGGATCGCGCTGCGCCGGACTGCAACCGCCGACAAGCGACTCGCCATCGTCCTGTCGGCCTATCCCCGCCGCGCTGACCAGATGGCGCATGCGGTCGGTCTTGATGCGCCCGAGAGCGCGGTTCAGGTATTAAATGACCTGCGCGATCAGGGCTACAACATCAGCGGCATGCCGGCGGATGGCGCGGCGCTGATCGATCGGCTCAAAAGCGAAACGATCCGTTGGCCGGTCGAGTGCTACCGTGCGGCATTGGCGGCACTCGATCCGGCGCGGATCGCCAGCCTCGAGGCACAATGGGGAACGCCGGAGAGCGACCCAGCGATCGTTGACGGCCATTTCGTGTTCGGGGTCGTGCAATGCGGGCACGCACTGATCGCGCTGCAGCCCGATCGCGGCCGACGCGCTGATCGCGTGGCCGAATATCACGATCCCAGGCGAGCGCCCCGGCACGGCTATGTCGCGTTTTATTTGTGGCTGCGTCAGATCCAGCAATGTCACGCCATGATCCATATGGGCGCCCATGGCACGCTGGAATGGCTGCCGGGAAAGTCGGTTGCGCTGTCATCCGCGTGCTGGCCTGATGCGCTGCTGGGCGCGACGCCTGTGATCTACCCGTTCATCGTCAACAATCCCGGCGAGGCCGCAACCGCCAAACGCAGACTGGGTGCTGTGACCATCGGTCATATCCCTCCTCCGCTCTCGACGGGAAAACTCCCGCCAGGCTTGCAGAGGATCGAGCGGTTGCTTGATGAATATTTGGTGGCCGATGGTCTCGACCCGCGCCGCCGCGAGCGGCTGGCGAAATCGATCATCGAGGCGGCACGAGAATCCGGCCTCGACCGCGACAGCGGGTTACATGAAGCGATGACGCCGCTGGAATCCGTGGTGCGACTTGACAGCTTTGTCTGCGACGTCAAGGACACGCTGGTCGCTGACGGCCTGCATATTTTCGGACGGATGCCCAAGCACATCAGCGAGGACCACCGTGAAATATCCTACGGGGCCTGTGCGGCGGGCGAACGCGCCGCTCTGCTCGCAGCACTCGGCGGCAAGCATGTCGCGCCAGGCCCGGCCGGATCGCCCTGGCGCGGACGGCGCGACGTGCTGCCGACCGGGCGTAACCTGTTCACGGTCGATACCCGGGCCGTGCCGAGCCGCAACGCCACCGAGCAGGGCAAGCGTCTCGCCGAGGCGCTGCTGACCCGCCATCTGCAGGACCACGGCGACTATCCACAGCACTTGATGCTGGATCTCTGGGGATCGGCGACCATGCGCACCGCCGGCGAGGAATTTGCCATGGCGTTGCACTTGATGGGCATTGCGCCGGTGTGGGACACGACATCCGAGCGGGTCACCGGCTTCGACGTGATCACGCTGGCCGTGCTGGGGCGTCCGCGCATCGATGTGACGTTGCGGATTTCAGGCCTGTTTCGCGACGTATTTTCGAACTTGCCGGTACTGTTCGAACAGGCAGCCAGCGCGCTGGCCGCGCGCGACGAACCTGCCGAGGAAAATCCGTATCGCAGTTTGCAAATCCCGCGGGTGTTCGGCCCCGCACCGGGCGACTATGGTGTGGGCGTGGTCGAAACCGCAGGCGATTTCACGCCGGCTAATGCGGAAGATGCGGGCGAGGCCTGGCTCGCCGCTAGCTCCTTTGCCTATGGCGGAGGAAATGACGGCGTTGAGGCGCGTGCGGCATTGGAGCAGCACACCGCCGCCACAGACACTTTTGTCCATACCCAAGATCTTCCCGAAACCGATTTGCTGACCGCGCCCGACTACGCCGCCCATGAAGGCGGCTTTGCCGCCGCGGCACGCAAGCTCAATGGCGCGGCGCCGGTTTTGTATCACGCCGATACGACCAAGCCCGACACGCCGCGGATGCGGACGCTCAACGAGGAGGTCGCCCGCGTCGTGCGCGGCCGCACCACCAATCCGCGCTGGCTGCAAGGCCAGATGCGGCACGGCTTTCGCGGTGCAGCCGAAATCGCCGCCACGCTCGATTTGATGGCGCAATTCGTCCATCTGGCCGGTGCGGTCGAAAGTCACCATTTCGACCTTTACTACGACGCAACGCTGGGTGATGACGAGGTGCGCCGGTTCATCGAACAAGCCAATCCAGAAGCCGCAAGAGTTATGCTCCAGCGTTTTCAGCAGATGATCGATGCCGGCTATTGGACGACGCGCCGTAACAGCGTGATCGAGCGGATCGCTGCCGCATCGGCCGAGACCGCGTCATGAACTACGCCTACGAGACCGACGGCGCGGCCATCTACCAGCGTTCCTTCGCCATCATCCGCGCCGAAGCAAAACTCGACCGCTTCGATGCCGGCGACGAAAAGGTCGCGGTGCGGATCATCCATGCCAGCGGCATGGTCGAGATCGCCGACGATATCGTTTTCACAAAGGGCTTCAGTGCCGCCGCTGCCGCCGCGCTGCGCGCGGGCGCGCCGATCTTCTGCGATGCCCAGATGGTCGCCCATGGCATCACCCGTGCTCGGCTGCCGGCCGATAACGCCGTACTTTGTACGCTGTCCGACCCGCAAGTGCCGGCGCTCGCAGCCAAACTCGGCACCACACGGGCGGCGGCGGCCGTTGAATTGTGGCGGGAGCGGCTGGCAGGATCGGTCGTCGTGATCGGCAATGCGCCCACCGCACTGTTTCGACTGCTCGAAATATTGCAGGAGCCCGATATCATCCCCCCCGCAGCCGTGGTCGGCATCCCCGTCGGTTTCGTCGGCGCCGCCGAATCCAAGGAGGCATTGATTTCCTTCGGCCGCGTGCCCAGTGTCATCGTGCATGGACGCCGCGGCGGCAGTGCGATGGCAGCGGCGGCGCTGAACGCGGTCGCGAGCGAAAACGAATGAGCGCGCCCGCGACCATCTATGGCGTCGGCCTCGGGCCCGGCGATCCCGAATTGATGAGCGTCAAGGCGGCGCGGCTGATCGCCAACGCCAGCGTGATCGCGCATTTCCGCAAACCCGGCCGCCCCGGCAATGCCCGCACTTTGGTGGAGGGAATGCTCGCCGCTGACGTGATCGAGGAAGCGCTGGAATATCCGGTGACGACGGAGATCACACTCGAAGACCCCGCTTACGCCGATGCGCTTCGCGGTTTTTACGATGAATGCGTGCAGCGGCTGCTGCGACACGTCAGCGCCGGACGCGACGTGACGGTGCTCTGCGAGGGCGATCCGTTCCTTTATGGGTCGTTCATGCATCTGCACAGCCGTCTCGACGGCCAGGCGCCGATCGTGGTGGTGCCCGGAATCTCCGGCATGTCCGGCTGCTGGACCGCGAGCGGCGTGCCGATCACCTTCGGCGACGACGTACTGACCGTGGTGCCGGCGACGCTCGACGAGGCAAGCCTGACCGAACGGATGCGGTCGATCGACGCGCTGGTGGTGATGAAGCTTGGTCGCAATCTGCCGAAGGTACGCCGCGCGCTTCAGGCGACAGGCCTCGCTGAACGCGCGGTCTATGTCGAGCGCGGCACCATGGCCGGCGAGAAGGTGCTGCCGCTGGCTGAAAAGACCGATGACGAGGCGCCCTACTTCTCGATGATCCTGGTCCACGGCCGCGGACGGCGACCATGAGCGGCTGGCTCGCTATCGCAGGCCTTGGCCCCGGCGCCCCCGAACTGGTGACGCCGGAAGTCACGCAGGCGTTGGCGCAGGCGACCGATTTGATCGGCTACGCGCCCTATGTAGCCCGGGTATCCGAGCGGGTAGGCCTTAGCCGGCACGTCTCCGACAATCGCGAGGAACGCGACCGCGCCAGACTGGCGCTTCGTCTTGCCGCGGAAGGTCGGCGCGTGATCGTGGTCTCATCCGGCGATCCCGGCGTATTCGCGATGGCCGCCGCCGTGTTCGAGGCGGTGGACTGCGGCGATCCCTCCTGGCGAAATCTCGATATAAAGGTGCTGCCCGGCATCAGCGCGATGTTCGCCGCCGCGGCAAGGATCGGTGCACCGCTGGGCCATGATTTCTGCGCGATCAATCTGTCGGACAATCTGAAACCGTGGGAACTGATCGAACGCCGGCTGCGGCTGGCGGCGCAGGCCGGATTCGTGATCGCGCTCTACAACCCGCTCTCGAAAGCGCGACCCTGGCAGCTCGGCCGCGCGCTCGCATTACTGCGCAAGGAATTGCCGGAAGTCGTTCCAGTTGCCTTTGCAAGTGCGGTCAGCGATGCAAAGGAAGCAATCGACGTCACGACCTTGCGCGACGCGGTTGCCGAACGCGCTGACATGCGCACGCTTGTACTCATCGGCTCTTCGCAAACGCGCCTGATCGCGCGTCCTGATGGCAGCCCGTTCGTCTATACGCCACGCTCCGCCGGAGTTTCGCCGTGACACAGCCAGCGCAAAACCTCCGCGACCGTTTCGACCCTTTGGCGGGCTGGAATAAAAGGACGCCGCACCATCACGACCGGCAGGCCGAGTTCGCGCGCGGCTTCAATTTTTGCGGATGCAGAGTCGCCGCCGGCGTCGCGGGCCACCACAATATCGATGCGATAGTCAGTGAGCATCTTGCGGTCGCCGGCAAGATCGAACGGACCGCGCGCAATGATCATTTCGGCCGCAAGCGGCAACGGCGCATGCGGCTGATCGACCAGCCGGACCAGGTAGAAATGCTGCTTGTGGCTCGCGAATGGCGCGAGTTGCGTGCGACCAATGCCGAGGAACACGCGGCGAGGGACGGCGCCCAGCGCCTGCGCCGCCGACACGAAATCATCGACCTCGATCCAGCGGTCGCCCGCGCTGCGCTGCCAGGGCGCTCGCTCGAGCGCGAGCAGCGGAATAGAGAGCGCCGCGCAGGCCGCAATCGCATGCGCGCTCATCTGGGCCGCAAAGGGATGCGTTGCGTCGACGACACGCGCGATCTTTTCACGGCGAAGATAGTCGATCAGCCCGTCGATGCCACCAAAGCCGCCGACGCGCCAGGCAATTGGCGGCTGCTTCGGGTTCTCGGTACGCCCGGCATAGGACAGTATCGCATCGAAACGTGGATCGCCGACAATCGCCGACGCAAGCTGGTTGGCGTCAGCGCTGCCGCCAAGGATCAGGACGCACAATGGTTTGACCGGAGAGGACGTCATGCCCTTGAGCGATGACACGCCGAGGCCTTGGCTGTCCATCGTCGGAATCGGCGAAGACGGTCTTGAAGGCCTGTCTGAAACCGCGCGCGACCTGCTTTCGCGCGCCGAACTTGTCGCTGGGGGCCGGCGGCATCTGACGCTGGTCGCCTCGCTGGGCAAAGCGACACTGGAATGGGACACGCCCTTCTCCGCATCCATCCCAAAGCTGCTGGCGCATCGCGGCAAGCGCGTCGTTGCGCTGTGTTCCGGCGATCCCTTCTGGTATGGCGCGGGCTCGACCTTCGCGGAAGCTGTTCCCCCTGACGAAACCGTCGCAATCCCGGCGCCCTCCACCTTCGCCTGGGCCGCAGCGCGGTTGCGCTGGCGGCTGGAAGAAACGGTCACGCTCGGTCTGCATGCCCGTCCGATCGAATTGCTGCGGCCGCTTTTGCGAACGGGTGCACGCCTGATTGTGCTGGTCCGCGATGGCGTGGCAACCGCGCAGGTCGCGGCCTATCTGAACGCCAACGGATTTGGTCCGTCGCGCCTGACAATCCTGGAAGCGCTCGGCGGGCCGCGCGAGCGCGTGCGTACCGCAACCGCTGCCAATTTCGCCTGCGATGATGTTACCTCTCCGGTTGCGCTCGCACTTGAGGCCGTCGCTGCGGAAGGGTCGGCGGGTATTCCGTGCGTCGCCGGCCTGCCGGACGACCTGTTCGTCCATGACGGCCAACTGACAAAGCGCGAGATCCGCGCGGTGACGCTGTCGACCCTGGCGCCGCGCGGCGGCGAATTGTTGTGGGATATCGGCGCGGGCGCGGGCTCCATTGGCATCGAGTGGCTGCTGGCTCACCCCACCAATCGCGCGATCGGCATCGAGGCGCGTGAGGATCGTCTCAACACGGCGCGGTCCAACGCACAATCGCTTGGAGTTCCGCATTTCGATCTCCGGCTCGGGACCGCCCCGGACGCCTTAAAGGACCTGCCGACCCCTGATGCGGTGTTCGTTGGCGGCGGCGCCAGCCGCGACGGCGTGCTCGATGCGATATGGCAGGCTCTGCCGACAGGCGGCCGGCTGGTGGTCAATTCTGTGACGCTGGAAACCGAGGCCGTCCTGATCACCCGACAGGCGTGCCATGGAGGCACCCTGCTCCGGCTGACGGTCGAACGGGCGGGGGCGGTCGGCAACCGTACCGGCTGGCGCGCGGCAATGCCGGTCGTGCAATGGAGCGTGACCAAATGAGCCGATTGGTGATCGGCCTGGGGTTTCGCGAGCAGGCGACCGCGCAATCCATTGCCGAGGTTCTGGCTGGTGCTGTCGAGCAAGCCGCGATGCCGGAGGCCGCCACGGTGCTTGCCGTGGTCGAGGACAAGGCAGGCCATCCCGGCCTGCGCGCTGCGGTAACGGCTTCACGATATCCAATCAAGATTGTTGCCGTCAACGCCATGCGCGACGCTGATACAGACGTCGCAACCCGCTCGGAACACGTCATCAAGCAGCGCGGGGTCGGTAGCGTCTGCGAAGCGACCGCGCTTGCCGCAGCCGGGCCTAACGCGCGGCTCATCGTCACTCGGATGGTGTCCGCGGACCACACCGCGACCGCGGCGGCAGCGGTAACGGAGGATAGCACGTCATGACCGTGCATTTCATCGGCGCCGGTCCCGGCGCCCCCGACCTGATCACGGTGCGCGGCCAGAATCTGGTGGCGCACTGCCCGGTATGCCTCTATGCGGGATCGCTGGTGCCACGCGAGATCATCGCGTTATGTCCGCCGGGCGCGCGCGTGATCGATACCGCGCCACTCGATCTTGATGCGATCACCGCCGAATTCGTTGCCGCGCATGAGGCCAATCTCGATATCGCGCGGCTGCATTCCGGTGACCTCTCGGTGTGGAGTGCCATGGGCGAGCAGATCCGAAAGCTCGAGGAGCACGGAATCCCCTACTCGGTCACGCCCGGCGTGCCGTCCTTTGCCGCCGCCGCGGCCGTGCTTGGTCGCGAACTGACCCTGCCGGGCGTGGCGCAAACCGTGGTGCTGACCCGCACCTCGGGCCGCGCCTCCGCCATGCCGCTAGGCGAAAGCCTCGCCGCCTATGCCGCGACCGGCGCAACGCTTGCGATCCATCTATCGATCCATGTGCTGGACGACGTGACCGCGACACTGATCCCGCATTACGGCGCGGACGGCGCGGTCGCGGTAGTGGTGCGCGCGAGCTGGCCGGAACAGGTCGTCATCAGAGGCACGTTGTCGACGATCGCCGCGCAGGTCCGCGCAGCTGCCATCGAGCGCACGGCGTTGATCCTGGTCGGGCCAGCGCTGTCGGCGCACGATTTCGCCGATAGCGCGTTGTACAGTGCGGATTATGACCGCAGGTTCCGCCCTTCCGCCGAGACCGGCCGTGTCCGCAAATAGCACGCCCGGACTGATTATCGCCGCGCCCGCCAGCGGCAGTGGCAAGACAACGCTGACGCTCGGGCTGCTGGCCGCGCTCCGTCGTCGTGGGCGAGCGGTGCAGCCGTACAAATGTGGACCTGACTATATCGATCCGGCCTTCCATGCGATTGCAGCCGAGCGCGCCTCATTCAACCTGGATTCATGGGCGCTGGCGCGCGACCGCTTCGATGCCTTGCTGACGCTTGCCGACGACGCAGATCTCGCGCTCGCCGAAGGCGTGATGGGGCTGTTCGATGGCGTTGCCCTGCCCGGTGCCTGGGGCAATGGCTCGACCGCCGATGTCGCGGCGGCAACCGGATGGCCGGTGGTGCTGGTGCTCGATGTCTCGGGCCACGCGCAATCCGCCGCCGCCGTCGCGCTCGGCTTTGCGCGCTATCGCGAGAACGTCGACATTGCCGGGGTGATCCTCAACAAGGTCGCGAGCGACCGTCATGCGGCGCTGGTGCGCGACGGATTCGCGCGGATCGACATGAAGGTTTTCGGCGTGATCAAGCGCGATGATGCCCTGACCATGCCCGAGCGGCACCTCGGGCTGGTCCAGGCACAGGAGGATTCCGCGCTCACAGACCGTTTGGCGGCGCTGGCCAATATGGTCGAGCGCGATGTCGATCTCGCAGCGCTGGAAGCAATAGCTCGATCGGCGCGCGAGGCACCGCGAAAGAATGACGCGGCTCGCATCACCCCGCCAGGCCAGCGCATCGCGCTGGCGCGGGACGTTGCGTTTTCCTTTGTCTATCCGCACCTGATGGAGGACTGGCGCGCTTCAGGCGCGGAAATCATGCCGTTCTCGCCACTGGCCGATCAGCCGCCCGATCCATCCTGCGACGTCGCCTGGCTGCCCGGCGGCTATCCGGAACTGCACGCCGGTGCCCTCGCCGTTGCGTCGCGCTTTGCCGACGGCATGCGCAATTTTGCGCGGACAAAACCCGTCCATGGCGAGTGCGGCGGCTACATGACCCTCGGCGCCGGCTTGATCGACGCAGCGGGACAGCGCCACGCCATGCTCGGGTTGCTTGGCCTTGAGACCGACTTTTCGATGCGCCACCTGCATCTCGGCTATCGGACCGCAAAGCTGCTGGCGCCGATCCCGGGCCACGCCGCTGGATGTGCGCTGCGCGGCCATGAATTCCACTATGCGCGCGTGGTGACGCAGCCCGACGAGCCGCTCGCCGAAATTCGCGACGCCTCGGCCGCAATAACAGCCGAGACCGGCAGCCGAAGGGGCAGCGTTACCGGAAGCTTCTTTCACATGGTCGATGTCGCTGAAGGAACGCCATGACGGCCCCTGATGCAGCAATGCAAGGCAGCATCACGCTGATCGGCGGCGGCCCCGGCGATATCGACTTGTTGACGCTGCGCGCCGTCGAGCGGCTGCGCACCGCCGACGTCGTCCTCTACGACGACCTCGCCGGCGACGAAATCCTGTCCTTTGCAAATCCCGACGCTGAGCTGATCGCGGTCGGCAAGCGCGCCGGTCACCCCTCGCCCAAGCAGCAGGAAGTCAGCCGGCTGATGATCGGCTACGCCCGACTTGGCAAGCGCGTGGTGCGGGTCAAATCCGGCGATCCTTCGATCTTCTCCCGCGCCGACGAGGAAATCAGCGCGGCGCGCGAAGCGAGCGTGCCGATCGAGATTGTGCCCGGCATCACCACGGCGACTGCGGCGGCGGCCTATCTCGGGACGTCGTTGACCAAGCGCGGCGTGGCGCGGCGGGTCCAGATGATCACCGGCCACGACGTCGACGGTAAGTTACCGGAAAACCTCGACCTGTCGGCGCTCGCCGACCGCGGCGCCACCACTTGCGTGTTCATGGGCAAGGCGACATTTGCGAGCCTCGCCGACAAACTGATCGCGCACGGCCTGTCTGGCGATACGCCGACGGTGGTGGTCGAGAGCCTGGGCTCGCCGGCCACCGCCGTGATGGCCGGAACGTTGAAGGAAATCGCTGCCCGCCTTGCCACAGCAAAACCCGCGGGTCCGTGTATGATCCTTTACGGCGAAGCACTGGCGGGCCTGCATCGCGACGAGGAATGACGGATCACCACTTCGCCGATGCCAACAGCTCAAAGGTTCGCGGTGCGCCGAGCAGGACCTGGTCGGGATAGGTGGTGTCGGACCACTGCGCGTAGACGGCGTTGGTGATGTTACGCACCTGGAATTTGACCCGCATCGTATCGAGACCCTGCCAAGGCAAATCCTTGCCCGGAATATCGACGAACGCGAACAAGTCGGCCGTGGTGTAGGCCAGCATCGTGGTGGCGTCGTCGTCGAACAGATACCGATTGCCGACATGACGGACCGCGCCGCCGAATTCGACCGGCCAGCGCCAGTCGCTGAAACGATAGGACGCCCCGGCGTTCACGATGATGGGCGCCACGTTCGATGGCGTGTTGCCGCTGACATCGGCGCCGTTCAGGATGAAGTTGGCGTATTTGGCATCGGTATAGGCGACATTGCCCCAGAGCTTGAGATTGTCGATCGGCCGCACCGCGCCCGATAGCTCGACGCCTTTGGTGCGGATTTCACCAGCGAGGTCACTGGTCGTGTCGGTGATCTGCACATAGACGTTGTTCCGCGTGATGTCATAGGCGGCCAGTGTCCACTCCGCGCGGTTGTCCCAGAACAGGCGCTTGACGCCCGTCTCGTAGATCTTCGCGCTGGTCAGCGCCAACGTCGACCCCGGCGTGATCGAGAACACGCCGGCCGCCGCCGGATCGTAGGCGGTCGAGAACAGGCTGTAGAACATCAGCCCCTTGACCGGTTCGAACGTATACGCCGCGCGGTATGACACTGGCGCCCAGTTCGCGGTGAAAGGCAAGCCCGCCGGAACCGAAGCGGGCCCAGCGCCTCCGGTGTCGATCCCGTCGCGCGACAACTGAAAGTCCTCGAAGCGGACGCCCCCGATCAACGAAAACATCGAGTTGATCTTGAGCCGGTCTTCAGCTGCTGTGGCGAACGTGTCGAGGCGGTTAGTCCGGTAATCAGGTTGCGGGACGCCGGCCCCATAGACGCCCGGGTCCGGATTGACCACTGACACCGAGTCAAAGGGATAAGCGTTCGGATTTCCCTCCTCCGCGAAGCTTATATCGTTGCGGCTGGCTTGCAGTTGCAACGCCAGGCGGTTTTCCATGCCGAAGAACGAGTTGTTCAGGGTGACATTGGTATTGTCGCCATACACATGCTGATTGTGCTGAACGAAGAAACGGCCGCGGTCGATCATGCTGACGCCGTCGAAGGCGTAGGTTTCGCTGTCGAACCAGTGGCGCTGCGCGTTGTAATCGTAGACCTGGTTCTTGACCGTGAGATTGTTGTTGACGTTCCATTCAAACCCGCTGCGCAGCCATAGCTCCTGGGCGCCGACGGAATTGTCCGCAACATTGTAATTCGTGGTCAGTGTGCGGGAGTCCACTGTCACAGGCGCAATGATGCTCACGCCATCGAACGTGTTGAGCGCGGAGCCCGAGACCACGCCGCTCTTGGAAAATGGCCCCGAGAACGTGGTGGTCGTCAGCGGCGTGCCCCAGTAGGCATGACCCTGATCCTGCTTGTACTCGATGGCCGCGAACACCTTGAAGGAATCTGTGACGCGATAGTTGAACTGGGTCGAGAAGTTGCTGAGGTTGGTGTAGTCGCCGTCGATGAAGCTGTTCACCCTGGACTGGCCGATATCGACCCGATAATCGAGCCCGTCGATCAGCGTGCTGCCACCGGAACCGTAGTGGGTGCGATAGGTGCCGAGTAAATCGAAAGACGCGTCGAATTCATTCCTGATAGGACCGGAGGTCGGCTGCCGCGAGACGTAATTGACCGCACCGCCGATGGCGTCAAGCCCCGACATGATCGACGATGGTCCCTTGAGAACCTCGACGCGATCGAGACTGCTGGTATCCATGATCCGATTGGTAATGTCGCTCGGCCCGATCCATATTCCGTTGTAGAGCGTGTTGATTGCGGGACCTGTGAAGCCGCGCATCGAGAAGTTCGCCGGCGCACCGGCTGAATCGCCGGCCAGCACGCCGACCGCGCCCTGCGCGGTCTCGGTCGTGGTTCGGTAGCCCTGCTCCTGCATGGTTTGCCGATCGACGACGTCAACGCTTGCCGGCATCTCGAAGGCGGTAAGTCCAAGCCGGGTCGCGCTGGCCGCGACTACGTTGGAGTTGAGCGGCGTTCGCGGCGGCTCATTGGTGGTGTTGGATGGCCCCGCCGCGGGCGCCGTGGCGGCCGTCGTGGTGCGGTTACGACTCGGCGTGCGGGCATGCACATGCGTCCGCGCGGTCTCGACCCCCGCTCGTTTCACGGGCTTGCGGTTGGGCGAGGTGACGACCACGGGTCCGATCGAACTTGGGTCGCTCGCAGCAGGCGGCGCCGTCTGTCCATGGCCCGGCTGTGTAGTGCTGGCGAATAGTAAAGCAAACAGACCAAGCGGCGTGAGCGATGAACACGCACATGCAAATACCGGCGCAAAACGCCGATCACGAAAGAAAACTGACACGGTGATAATCCCGACGGCGAACGCAAAACCGTCACCCGCGGTTGCCGCCAGATCCTGCCTTCGCCCCTGTGGCAGGGATAGCAAGCTACTTCCGACACATCGGAGCACCCCGCCCGACGCGTTCGCGCGTGACCATGACCGGCAGCAGGTTTCCTGGCTCGCGGGTTGTCGCCTCGGACCACCTTCCCAGGGACGTGTCGGTCCCCAGTGGCATTAACGGCCGTCAGCTATCCGCCTACAGTTGCGGGGGCAGCCGCGGAATTATCCGAGCAGATTCGTGTGCCCGGACGCACCGCATTCCCTTGGTTAGCCCTCTCGGGCACTACCGATCACAAAACTGGCATTGGATCGTCGCTGCGTCAACCGTTGAGTCGGCCTCGGAGCAAGCTGCGGCGAAAGTTCGCGCGCACGATTTCAAATCGCGCGCTCGTCCGTCGGTCCGGCTTGCGGTAGAAAATGAACGCGTAGTCTTCGCCAGGCGATCGCGGCGCCCGTCACCGAGAAGACAAAACCGAGCCCGCACAGGATGACGACCAGTGCGTCTCTCAGTCGCGGACGATCGAGCAACACCGGGAAATCCAGCGTATGCAGACCGCTGTAGAGCCATCGGTAGCTTCGCCGTGACGGATCCAGCCGCTCCATCATCGCGCCAGTCCCGCCGTCGACGTGAAACCAGACGTCGCCGCAGACAGAGCGGTAAACCGGGCCGCCCGGGATCTGCGAGATCATCGGATAGCTATCGCGCGGACCGACGACGATCGGCGCCGCGCAATCAGCCGAGATCGGCCGAACAAAGGCGTCAACTTCTTCGGCGCTCAAAAACGAATGTGCCGCCGGTGAACGACCCGGCGCGGAGCCAATCGCAGAGATCGATTGGGAGCGCAGATCGTTTCGTTCGCGCCGATAGAATTGATTGCCCAGCGCAAACCATTCCACCTCCTTGGCTGGCGAGGCGATCAGACGTTGATTGCCCTTGAGACGACGCCAGTCGGGTTTTGCCCCTACCCTCGCCGCTTCTTCCGACGTCAGCCGGCCGCGCGAGAACAGGAGGCCATCGTCCATCGACAGCCAGCCGCTGAAAATCCATGTCAGCACAAAGGTCGCGGTGAGAAGGCCGAGAATGTGATGCCAGGCGTGCCAGCCGCGAAACGGCGAACCCGGTCGCCCCTGCGAAAACCTCAATCGGGCGATGCCCAGCACAGCGCCGGCAATCGCAGCGATCACCGCCATCAGCGACAGCGTCCATACCGTCTCATCCCACGTCGTCGCATGCTTGCGCAGGAGCGTCGGATAGATCCAGTGCGCCACGCTGCCGAGATAATTCCAGACCCGTTCCTTAAGCGTGGTCGCAAGTACGACCTCACCCGTGGTCGAGGAAACATAAAGCTCTGTGCCCGCCGAATCATGCAACGCCACCCGATACAGGGGACGATGATGGTCAAAGCCGTTCGGCACGCTCCATTGGTCGTAATCGGCAACGCCGTCCAGTGTCGCATGCGCTGCCTCGATTCCGCGCTGGCGCGCATGCGCCTGAGCGATGTCGAGCGCAAGTCGTTCCGATTTCACCGACGCATCGGACAGATCATTGGCGTGAACCGCGACAAGCCCTGAACCACTGGACGCGATGTAAACAGGTCCGTCCGCCCGTTGCAGCAACCGCACCCGGCGAACCTGCCCTTTATTGCTCGCCGCCGCTGCTTCATCCGGTCCTCGGAGAACCTGCGACAGATCGATCGGCAGCAGGCCGGCAAAGCGCGCGGCCTCATCGAGCGAGGGAAACCGCACGAAATGCATCACGATGCCGCTGGCAAACCACATCGCAAACAGCAGGCAAAAGCCGATGCCGAGCCAACGATGGAGAAGAACGAGCGCTTTCATGGTCGCTCAGTCCATCGAGGGCGCCACCGGCGTTGCGCTAGAGCCTTTTCCGTTCCGATGGAATCGGAACGGGGCTCTAGATTCTTGTTTTGACGCGTTTTCTTTACGCAAACCGGGATCCACCCACGGATCAAGTCCGAGGGCATGCTTCGCTCGAAAACGCTCTAGCGAACATCGTATCCCTTCAGGCGATAGATCAGGAACGATACGCCCCAGCTCACGACGAACAGCCCGACGATGCCATAGCCGAGCACGCCGAAATTCTCGTTGAGGCCCGAAATCGCGTTCCAGAAGGCGCCGTGAAGCTGCATCTTGCTTCCGATCAATCCCAGGGTTTCGATGCCGCCGACCACCAAGGCCACCAACACGGACGCGGAGGTGATGGTGAGATTATAGAACAGCTTGCGAAGCGGATTGCGGTATGCCCAGCCATAGGCGCCGAGCATCAATACGCCGTCGGTGGTATCGACCAGCGTCATGCCGGCAGCGAACAGCGCCGGGAAAGCCAGAATCGACCAGTTCGACACGGCGTCCGACGCCTGCGCCGACAGCCCAAACAGGCTGATCTCGCTCGCGGTCTCAAAGCCGAGCGCGAACAACAGGCCGATCGGATACAGATGCCAGCTTTCCGAAACGAACCGGAACAGCGGCCGGAACAACCGCGCCAGCCAACCGCGTTGATGCAGCAGCGCATCGACTTCGTCTTCCGTCATGGCTTCGCCGCGTTCCGCTACCCGGAAGGCCCGGTAGACCCCGCGCAACACGATCAGGTTGGCAATGGCGATGATGAACAGAAATAGCGCCGACGCCGATGTTCCGACAATGCCACCGATCTCGCGGTAGGATACCAGTTCCGCGCTTAGCGCATCGGCGGTCAGCGCCACCGCGAGCGAGGCGACCACCACGACGGTCGAATGCCCAAGCGCGAAAAAGAAGCCAACCGCGACCGGGCGCTTGCCCTCCTGCATCAGCTTGCGCGTGACGTTATCGATCGCAGCGATATGGTCGGCATCGATCGCATGGCGTAGTCCGAGGCTGTAGGCCAGCACGGCAGTGCCGATCAAAACCGGCTGATGCGCGAACGCGACGAAGGTCCAGATCCAGACCGCCAGATTAGCGGCAATGAGAAATGCGTAGATTGCAACGATCCGCGCCCGAAAGCCGAGCAGCTCGGATTCGGCGCTTTCGGCGGGCAGAATCGATCTTACCAGTGCGGCCACGGCGGCCTCTCTCGCGCGAGACATTTCCATCGATGTCATCACAGCGAAAGGCCGCCCCATGCACGCGCACCGCATGCCGGAAGGATGACTTGTTCAGGCCGGTCTCCTGGCTTGCGGATCACCATCCTCTTTCGCCTTCCCGGGTTTCGAAAAAGAAAACCCAGTGGCCTACCGAAAAGGACTAACCGCTTACAGTTGCGGGCGCAGCTTCGGATTGATTTGCCGCGAACGACGGGCAAACGTCACCGAATTCCCTTTGCCGGCCGATCAGACCGGCATCCTGAACGCCGGGCACTCGAAACCAGCGCGGGTTGATTGTCAAGGCACGACCGGCCGGCGGTCGCGAGGCGCGCAACTAAAAATAACAATATCAATGATATAGACGGAGGCCACGACCAGAATTGAACTGGTGTACACGGTTTTGCGGTTCTAGAAGCCCTATACCAGCCAGTTTGTTTGCATAATCTGTTGTGCCTGATTGTGCGGACCGAGGCGAGGTCAGGCACCGACTGATAGCACCGCGTCTCCTTCGGTGCCATCGAGTTGGGTAGCAAACACGATAGCAAGATAGCCACAGAGCAAGACTGCCTTGGGCCGCACCACGACGCATAAAAACAGGGCGTCTTGTGACCGCCCTTTTTTGTTTCCGCACTCTGGATCCCGCAAATTGCAAGCTAGTGCCCACATGTGAGTTCTACAATGTCATCCTCTGGGGAACAATAAGGCATGGCCCCTATTGTTTGATGTGGGAGAACGACTATGGGAGCCAAACCCTCTTGGGAGGACCGCGCGAAGCGAATCCTGAAGGCAGAATTGGCGCGGGCCGATGTAGGACTCGGGAGCTTGCCGACCGCCTGAAAAAATATGGGCTGGAGGAAACAGAGGCCAGCATTGCAAATAGGATCAGCCGCGGCACATTCTCCACGACATCCTTGTTGGCGCTGCTCATTGCAATCGAGGTCGACACCGTAGCTGGAAGATATTTGAACCGCAGAGCGGCGATGGAAGGGTGCTGATGAAGCGATACTGGCCATTTTTCTGCGTAGTCCTATTTCTTGTTATCGCTTTTGTCTGGACGGAAGAGAATTTCTCTCCCACGTTTCGCCAATGCGTAAATGATTGGGCAGAAAATCACGCAAATTCGGAGCCAGATAAGAAGAGTCTCATCATCGCCGAATCTATCGGCGGTCACTCGCTTTGCCTCATTAAGGCGGTTGACCATCACAACGGATTTTTTGCCTCCTTCGCTGCATTTATCATCGCGTGGTTTGCCTTCACGCTCTATCACGCCACTAAAGGGCTGCTTGAAGCCGCTCAAGTTCAGTCCGCCGATATGAAACGGTCGATAGCCGTCGCCGAAAATGCCGCTGATGCGGCCCAAAAATCCGTCGACCATATTCCAACAGTTGAGCGGGCTTATATATTCGTCACGCCGATACCAGCAATTGAGGATGGGAAAACGGTCACAGGCTTGATGGTCGAAAACTTCGGCCAAACTCCAGGTATTATAACCGAAGTATACGGGGCGAGTTCCGAATCGGAGCCAACGGGTCAGCCCCTCTATCCCCCTCGGAATGCTAATCCTAGATTGTTGGACGCGGTTCTGGGAAAGGGATCGAAAAATCAATCCTTGAACAAATGGTGGAGCGCCATTACAGAGCCTCACTTCTTTTTCGGCTACATCCGCTACACGGACATTTTCCGAAAGAGCCATACGACAAAGTTCTGCGTAAAAATCTTCCCTGCTGACGGCAGGATTGATCGCGCCGGCCCAGATGTGTGGAATAGCTGGAATTAGAGCAAGAACGAAAAATAGCGCCGCTCACTACGTCAGCGCGACACGCGTGAACCCTGCTTTCTGGGTAACCCTCCAAAATTTGGATGACGCGTCCCTACTCCCATCATGCCCCGTATTGCGCACGCGAAGCACGCTCTCTGAGTCGCAGCGCGTCAACGGCTGAAGAAAGGCGATCCATTGCCCGGGCAGCCAGCGAGCGCCTGGGGCACAGTGGGGTCGCGATTACCCTTGACCCTTACAGCCACGTGATTCCCGGAATGCAGGAGAATGCTGCCGCTAATTTAGATCGCGCCTTTAAAGCAGCCATTTGGGGCATCCGGAAACCCAAAGGGTAGCAAAAGCGGTAGCAATCCGGCCCCCCAAGGTAGCTGGCCAAATTTAAATCGTAGTAATTTCATAACGTTATAATGGAGGCCACGACCAGAATTGAACTGGTGTACACGGTTTTGCAGACCGTTGCGTAACCACTCCGCCACGTGGCCCCACGGGCCGGATCAATACAGAGGCCGAAGCCGTAAGGCAACCACCGCAAGTCTTCCGATCCTTGACGAACATTCTCTATAACAGACGCGCAACCTCCTCTTGGGAACACGGGCGAAATGATCGCCTTCATCAAACGTAGCGGCGCCTGGCTGATCTCGCGCAAGGTGGAACTGGGGCTGGGCCTTCGGGTGACCGTGGCTGCCCTGAGCGCGCTGGCGATTGCGCTGGCATTCGGGCTCAAACTGCCACTATGGGCGGTGCTGACCTCGCTCATCGTCACGCAGATGAGCGTCGGCCGATCGCTGAAGGCGACCCGTGACTATCTGATCGGCACCGTCGGCGGGGCCATCTACGGCGGAGCGGTCGCGGTACTGGTGCCGCATACCGGCGAAAGCGCCCTGCTCGCGGTGCTGGTGATGGCGGTCGCGCCGCTGGCATTCATCGCAGCGATCAATCCGAGCCTCAATGTCGCGACCGTCACCGCCATCATCGTGTTGCTGCTGCCGGCCATGAGCCATAGCAATCCGCTGGACTCCGCGATCGACCGGATCCTGGAAGTCACGGTCGGCGCTATCACCGGCCTTGCGGTGTCATTTCTCGTGTTGCCGTCGCGTGCGTATAGCCAGATCAGGCTGGGCGCGGCACGCGTGCTCGAATTGCTGGCGGCAGTGCTCAATGAATTGCTGTCCGGCCTGACCCGAGGCCGTGACAACGACGCGCTTCATGCGCTCCAGGACGGCATCGGGACGGCCATTGCGGCGCTGAATGCGCTCGGTATCGAGGCCGAGCGCGAGCGTGCCGCCAAACTCTCCAGCGGGCCCGATACCGGGCCTTTGTTGCGCACCATCCTGCGCCTGCGCCACGACATCGTAATCATCGGACGCGCCAGCGTGGTGCCGCTGCCGGTCGAATTGCAGACGCGCCTGGCCACGCCGCTCGCGGCCGTCAGCAGCGCGACGACCGAGTATCTCAAGTCGACCGCTGCGGCGTTGCGGAACGGCCGCGGCGCACCCGCGATCTGGCCGGTGCAGTCGGCGCTGGAAGCCTACGCTTCCGCAGTCGCCACGGTGCGCAGCGAGGGCCTGACCCGCGGCATCGCCGGCGACGTGGTCGAACGCTTTTACGCGTTGGGATTCTCGCTCGAACAGGTGCGGCAGAATTTGAAGGACCTGGAACGGTGCGTCTCGGACTGGAGCGAGTCCGCAGGCGTCGCTGCCACCGAACCGACCGGGGGCATTTAGAGCCTTTAGATTTTTGCTTTGACGCGTTTTCTTTACGCGAACCGGTATTCACCCACGGATCAAGTCCGAGGGCATGCTTCGCTCGAAAACGCTCTAGTATCAACCGCGCCTGCGCCGCCTGTAATCGCGCTTTGGTTTTGGCTTCGGCGCTAGCTCAGGCATAGTACTTTGCGCCTGCCGGTATTTCGCCAGCATCCGCTCAAAGCTCGCATGCAGCGTCGCGGCGATCTCGGGGCGTTTTTCAAGGCGCGCCAGCAGCATCGCAGCCGCCTCGATGGTGGATAGCCCGTCGCGGCGCGGTTCGCGGCGCAGCTTGCCATAGCGGGACGGGCGCGCCGGATTGAGGATCACGCGCAGGCATTTCAGCATCCACGCGTTACGCCACCACAGCGCCTTGGCCTGGCTCCATGTGCCGTCGAGCAGTACAATGCCTTCGATATCATCGAGAATGGCGCGCTGATGGTCCTCGACCTCGCCCTTGCGGTTAATGGCGACGATGTCGCGGTCCGTATCGAGGTCGGCGACCTTGGCCGAGCCGAGATAAAGCACCGCCCAGCGCGAGGGATCTGCGACCGGTCGCCCGAGTGCCTTCGACAGGCTCGGCCATGACAGGCCGATCTTCACCACCGCATTCTGGAAATGTAGTGCGGTCAACCGCGCGGTGCCGAGCGCCCTGTCCTGCTCCTGCGGATGTTGCAGGATCAGAAGTGAAATCGCGCTCTCGATCGGCTCGATGCTGTCACAGACGCATAGCGGCAGCGGCTTATGGCATCGCGGACAGTCGACGACGGCCTCCGCTGCGACACCGGTTTCGGCCTCGGAATGATGCTTTCTGGGGGACATGCCGGTCATATTAACCAGACGATGGTCGTGCGGACAGCCGGTTTAGTCCTTTGTTCCAGCCGCGCAATGCTCTATGGCGCAAAAGCAGCTTCCACTTCGACCGATCGCGATCTAGGGTCGTTGCCTGAGTTGGCAACAGACTGGCAAGTTATCGCAGATGAAGATTAACAAGGACGTTGTTGAAGCGATCGGCGGTACGCCGCTCATCAAGTTGAAGCGGGCTTCCGAAGAGACCGGCTGCACCATTCTGGGCAAGGCCGAATTCATGAATCCCGGTCAATCGGTCAAGGACCGCGCCGGCAAATGGATGATTCTGGAGGCCGAGAAACGCGGCGACCTCAAGCCCGGCGGCCTCGTGGTGGAATCGACCGCTGGCAATACCGGTATCGGCCTCGCGGTCGTGGCCAGCGCGCGCGGCTACCGGACATTGATCGTGATCCCGGAAACCCAGAGCCAGGAAAAGAAGGACATGTTGCGGCTGTGCGGTGCCGAATTGATCGAAGTGCCGGCGCTGCCCTACGCCAATCCCAACAACTATCAGCATGTCGGCCGGCGTCTCGCCGACCGGCTGCGCAAGACCGAGCCGAACGGTGTGCTGTTCGCCGATCAATGGAATAACCTCGACAATGCGAAGGCGCACTACGACTCGACCGGCCCGGAAATCTGGGAGCAGACCGGCGGCAAAGTCGACGGATTTATCTGTGCGGTCGGCACCGGCGGAACGCTGGCTGGCGCGGGCCGTTTCCTGAAGGAAAAACGGAAAGACATCGTGGTTGGCTGTGCCGATCCGTGCGGCGCCGGAATGTATGAATGGTTCAAGAACGGGGCCGCGAAAGCGACGCCGGGCGGATCGATCACCGAAGGCATCGGCCTCAACCGCGTCACGGCGATCATCGAGACCGCCAAGGTCGACGAAGCCTATCTCATTCCTGACGAAGAAGCCGTGCCTGTCATCTTCGAACTGCTCCAGCACGAAGGCCTGTGTCTCGGCGGTTCGACCGGCATCAACGTAGCCGGAGCGGTCCGGCTCGCCAGGCGACTCGGCCCCGGCCACACCATCGTGACGATGCTGTGCGATTCCGGGAACCGCTATCAGTCGAAGCTTTTCAATCCGGCTTTCATGCGCTCGAAGAACCTGCCTGTGCCGGAATGGCTGGAGAAGCGCAGCAAGATCGAGGTGCCGTTCGAGAAGGTTTAAAGGAGCGAATGGCGAATAGGGAGTGGCGAATGGCTTTACGTGCCACTCACCATTCGCCCACCACTATCTCAATATCTGACTTAAGAAGAGCTTCGTCCGCGCGTGCTGCGGATTGGCGAAGAAATTCGCCGGCGTGTTTGCTTCGATGATCTGCCCGGCATCCATGAACACGATACGGTTGGCGACTTCCCGGGCAAATCCCATCTCGTGAGTTACGACCAGCATGGTCATGCCCTCCCGCGCGAGGTCGACCATGGTGTCGAGCACCTCCTTGACCATTTCCGGATCGAGCGCCGACGTCGGCTCGTCGAACAGCATGACCTTCGGATTCATGGTCAAGGCGCGCGCGATCGCGACGCGCTGCTGCTGACCGCCCGACATCTGGCCGGGATATTTGCTGGCCTGATGGGGGATCTTCACCCGTTCCAGATATTTCATCGCCGCAGCTTCGGCGTCCTTTTTCGGGATGTTGCGCACCCAGATCGGCGCCAGCGTGCAGTTTTCCAGCACGGTCAGGTGCGGAAACAGATTGAAGCTTTGGAACACCATTCCCACTTCGCGCCGCACCTCGTCGACGCGGCGCAAATTCGGCCCCAATTCGATGCCGTCGACGACGATGCGGCCTTCCTGAAACTCCTCAAGCGCATTGATGCAACGGATCAGCGTCGATTTGCCGGACCCGGACGGACCGCAGATCACGATGCGCTCGCCTTTGGCGACATCAAGGTTGATGTCGCGCAGCACATGGAAGTCGCCATACCATTTGTTCAGACCGGCAATGCTGACGATGGCGTTTTCGCTCATGGTTATTTCACTCAATTGCGGCGGTGTGCGTTGAGGCGGCGCTCGACGAACAATGAATAGCGCGACATTCCAAAACAGAACGAAAAGTAGATGATCCCGGCGAAGGCAAAACCGGTGAACAACATGGTCGGGGTTGCCCAGACCGGATCGGCAAACGAGGCCCGCACCGTGCCCAGCAAGTCGAACAGCGCGACAATCGAGACCAGCGAAGTATCCTTGAACAGCGAGATGAAACTATTGACGAGGCCGGGAATGACGTGACGCAGCGCCTGTGGCATCACGATCAGGCCGGTCGTCTTCCACCAGGAAAGGCCGAGCGCGCTTGCGGCCTCGCTTTGCCCGCGCGGAATCGCCAACATGCCGCCGCGGATCACTTCAGCGTTGTAGGCACCGGCAAAAACGGCAATGCCGATCAGCGCGCGCATCAATCCGTCGATCGTGAAGTTGGCGGGAACAAACAAGGGCAGCATATAGGTGGCGAAAAACAGTACGGTTATCAGCGGCACCCCGCGCCAGAATTCGATGAAGGCAATCGAAAAGATCCGGATCAAGGGTATTGTCGAGCGACGTCCCAAAGCGAGCGCCATGCCGATCGGCATCGAGGCGACAATGCCGGTGACCGACACCACCAGCGTCACCAGCAGCCCGCCCCAGAGCCTGGTGTCGACGATCGGCAAGCGGCCCGCGTCGCCCATCGAATCGATGACGATGCCGATCCCGACAAACCAGGCGAGGCTTACGCCCAGCGCCAGCCATCCGGTGCGGGTGCCGCCGCTGAGCAGGAACAGCAGGATCGAAATTATTGCGCCGCTCACCGCAAAGGCAGTCATGCCGCCGCCGTGCAGCAGGAAGAACGCGACAACAGGAAAGGCAATGAAGAACAAGCAGGCGTTAAGGCTCTTGGCCGGCAACCGCGGAATCAGCAGCGGCAACAGCAATAGCGCGGCAAGCAGGAAGGTCAGGTTGACCCGCCATCGCTCTGCTGCGGGGTAAAAGCCGTAGATGAACTGGGTAAGTTTCGCGGTGACGTAAGGCCAGCACGCTCCGACCGGGTGGCCGACGTTTTCCGCAAGGCAGGCATTGCGATCAGCGCCATGCCAGACCGCGTCGACGAGCAGGAACCGGATCGTAGGCACCACCGTGAACCAGATCAGCAGCGCGCTCAGCACCGTCAACAGGGTGTTGGTCGGGGTGTTGAATAGCCGGGTGCGCAGGAAGCCGACAAAGCCCGTGGTCCTGACCGGAGCGGCGCGCTCCGGAACAAGCTCCTGCCGAACGAAGGCGACTTCGTCGCTCATGTGCCCATGCTCCGGCTGATCCGCCACCCGTAAAAGTTCATGATCGCGCTGGTCACCAGCGAAAGCAGCAGATAGATACCCATCGTGATCGCAATGATCTCGACCGCCTGCCCGGTCTGGCTCAGCGTGGTGCCGGCGAACACCGAAACCAGGTCGGGATAGCCGATCGCCACTGCGAGCGACGAATTCTTGGTGAGGTTGAGATATTGGCTGGTGAGCGGCGGCAGGATCACCCGTAGCGCCTGCGGCACCACGATCAACCGCAAGGTCGATCCCCGTGACAGGCCAAGCGAGGCGCCGGCTTCCATTTGCCCCTTATTTACCGATTGAATGCCCGCACGCACGATTTCAGCGATGAAGGCCGCCGTATAAAGCGACAACGCTACGGTCAGCGCCACGAATTCCGGGATGACCCGCGCGCCGCCGGCGAAATTAAATCCCTTGAGCTGCGGAAATTCCAGCGTAAACGGCTTACCGAACACCAGCCCTGCCAATAGCGGCAAGCCAACCAGCAGGCCGATAACGTATGGCCAGATCGTGATCGCCTTGCCGCTGTTGAATAATCGCCAACGCGCGTATTGGCGGAGCAATATTACGCTGACAATTGCGGCCAGCACCGCGAGCGCGAGGGCCTCCAGGCCCGAACCCGCGATCGGTTTTGGAATAAACAGACCGCGGCTATTGAGAAAAAAGCCATCGAACAGCGCGATGCTCTGGCGCGGGTTCGGCAAAGCGGACAAGACGGCGAGATACCAGAACAGGATCTGGAACAGCACCGGCAAATTGCGGATCAGTTCGACATAGGCTCCGGATATCCGCGACAGCAGCCAGTTCGGCGACAGTCGGCCCAAGGCGACGATGAACCCGATCACCGTGGCAAGGACGATGCCGATGACCGAGACCAACAACGTATTGAGCAAACCTACGAGGAATACGCGACTGTAGGTATCAGACCCCGAATACGGAATCAGCGTCTGGCTGACGTCGAACCCCGCCGTATTCGACAGAAATCCGAAGCCGGAGGCGATGCGCTCCGACTGCAGGTTGGCGCGTGCGTTGGCGACGATCTCATAACCTATCCAGGCCAGAACGGCGACGAACAGGATCTGGAGGGCAAACCCTCCCCAGCCCGCCCTGCCGCCAACCGCGCGCCGCAGCTTGGCTGCGAACTGCGACGGCGGCGGTCGGGTGTCGGTGCTCATTGCCGGACGCGGCGGTACCGGTCGCGATCAGCGGATCGGCGGCGCGTACTGGATTCCGCCCTTGTTCCAGAGCTGGTTGAGCCCGCGCGCGATCCCGAGCTTGGAGCCGGCGCCGACATTGCGGTCGAACATCTCGCCATAATTGCCTTCGGCCTTTATGATCCGCGATACCCAGTCCTTGGTGACGCCAAGCTGCTCACCGAGGTTCCCGTCCGTACCGAACACGCGCTTGAGTTCGGGTTTGTCTGATTTCGCCATATCGTCGACGTTCCTCTGGGTGATGCCGAGTTCTTCCGCGTCGATCATCGCGAACAGTACCCATTTCACCAGATCGAACCACTGATCGTCACCATGGCGCACCATCGGGCCGAGCGGCTCCTTCGAGATTACCTCGGGCAGCACGACGTGATCGGCGGGATTGGCGAGTTTGAGGCGTTCGGCGTAAAGCTGGGAAACGTCAGAGGTGAAGACGTCGCAACGGCCTGACTCGTAGGCCTTCACCGTTTCGTCGGCGCTGCCGAAGGCGATCACCTCATATTTCATGTTGTTGCTCTTGAAGTAGTCGGCGAGGTTCTGCTCGGTGGTGGTGCCGGTCTGCACGCAAATCGAAGCGCTGTTCAGTTCCAGCGCCGAATTAACCTTCAGCGACTTCTTCACCAGGAAGCCCTGGCCGTCATAATAGGTCACGCCGGTGAAGTTGGCGCCGAGCGAGGTATCGCGAGAAAGCGTCCAGGTGGTGTTTCGCGAGAGCACGTCGATCTCACCGGATTGCAACGCCGTGAAGCGATCCTTGGCCGACAAAGGCACGAATTTGACCTTGCTGGGGTCGTTGAAGATCGCGGCCGCGATCGCGCGGCAGACATCGACGTCGATCCCGGTCCAGTTACCCTTGTCGTCCGGCGACGAGAATCCCGGCAGGCCCTGGCTGACGCCACAGGACAGAATGCCGCGGTCGGTGACCGTCTTGAGCGTTTGCGCGCTCGCCATTTGCGTCGAAAGACCGACGGAGAGAGCAAGAATAAAGACCAAGGATACGCGTTTCATGGCAAAGCCTTTCAAGGATCGTCCGGGAACGTTTGCTTTATCGTCACATGCGGCGACGGGCCAGCCTCAATGATCCACCTGCTGCAGATGCCATCCGGCAGACCGGGTGGCACGCAACTCAGTCAAGCGATGAATCCCGGTCGCGGCAGGCCCCTCAACATGCGGCGACGGAATAGCAGGCACGCATCACAGAACGACTGGTGCGCCGGGTCAAGGGGTTGACGGCCGAGTTCTGTGTCCGGTTGTGAACGAACGCAACCTGAGCCCGCCTTCTGACGGCTTATCCAACCAAATCTCCCGTGCGACGAAAAGGTCTTTGAAGGCGGACACATAAGCCTTGCGGACCGCGCTGAAGTGCAACGCCGAGTCCGCACCGGTGACGTCGAAACCGGCCGCACGGCGCAGAATTGTTTCGCCCAACTGCCTGTTGGCGATAATTTCACCGTGACCGGGACCGCCAGATCGGCGCGCGGTCAAACGCCATCCGGGAATAAAATGACCCAGGACGGCCGCAACTGGCTCCGCCAGCAACCTCGTACCCGCACGTCAGACCCTCGATTTTGGGAACACTCCGGCAAACAAAGTGATTGATCCATCGTCGCTCGACGAGCGCGTGATCCTTTGACTCAAATTCGGACGCGGAAATCAATGGGAAGTCTGGTTCTTCTCGATCTGATGGGGGGCGTTGCCCTGTTGCTGTGGGGCCTGCATATGGTCCACAGCGGAATCCTGCGCGCGTTCGGTCCCGACCTTCGCTCGCTGCTGGCGAAAGCGTTGAAGAACCGCTTCGCAGCGTTCGCTGCAGGAATCGGGCTGACGGCACTGCTGCAAAGCAGTACGGCGACCGCCTTGATCGCGAGTTCGTTCACGGCCGATGGCCTGGTCAGTCTGGTCCCCGCGCTCGCGATCATGCTTGGCGCCAATGTGGGCACCACGTTGATCGTACAAGTGCTGTCATTCAATGTCGCGGCGGTTGCGCCGGTCCTGTTCGTCATCGGCCTTGCGGCCTTTCGCAGCGGCGCTCGTTCGTGGATCAAGGATGTTGGCCGGGTCTCGATCGGTCTCGGGTTGATGCTGCTCGCACTGCATATCCTGCTCGATACGCTGGCTCCGGCGGAGAATGCGCCGGGCATGCGCGTGTTCCTGAACGCGATCACCGGCGATCCCGCGCTCTGCATCGCCATCGGTGCTATCGTTACCTGGGCGGTGCATTCCAGCGTCGCCAGCGTGCTTCTGGTGATGTCGCTGGCCTATGCGCATTTCATCTCGCCCTTCGCAGCGCTAGCGCTTGTGCTTGGCGCCAATCTCGGCAGCGCGATCAACCCGGTATTCGAGGGCGCGCACCGCAATAACCCCGCCAGCTATCGCCTGCCGGTCGGCAATCTGGTCAACCGGCTGGTCGGCGTGTTGCTGGTCGCACCCTTCCTGCGGCCGATTGCCGACTTGTTGCAGAACTGGCAGCCAGATCTGGCAAAGATGACGGCGGAATTTCACACCATCTTCAATATCGCAACCGCGATCCTCTTCATCGGGCTGCTCGACAGCATGGCCGGCCTGCTGAAAAAACTGCTGCCGAGCCGGATCCAGGAAGTCGACCCGTCGCGGCCTCGCTATCTTGACGACAGCGCGCTCGAGACCCCGTCGCTTGCGCTGGCGGATGCCGCGCGCGAAACCCTGCATATGGGGGATCTTGTCGAGGTGATGCTGCGCCAGGTGATGGCGGCGATGATGACCAACGACCGCACCCTCGCCGACCGGATTTCCAGGATGGACAACAGCATCGATAGCCTCGACGAGGCGATCAAGCTCTATATGACCAAGCTGACGCGCGGCAGCCTCGACGAGCGCGAGGGCAAACGAGCGATGGAGATCATCTCCTTCACCATCAACCTCGAGCATATCGGCGACATCATCGACAAGAACCTGAGCGAACTGGCGACCAAGAAGATCAAGCGGCGCTTCGAGTTTTCGCCCGAAGGCGCCGAGGAATTATTGGCGTTCCACAAGCGCACGATGGATTCGTTGCGGATCGCATTCGGCGTCTTCATGTCGGGCGACGTCAACGAAGCGCGCAAGCTCCTGGCGGAGAAAGCGCTCCTGCGCAACGCCGAGATCGCCGCCACCGAGCGCCACCTTGACCGGTTGCGGGAAGGCCGACCCGAGACGATCGAGACCACGTCGCTGCACCTCGACGTGCTGCGCGACCTCAGGCGGATTCATTCGCATATTTGTTCGGTCGCTTACCCCGTGCTCGACACGGCAGGCGAACCGCCGACGCACCAGAACGCCGAGAACGATCCGGCCGCGCTGCCCATCGACCTTTCCGGCAAGGCGAGAACCGAATCGCGCCGGGAAAGCCTGCCCCCTCCTGCAAGGCGCGCCTTGCCAACCGTATTTAGCTCGCGGGTGATAACCTCCCGTTCACCATGAGAGGAAATCCCGGGTCTTGCCATCCGCAAACTCCGGCGGCCGCAAGGCACCTTATACCTTTGCAATCTAGTGATGCTGGAAGGCAAGGCTGCCACTACCTGCAGTCCCCGCGTTGCCTGCGTAAACTGTAGTAAAGCGTATGTATACCGCGCGTATTATCGTCCTGATCATCGCGCTCGGCGCCGGCGGCATTGCCGCATTTCTCGCGAGCGGGTCCAACAACAGTAAACCGGCCGACGTACCGGTCGCCCAACTGCAAACCGTTGATGTTCTCGTCGCCAAATCCGACATCGGCCTCGGCCAGTCGGTCAGGCCCGAAGACCTGCAGTGGCAGGCCTGGCCCGCGGCGACCGCCAGCAACACCTTCATCCGTCGCGGGGACCGGCCCGATGCGACGACCCAGATCGTCGGCGAAATCGCGCGCATCCCCTTCATCGCGGGCGAGCCGATCCGCGAGCAGAAGCTGGTGAAGGCGGATGGATCGGGCTTCATGGCCGCGATCCTGCCCTCCGGCATGCGCGCCGTCTCGACCGAAATCTCGCCGGAAACCGGCGCCGGCGGCTTTATCCTGCCCAATGACCGGGTCGACGTGATTCTTTCCAAACGCGAAAAGAGCGCGGCCGACACGGTCAACTCGGAAATCATCCTGAGCAACATCCGCGTGCTGGCGATCGACCAGGCGCCAAAGGAAAAAGACGGCCAGAACGCCGTGGTTGGCAAGACCGTGACGCTGGAACTGAAGCCGGAGCAGGCCGAGGCGCTCGCCCGCGCGCGTCAGAGCGGCACACTGTCACTGGCGCTGCGCAGCATCGCTGACGTCAACATCGTTGAGAGCAACTCCGACGACCAGGTCCGACGGCGCGGCGACAGCGTCAATGTGGTTCGCTACGGCGTATCCACCCAGACGACGATACAGAAGTGATCAAGACGACACAGAAGTGACCAGAGGACGATTGACATGATATCCGGGGAGAGACGGCCAACTATGCGGGCGTTGATGGTTCACGCCCTGTCATTTTCGGCGATCGCGGCGCTGACGCTCAATCCCGTGCTCCCCGCCCTGAGCCCGGTCGCCGCGGCCGACCATGCATCGATCGCCAGCGGACAGTCGCATTTCCTGGCGCTCGGAATTGGCAAGTCGGTCGTCATCGATCTGCCGCGTGACGTAAAGGATGTGCTGGTCGCCGATCCCAAGATCGCCAACGCGGTCATCCGTTCCGAACAGCGGGCCTACATCATCGGCGCGGCCGTCGGTCAGACCAATGTCGTGTTTTTCGACTCGTCCGGCCAGCAGATTGCCGCCTATGATATCGCCGTCAAGCGTGACCTCAACGGCGTGCGCGCCGCGCTGCGGCAGGCGATGCCGAACTCCAATGTCCAGATCGAAGGCGTCGGCGACGGGGTGATGCTGACCGGCACGGTCGCCACCCCTATCGAGGCCCAACAGGCCGGCGACCTCGCCGCCCGGCTTACCGGTGGGGCAGACAAGGTCGTCAATTCGATCGTGGTGCGCGGCAAGGACCAGGTGATGCTGAAGGTCACGGTCGCCGAGGTGGCGCGCTCGATCATCAAGCAGATGGGCATCGATCTCTCTGCCAGCCTGAACGTCGGCAACTCGGTCGTAACCTTCAACAACAACAACCCGTTCACCGCCAACAACGCACCGCTCGTCCCTGGCAACGCCCTCGCCGCGGCGCTCGGCACGAACCCTTCCGTCAAGGCGACGATGCGGGCGATGGAAAGCGCCGGTATCGTGCGGACGCTGGCCGAACCGAATTTGACGGCGATCTCGGGCGAATCCGCAACCTTTGTGGAAGGCGGCGAATTTCCGATCCCGACCGGCGTGACCTGCCAGACCACGACCGGGGGCGCGATTGGAAATTGCATTCAGACGGTCAGCTTCAAGAAATTCGGCATCTCGCTCAATTTCACGCCGGTGGTGCTGACCGAAGGGCGGATCAGCCTGCATGTGATGACCGAAGTGTCGGAGGTCTCCAACGACAATGCCTTGCAGGGTGGCGTTGGCGGAACGACGATTCCTTCGATCAAGACCCGCCGCGCGGAAACCACGCTCGAGATTCCCTCGGGCGGCTCGATGGCGATGGCCGGCTTGATCCAGCAGCAGACCAAGCAGGCCGTCAACGGATTGCCGGGCCTCGACTCATTGCCGGTTCTCGGTGCCCTGTTCCGCAGCCAGGATTTCATCAACAACCAGACCGAGCTGATGGTGATCGTGACGCCCTATATCGTCCGCGCGGTCGCCCAAAAGGAATTGTCGCGCCCCGACGACGGATTTGCGCCCGCCTCCGACTCTCAGTCGGCGCTGCTGGCCAGCATCAACCGGATCTACGGCATTTCTGGTCGCATCGCCCCGATCGGAGATTATCAGGACAACTTTGGCTTCATCACCGATTGAACGAACTGCCCGACTGATGCATTGCGCGAGGCAAAAAATGACGACAACCAGATTACCCGCGGGTGGCAATCGGCCCCTGCTTCTGCTCGCCGCGCTTGTCGGCCTTTCGATGACATTGGGCGCGTGCCAGGAAACGGAAAGAGAACTGGTGATGGCGAGCACGCCCGACGACTATCGCTTCCGCCATCCGATAGCGATCCAGGAAGCCAATCAGTCGGCGGTCATCTTCGTCGGTCACGCGCGCGGCGGTCTCTCGGCCGACCAGCGTTCCACCGTATTGGGTGTCGCGCAAGCCTGGCGGCGCGAGGCAACCGGCGCGATCAGCGCCGACGTGCCGGTCGATACCCCGAACGCCGCCGCCGCGGCCGATGCATTTCAGGCAGCGAGATCGCTACTCGTCGCCGCCGGGGTGCCGCCGCGCGCGATTGCCGTTCACCATTATCATCCGGACAACCCGCGCCTGCTGCCGGTGATCCGGCTGAGCTATACCCGGATCTCGGCCGATGCCGGCCCCTGCGGCCTGTGGCCTGAAGATCTCGGTCCTTCGATCAACGACCCCTATTATTCCGACAACAGGCAGTACCATAATTTCGGCTGCGCCTATCAGCGCAACCTGGCGGCAATGATCGACAATCCTGCCGACCTGGTGCAGCCCCGCCCCGAAACACCCGCCTACACGGCGCGGCGCTCGGAAGGCTTCGAGAAGTATCGCAAGGGCACCACCAGCGCGACGCAATATCCCGAAGCCGACAAGGCCAAGCTGAGCGACGCCGACAGATGATGCGCGCACGCAAGGACACCGAAGATCACGCGGACACCGCCTCGCCCTCGGCGAACGACTATATCTCCGCCGCACCTCGCGTCGGCGTGCAGGCTTTTTGCGAGACCGAGGAAACCGCAGCCGCCGTGCGCGCGGCTGGCGAAGATCGACGCCTCAGCAAGACGCGCCTTTCCGTCCACATGGGCGGCGTGGTCGCTGCGGTCAAGGCATATAGCACCGCGCCGACACCCAACGTGATCATGCTGGAGACCCACGGCAGCGATGACGTCCTTGCCGGCCTCGACCAGCTCGCCACCGTATGCGACCCCGGAACCCGCGTGGTGCTGATCGGCAGGCCCAACGATACCGCGCCCTATCGCGAACTGGTGCGCCGCGGCGTCAACGACTATGTCGTCGGCCCGGTCACGACCCTGGACGTGGTGCGCTCGATTTGCAGCCTGTTCTCGGCATCGGAGGCGGTCGCCGTCGGCCGGATCATCGCCGTGGTCGGCGCCAAAGGCGGCGTCGGCGCGTCCACCGTCGCGCACAATGTGGCCTGGGCGATCGCCCGCGACCTCGCGCTGGATTCCGTGGTGATCGATCTCGACCTCGCGTTCGGCACCGCCAGCCTCGACTACAACAAGGATCCAATGCAGGGCGTGGCCAACGCGGTGTTCTCGCCGGAACGGCCCGACACCGCATTCATCGAGCGCCTGCTGGCGAAATGTACCGACCACCTGAGCCTGCTGGCCGCGCCTGCCACGCTCGATCGGGTCTACGATTTCGGCGAGGAGGCTTTCGATACGATCTTCGATACGCTGCGCATGACGACGCCCTGCATCGTACTCGACATCCCCCATCAATGGTCGGGGTGGACGCGCCGCGCGCTGCTCGGAGCCGATGATATCCTGATCGTCGCCGAGCCCGATCTTGCCAATATGCGCAATACGAAGAACCTGCTGCAGCTGCTGAAGGCGTCGCGGCCGAACGATCGGACGCCGCTATATTGCCTCAACCAGGTCGGCATGCCGAAACGGCCGGAAATCAGCGCGCGCGCCTTCGCCAAAACCGTCGAGACCCAGCCGATCGCCTCCATTCCATTCAATCCGCGAATGTTCGGCACTGCGAACAACAACGGTCAGATGATCGCGGAAATCTCGGCCAGGCACCGCATCGCCGGGACGTTTCTGCGGATCGCGGAGCGCATGACAGGTCACGCCGAGACCAGGCCACGGCGCTCATTGCTGTCGCCCATCATCGAAAAGCTCCGCGTCAGCGGACGTTCGCGCACGAAGCTGTCGGAGATCCGGAAAGTTTAGCTCTTATCGGTTCTGAACTGAAACAGAACCGGTCTCCAGCGTCATGTTTTGCAGGTGCTGCAAGCGGTCGCTGGTGCCGAATTCCTGGTGCAGGATCAGTCGGCATGTGCGGCGGTTACTGGCGGTTTTTTGGCCATCTCCGCATGCGCATTCTCT
>JAGXAJ010000013.1 GCA_018971625.1 Pseudomonadota bacterium
CGGCAAGGCTGTCGCGTTCAGGCCAACAATCAAGGATGGCGTCTTCGACGTCGTCTTCAGAGCCCAGATGATTGCAACCATCGACATCCGGCCAGAAAGTGTCCACGATGTCTCCGAACACCCGTCCACCATCTCCCCGGTCTGAACAGCGGGGGAGGGTCGGGGAGGGGGGTAGCCACAAGCACAGTGCTCGTTGACCCCCACCCCCGACCTCGAGAGCGAGCTTTGCTCGCCTCGGACCCCGCGAGGGGCAGGGGAAAGGAAGGACCTCGCCACATGCACATCCTTCATCCTCGCGAAAGCGGGGATCCAGTATTCCAGAGCGCCCGCGGCTGAACCGCAAATTGCCGGCGTACTGGATCGCCAGGTCGAGCCGGGCGATGACGGCTTTTATTTGCTGCACGGCCTTCACCCTCCCTGTCGCGGCGTGATGATCTCGATCTCGTCGCCGCTCTTGATCGTGGTGTCGGCCCAGCGGCTCTTCGGCAGCACGTCGTAGTTCAGCGCGATGGCAAAATGGGTGCCTTCATATTCGAGTTCACGGAGCAGCGCGTCGATCCGCGCGGACGCGATCTCCCGCTGCTCGCCATTGACGATCACGCGCATTGCATCACCTCGTTGTCGATCACGCCGCGCTCCACATAGCCGAGCGTCAGCTCCGCCAGCGCCGGCGCCAGCAGGAAACCATGGCGATAGAGCCCGTTGACCGCTATTCGGCCGCCGTCGATCGCGATGCGCGGCAGATTGTCAGGAAAAGCCGGCCGCAGGCCGGAGCCGAATTCGACGATGCGGGCTTCAGCGAAGGCAGGATGCACGGCGTAGGCCGCGCTCAGGAGCTCCAGCGCCGAGCGCACGCTGATGCCGCGATCCTCGGCCTCGACCGAGGTCGCGCCGATCATGAATTGATGGTCGGCGCGCGGGATGATGTAGAGCGGCCAGCGCGGATGGATCAGCCGCACCGGACGCGCCAGTTCGATCTCGCCGGTTTCGACGATCACCATCTCGCCCTTGACGCCGCGCAATTGCGGCTCCGTGTCGCGCGCGGCCAGCCCGCGGCAATCGATCGCGATGCCGTCAGCGTCATCCGGCTTCACGTCGCTGTTAAAGCGGATCGTGCCGCCGGCTTCCGAGATGCGCGCATGCAATTGCGGCAGCACGCGGCGCGGCTCGACATGGCCTTCATCCGGATAAAACAGCCCGTCGCGGAAACGTTCCTCCAGCGACGGCTCGAGCGCCCGGATCGACGCGGCATCGAGCCGGCGGTGACCGGAGGTCATTTTGGCGAAGCGTTCGAAATCGGCGCGGTCGCGCGGATGCGCCAGCACCAGCGAGCCGTTGAACGGCGTTTGCGGCAGATGCTCGCGCCACAAATCGAGCGACCGCAGCCCCAGCCGGACGATCAGCGGTTCGGAGACCTCGGCTTCGCAATAGGGCGCCAGCATGCCACCGGCCCAGTGACTGGCCGATTGCAGCATCGCGGCATCGCCGCGCTCGTGCAGCGTCACCTGCCGGCCGGCTTGCGCGAACAGCAACGCCTGCCAAGCGCCGGCAATGCCTGCGCCGATCACCGATACGGGGGATTCCCCCCGCGAAAACGTCGAACTCTGATACATCCCTGTCCCTTCGCCGGCATGACCCGGATCAGGTTCAAAGGGTCACCGCGGTCTCGCATCCAGCATCCGGATTTGAGCGTGCGGTCTCTCAGCTCCTCGTCGGAGCTCCCCTCGGAACGACTCCAATGTAGGCCGATAGCAGGGGGTGTCAACGCGTCAGGACGGGAACCGCACTGCATCCCACACATGCGCCGCTTATTTGGATGCGGCCTCGGGTGTGGCGCCGGAAGCTTCTTTCGCCGCTGGGTCTTCCTTGTTGGCAGCGATTTCGTCCCTTGCCAGCGGCTTCGGGGGCGTACTTGCCAATGCCGATCTGGCTTGCTTCAGGTGCTCGAGCCGCTGGTGCTTGGCGGTGAAATAGTAGCCGGCGGCGTAATAGTGGACGGCCCGATCGTGGTTGCCACCGGCGGCGCGATAGGCGCCGGCGAGATATTTCACGCCGTACATCAGATTGGTATTTGGATCGCGCAAGCCTTCGGCAGTGCCGGTGTAGCCAAGGCTACGTGCGGTCGCGAGCTTGATCTGCATCAAGCCGATGGTGCCGCCGCGTCCCAAAAGCGAGGCCTGGTATTTGCTTTCACGCACAATGACGCGATGCACGAGCGCTTCCGGCACCAGATTGGCCCGGGCGTGGGTCGCGATCAGCGTCTCATATTGCGCGCGCTGCGCCAGTGCCGCCTGTGGCAACGATAGCGCCGCAAGGGTGGCGAGCCAGGCAAGCAAAGGCAGACGTTTCATGAACAAGGCCCCCGGAGCGCCGCAATCAGCGCGCCGACGCTTCACACACCGTAATTGTTGCAATCGCCGGGCAGGGATGTGGCGAAATTGCGTTTACCGGAACCCGGCGTCGCCGGTTTACCAAGAATTGCGCCTTGCCGGCCTTGCCTGGCGCGGTTGCCTGGGCCGCTGCCTTTGGCAAACCTTAAAAATCTGCCGTGCCGATGGACCAGGTCCAACCAGCTTTCCGAGGAGGCCGGCTATGGCTGGAACGGCCTGCTGGCGCCACAAAAAATTCTCGAACTCGGCAGTGCGCTACCGCTGATCATGGAATGGAAGCCGACCGAGTTCAGCGGTCCCGGCGTCTTCGAGATCTGCCTGATGCCCGGGCATCGAGCTTTGCGCTGTTGCGTGGCATCACGTTGCCACCGATGCTCTTGCTGCAGCATTGATGCGCACGCAAAGTGCAGCGACCAAATTGCCCGACCACATGGACAGCCCGCAAAAGATCTATTCCGACGACATTGTCATCATCCACGTCCACAAGGCGGGTCCGGTGCACACCGCGGAGCCCGTGGTTGATCCGAAGCCGAAGTAAATTGACTGAGATCGCGACGCCGAGTCGCGCCGCTGGTCGGCGCATTGTCGTTATAATGACGCAATGCCGCGCCAAGTTTCACAGTTGGACAGCCCGCATGATCCGTCAGTAAGCCTGTCCAATCAAAAAAACCAACGTGCAAAAATCAACATGCAAGAGGGAGATGCGCCATGGCTCGAGCTGATTTCGCCGATTTGCCTCGCGGCAACCCCTGCGCTCAATGCGGACGGCCGATTTCGATGCCCGAATGGATCGAAGCCGGCCCGCAGCGCACGGCCTATCTCTGGCATTGCCACGCGTGTGACTATCGGTTCGAGGCGATAGCTTATTTCGACGACGCCGCCGAGGAGCCGATCGCCGCCTGACAATCGCGACTGGAGTTCAGGCCGCCGACAATCGGCTTTGTGGGTCGACCGGCAGGCGAATGCGCACGATCAGGCCATGCGGCGCGCGGTCGTTGAGCGACAATTCACCACCATGCGCCAGGACGATGCTGCGCGCGATCGACAGGCCCAGCCCGAAGCCCGAGGCGTCGTCCATGTTGCGGGCGTCATCGCCGCGCACGAATGGCTCCAGCATGATCTCCTTGCGCGTGCCGGAAATCCCGGGGCCGTCGTCCTCGACCTCGATGGTCATGACATCGGGCGAGGTGATCAGGCGGATCGTCGCTTCGGCGCCGAACTTGACCGCGTTCTCGACCAGATTGGTGACGCCACGATGCAGATCGTCGGGGCGCACCGTTGCCATCGCGTGCTCCGGTCCTTCATAGGTGACCTTGTGTCCCATGTCGGTGAATTGATCGGTGATCAGTTGCAGCGTACTTGCGATATCGACCAGCGTCATCGGTTCGAGCTTGCGGTCGTTGCGCAGGAAGGACAGCACGGATTCCAGCATTGACCGCATCTGATCGAGGTCATGCAGCATGCGGGTGCGATGCCCCTGATCCTCGATGAATTCGGAGCGCAGCCGCATGCGGGTAATCGGCGTGCGCAGATCGTGGCTGATGGCGGCGAGCATCTTGGTGCGGTTGTCGATCAGGGCGGTGATCCGCTGTCGCATCCGGTTCAGCGCCTTGGCGACCGAACGGATTTCCGCTGGGCCACGTTCCGGCAGCGGGGCGGCGGTACCGTCGAGGCTGAATTCCTCTGCGGCCCTGGCGAAGGAGGACAACGGCGCGGTCAGGGCGCGCGCCGCCCACAGGCTGAGCAGGGTGACGCTGATGAGGGCGAACAGGAATGTTGTCATCCACGGGCCGCTCCAGAGCGGCAGCTGCCGTTGGTCCTCCAGCAGGTTGGCTGACAGCATCGTACCGTCAGGCAACACAATGCCGACCTTGCGAGGGTTGTCGTCACGGGTGCGCCAAAACAAGTGATAGCCGGCCCCGAGGTGGCGACGCAGCCCGCGCAACTCGGGATCGACTGCGTCATGAAACGCGGCCCAGGGGCCGGGATCCAGGTTCTCGAGATCGAGTTGCGGAAACGCCCGATTGATATCGGCGAGCAGCCGCGGCCGGTCCGCAGCCGGCGTTGCGCCGACCAGTTGGGCAGCCGCTGCAAGCTGGCTATGCCCGCGGTCGACTGGCGGGTCGAGCTGGTCAGGCCGATGGACCAGGAAGGTGCCGGTGATGATCAGATGAAGGGTAACGATCGAGGCAATCACCAGGGCCGCGATCTGTCCGCTAATGCCCCTGAGATTGAGAAAGTCGAGCGGCTTCATGACGGGCCGTCGGCGGGCAGCGTCTCCACGGTGGGCGTGAACATATAGCCGCCGGAGCGCACAGTCTTGATCATGGTGGCATCTTGCGGATCGGTTTCGATCTTGCGCCGGATGCGGCTGACCAGCACGTCGATGCTACGCTCGAACGAGCCCGAGTTGCGGCCCTGGGTGAGGTCGAGCAGGCTTTCGCGCGACAAAACGCGGCCCGGCCGCTCGCAGAAGGTTCGCAACAGGTCGAACTCGGCGCTGGTCATCGCCACCCGCGCGCCAGCCGGATTGCGCAACTCGCGGAGCCTGAAATCGATCCGCCATCCGAGAAACGTCAGCGCGGTCGTGCCCTTGATGGCGCTGACGGTTTGTGCCGCGGTCTGGCGGCGCAGCACGGCGTTGATCCGGGCCAGCAATTCACGCGGATTGAATGGCTTGGCGAGGTAATCGTCCGCGCCCATTTCCAGCCCGAGAATGCGATCGACGTCCTCGCCGCGCGCGGTGAGCATGATGATCGGTACCTGCGATTCGGCGCGAACCTTGCGGCACAGGCTGAGGCCGTCCTCGCCCGGCAGCATCACGTCGAGGATCAACAGATCGACGCGATGATCGGCCATCTCGCGCGCCATCTCGCGTCCGTCGGTCGCGGCCGCCACGTTGCAGCCGTTGCCTCGCAGATATTTGGAGATCAGCAATCGCGTCTCGCGATCGTCTTCAACGACAAGGATGTTGGGCAACGCCGTAGCCATGCGGACCTTTTGACTATGATTCGAAGGGGCCGACCAAGTATCTTCGTTTCCTGGCATTTCCGGGACGATTCGGGTAACGCCACGCAACACCTTATGTAGAGCGATTAAAAGGTCTTGTTAAAGAATATTAACCTTACCGTCTCATTAGATTTCAAGAGCCTTTGCAGCGTCAGCAGCCTCGGGGGCAGCAGCTACCAGCCGCCGCTGCAGTTGCTACAGGCCGAACTGCAGTCGGAGGTTAATTCGGGCGCCATCAGTTCGTCCGACCAGAGCGCGCTGTCTTCCGCGCAGACCGACATCAACTCCGCGCTGCGAGGCGGCGGATCGGGTGGTTCGACCGGCAGCTTGTAGCTCGTCCTTTCCGGCCTTATCAAACGTGATCTTCGCGTTTGCCCTGGCCGACGCACACACCGCGCAACATGCCGATCACTCGTCCCGGAAGGGAGCAGTGATCGTCGTGCGGGGGTTGCGGCCTTTTTTCGGGAACCGGCTCGCCGCTGACGCGTTAACTCGCCTCATCAACCCGCAAGGAGGGATGATGGCTGACAGCATGACCAAACCACACCCCTTGATTGCGAGCGATCGGGTCGAAGGCACTTTGGTTCGCCGGCCGAACGGGGACAGGATCGGCCACATCGAGCGGCTGATGATCGACAAAGTCAGCGGCAAGGTGTCTTACGCAATCCTGAGCTTTGGCGGTTTCCTCGGCATGGGCACCAATCTGCTGCCGTTGCCGTGGGGACGCCTCAGCTATAATCCGCGCTTTGAGGCCTATCAGCTCGACATCGACGACGAGGAGCTCAGGCGCGCGCCGTCGTTTCGCGCCGATCGGGACTTTGATTGGGGCGATCGCTCGCAGGCCGAGCTGCATCGCTATTACGGAATCCCGCCATATTGGACGGCTTCTGATCGTCCTTAGCGCAGCGGCGTTATGGCTGCGATTGCACTGCATGCGATCGGTGTTCCGTGGAATCTGAAAAGGATCCGCAACTGTCCTGAAAATACAGGCGATGATCCGGAACGGTCGTGGCGTCAGTTTGTTTTCTCCTGACCATTTCATTCAGGGAGAACATCATGTTTGTAAAATCTGTTGCGGCTGGCCTGGCTGGCTCCGCGTTGCTTGTGACCGTTGCGTTTGCGCAAACCCCGACCACCACGCCTGAGCACGGCAAGATGGCGCCGGCGGCGACATCGGATACTTCATTCAAGGGCGACTGGCGCACATCCAAGGTCGTCGGTCTCAGCGTGTACAATGACCAGAACGAGAGCATCGGGTCGATCAACGATCTGCTGATGGACAAGGGCGGCAACATGAAGGCCGCTGTGATCAGCGTGGGCGGTTTTCTCGGCGTTGGCGCGCGTCTGGTCGCGGTGCCCTATGACAAGATGAAGTTCGTCAACGAGCCGGTTCCCTCCGGCACCGCAAGCGCGGGGTCGAGCGCAGGCAGCAGCGGTTCGTCGACGACCACTGGTTCCGCGTCCGGTACCACCAGCAGCGCGCCTGCAAGCACTTCGGCTCCCGCGGCAAAGTCCAACCTGTGGTACCCCGATCATGCCGTCTACAACGCGACCAAGGATGAGCTGCAGGCAATGCCCGAGTTCAAGTATTCGAACGAATAAAGCAAAGCCTGACAACGAGCGGCCAAAAGAAACGCGCCCGATTTGTCGGACGCGTTTTTTTGGTGTGGCTAGATCGAAACGAGCATTTGACGTTCGCAGTCAGGTCTCGGTTCGGCTCGGGCAGCCCGCCCTTGTCGAGGGGGCGAAAGGCTTCGAGCACAGTGTCCAACCGCGACCGCCTCCAGTCCGCCGGTTGGCAAATCGAAAACATCGGGTGTCGCTTTTCCGGTGCGCTCAGTTCCGCCGTTTTCGGACCGGGGCTGTTTCAACGCTGTCGAGGAATTCCTTGACGGTGCTGACCTGGCCGACCTTGGCGGCCCGATACCCCGGCAGCGATGCGACGGCCTCGCGAAATGCCGGTCCCTTCACGACGTCGAGCAGGCGCTGCATTGGTTCGGTTTCGAGAAACGAGCGGCGACAGACGAAGATGTAGTCCTCGGTCAGCAGCCGGATGAAATCGAGACCGAATTGCCGTGCCGCGGCCTCGACGCCGAAGCTGACATCGGCCATGTCGCTCGCGACATAGGCCGCGACGGCGGCGTGGGTGAATTCGATCTGCTCCAGGCCGTTGATCCTGGTTTTGTCGATCTTCTTCGCCTCCAGCAACTGGTCGAACAGCAAACGTGTTCCGGAATCGTGGTCGCGGTTGACGAAGCGGGCCTGCTTTTCGGTGATATCGCTCACCGAGTCGATGCCAAGCGGGTTGCCGCGCTTGACGATCAATCCCATCTCGCGGCTAACGAAGCTGATAATGCGATGTTCGCGCGCATCGAGCCATTTCTTGCTGGCTTCGATATTCTGCCGGCGCAGTTCGCCGCGTGGCAAATGCACGCCCGACAGATCACAGGCGCCCTGCGCCAGCGAGGCCAGCGAATTCTGGTTACTGACATAACGAAGATCGATCGCGATGCCCGGTGTCTGGTCGAGCAGCTCGCGCAGCTTGGGAACGGCGAAGCCATGACTGGCGTGCACGCGGATGACCGCCGGGCCGGTGCGCAGGAACGGCTTGATCTCGGTGGCAAGTTCCTGCGCGAGGTTTTCCAGTTGCGGACCGAGCCGGGCCTGGGTGCGCTGTCCCGCCCAGACCAGCTTCTCGCCGAACTCGGTGAGCTTGGTGCCCTTGCCGCGATGGGTCTCCACCAGCGGCACGCCAAAAAAATCCGACCATTGCTCAACCAGATTCCAGACATGCCGATACGAAAGCTGGGCATGGCTCGCTGCGCTGGTCAGCTTTCCGGTGCGTCGAATCTCGTCGAGAATGCCCAGCATCACCACGATGGTCTGTGGGCTGTCCTCGGTGTGGAACCGCCAGATCGTTTCGACCTCGATACGCAGCATGACGTCACCCGCAGTTTTTTGATTTTAATTAGGAAGTTAATTTCACTTCCTCAAATGCTCATCGGTAGATCATATCATATCTATTGCGCGAATAATCCTCTTTTTGTTAGCAATAAAAATGGGGAATACATGATGTTTTTTGCATATAATTATACCCGAAAAGACGCTGCCGCTCGACAAAACCAAGCCAGTGCTGTTGCTGATCGACGGCCACTGCGTGCCGTCGGCGCCGTGGACGCTCCTTCAAAACTCTCAATCCGGTCACCGAACAGGTGATCGCCACCTCGCCGAAGGCGACGAGGCCGATCTGGACCATGCCGTTGTTGCCGCCCGCCGCGCCTTCGAAGGTGCCTTGGAGCAAGATACGCACGGCCATATTCTGTATCGGCCGGTGGAACTGAAACAGCACTCCGACGAAATCGCAGCACGGGAAAGCCGCGATGCCGGCGAGCCGATTTCGGGCGTGCTGCGCGAGGATCTGCCGGCAGTGATCGATACCGTAACATATTATGCCGGCTGGCTCCGCCGCGATCGAAAGTTTCACCGATCCGAGGCAGTGCGGATGAACTTGAATGTCCAGGTCGGACGAGACTGAAGAACGGGCGGGCGCGATCGGCGTTAACCCGGTTGCACGGGCCTTATTGATCGCGGCAAGCCGTCGTCGATCCGCCACGATGGTTCCTTGGCGCTGATCACAGTTTCGTCGCTGGATTGCGGACGTGCGGCGGCCGAAATTGTTCCGGCAAAGACGTGCAGCGCACGAGTATCAAGCAATGGCTACTGTTTTGGCGAGCGGTCGAGCCGATCTCTGCTCAGACGGAATCCTCAATCGTCACCAAACCGATCTCCCATTCCGGAGAGCAGATCCCGGTGATCGGACTCGGGACCGCAAATCAATTCATGGTCAGCCCGCAAGGTGATGCCAGACCAATCTGAAGAAGGTTGTCGACGATCTGCTGGCGCAGGGTTGATGAAGTGCTGTTTATCGTGCTGCCGCCCTAGGATCGCTACAAGGCCAAGAGCTTCATCGATACCGCGGTCTATCGACTAGGCGACCAGCTCGGCGCCTGGTCGTCGCGCTGCTGACGGCGCTTGGTCTTGAACTGATCCAGTGGTCGCGGCCGCAGTCTCCGGTTGCTGGCTCGCCAATAGCTGGTGGCTCGGCCGCCGGCAGGAGGTATTGGCGCGGCAGGACGCAAAGTCTGATGTCAGGCGCGCTAGGTGTTTGTTAACCTGGGCGACATTGGCAGCGCAAAATACGATTGGCACGGCGTTGACGGTTGTTTCCGCGGCGAACAAACTCCGGGCCATCGGATATTTTTGGATGGGAGTTTGTCATGAAGACGTTGATTGTCTGGCTGATCGCTCTCTTCGTTCTCTTCTCTGCCACGACCGCCGCGTCGGCCGCCGACGTCAGAACGGTGCCAACGGTCAAGCAGACCAAGCTCGGCAAATATCTTACCTCGCAGGAGGCCGCGAAATTCGTAAAGAAGAACGCCTCCAAAACGCTGTTCCTGGACATTCGGACGCCGGCCGAGGTGGCGTTCCTGGGAATGGCGGCACCGGTGGACGCCAACGTGCCTTATATGGTCGAACCGCCGTTCAAGGAGTGGGATGCGGCAAAGTCGTCCTACAAGCTGGAGCCCAATCCCGATTTTCTTCCCGAGGTCCGCCGCAGGTTGAGTGCAAAGGGACTGGGACCCGGTGATACCATTGTTCTGATGTGCCGTTCCGGCGATCGCAGCGCTGCGGCATCGAATCTTCTGGCTGAGGCGGGATTCAAAAACGTGTATTCCGTGGTCGACGGATATGAAGGCGATCTCGCCACCACCGGACCCAAGGCCGGGCAGCGTGTGGTCAATGGCTGGAAGAACGCCGGCTTGCCCTGGTCGTACAAGCTCGACAAGGCCAAGATGTACAAGATCAACAACTAGGATTGCCCCCGCGATGCTTGAACTCGCGGCGCATCATCGCGTCTGAATTGGTGAGGACGCGCCGGCAACTAGAGCGTTTTCGAGCGAAGTGGATACTGGTTCGCGTAAAGAAAACGCGTCAAAACAAGAATCCAGAGCCTCCGTTCCGATGGAACCGGAACGGAGGCTCTGGTCTCACAGGCCGCGAATGGCGGTGATATTGACGTTGAGCGTTCCCTGGGCTTCGCCGATCACGCGCAGCGTCGTTGAATCGAAGTCGATATATGCGAGCCGCAGGCTGTTGATCTCGGCCGCCACCCGCACGCCATCCTCGTTCTTCTCGTAGTCCGCGATCGCGGCTGCGATCTTCTTCTGGGCGTTGGCGACAAATGGCTTGAGGTCGAGCACGGCCTTGTCCGCGAGCACCTGCTGCAAATGCGGGACTGCCTCGCGCGCCGCGGCGCCGAGCAGGCCGAGGGCCGCGTCGGATTCGACTGCGAGCTGTACGTCGGTCAGCCGCAGTGTCTGCTGCACCGGGTCGAGCCTGGGGCGGCCCCAGATATGGATGGTGGCGTCAGCGCCGAAGCCAAACCAGCTCTTCTTTTCCTTGGCATGCACCAGGAGCGAGATCAGCAGCCGGTTGGTGGAAGCTGCGACGGTTACTTGCTTCACAGTCAGCTCCACCGATCCTGAACCGTCCTCCGGAAACGTCTTTCCGGCAAATTGCGTTTCCAGCATCTTGTTGATGTCGGTGAACGGCAAGTCGATCGGCACGCCGATGCTGACGCCGGCTGGCATCGGCGGGATGATCGAGATTTTGTCGGGAAACGGGCAGTTGGGTTTGGTTTCGGTCGAGGTGATGCGGGTCTCTGCCTCGACGCCGACCGTGACGGTGATGGCTTGCGCATCGACGCGCGGCTGGATCGCGATGGCGCGCACCGGCCGCACTTCAAGCCACAGCGGCGGCAGCGTCGAACTCGCAGACGTACCCTGCAGCGGGATCGAGCGGCAGGCCTTGGCCCACTGCGCCCGTGCGTTCTGCTCAAGCGTGGGGTCGTTGCGGATTCGCGCTGCCATCGCCTCCATCTGTTCGCCGACAGTCTTGTCGATCAGCGGCTTGACCTGCGCAGGAACGTTGACGCGCGCGCCCGCCACGGAAAGCGTCGTGTCGCCCAGATTCACCTGCGCCGCCAGATTGGGTTCGAAATGCCAGGCGGCCGCAAGCTTGGGCCGCGAGGTGATGGTGACGGTACCCTTGATCTCGGCGTGCGCATTGAGTTCCTTGATGTTGATGCTGCCGATTTGCTTGCTGGCTTTGTCACCGAGCAGGGCACCGAGCGCGTTGCCGACCGCGCCGGTTGCCTTCGAGGCCAGCGATCCCGTTATATTCAACGTCCCGTTCAGCGGCGTTGCCAGCGACAACACGTCCTGCGCGCCAGTTGCCGTGATCGGGCCGCGCGAGGCGGTCCAGCCGATGTCTGCGTTCTGCAGCACCTGCGACACCGGATTGTCGGACTTGCCGGTGAAGTTGCGCGGCGCAGCGCGGTCGGCGGCATCTCGTATCGCGCTCAGCGAAATCGAAACCGGGGCAAGGATGGTGGAACTGCGCGATGCCGGCGCCAGCGGCGGCAATTTGACAAGCGTGGGCGTGCGAACCGGCGCGCGTGGCGACAGCCAGTCCAACGCTTTCAGGCTGACAACAAATGAGATGACGACCACCGCGCTTGCAAGCAGGATCGTCTTGAGACGCGACGGCAGGCGCATCGGCTCCCCGGACTGATTCAACGCGAGTTTACAGGCTGGATTCCACGGGCGCCAGAGTGAGCTAGCGTACTGCTCACGGCGCGCCTTGGATCGGGCCACAGTATGGCCACGAGCGCGGGATCATGCGGAATCCGGCCTGCGGTTTTGTTGCCGTCCGGAACTAGAAACGGCGCGGAAGCCGCGCCATTTCCTTCGCACGCGCTCGTTGGTTACGATCAGCTACGCTTGCCGCCCGGATTTTCCGCATGCCGGTCCATCGGCAACACGATCACCTTCGTGCCGATATTGACCCGCGTATAGAGATCGGAAACGTCCTTGTTGGTCAGACGAATGCAGCCTGACGAGACATGCGTTCCGATCGTCTCGGGCGCGTTGGTGCCGTGAATGCGATACACGGTGCCTCCGAGATACATCGCGCGAGCGCCAAGCGGATTGCCGGGGCCACCGGCCATATGGCGCGGCAGATAAGGCTGGCGCGCGATCATTTCGGGCGGCGGAGTCCAGTCCGGCCACTCGGCCTTTTTCGTTACCGACTGCACGCCTGACCAGGTAAAGCCATCGCGGCCGACGCCGATGCCGTAGCGGATCGCCTGGCCGCCCGGCAGCACATAATAGAGATAGGTGTGCGGGGTATCGATAATGACGGTGCCCGGCGCTTCGCGGGTGGGATAGCTCACCACCTGGCGCTTCAACAGCGCCGGCAGTTCGACGGCGCTGTTGGTATTTTCTTCGGGAGCGGCGGCTTGCGGCTGTTGCTCCGGCGCCTGGAATGGTGGCGTCACGATGAATGGAAACAGCGGCAACAGCGCCGCGGACGCCGCGCCCGAAACCGCCAGCGTGCCGATCGCCAATGCACCGAATGCGATGGCCTTGCGGGAATTCAGTCTGAAACAGTTCAGCTTGAACATTGGTCACCCCCTGTGATGCACGCACTCTCCGGCGTGTTGTTGGGGCAAACTTACGGGGCAACGGTTTCGGGACATTTGCGCCAAGGGTGAAAAACGGTTTCGTCGCGGTAATGAATCGTTTCATGACAGTTTCATGAGAGGCGGGTCCACAGGGTTAACGAAAAACCCATCCGACATTTCGATGACGTCATACGCCTGAAATATCCTTGGTCGAGAACGTGGAGAAGCTCAGAATCAGCGAGGTCTCAGGCTCACGTGATGCGGATTTTGATTGCGACCGATGCTTGGCATCCGCAGGTGAATGGCGTGGTGCGCACTTTAACCTCACTGGCGCGCAGCGCCGCCGCGCTTGACGCCGATATCGCATTCCTGACGCCGGAAGGATTTCCCTCGTTCGGCCTTCCCACCTATCCCGGCTTGCGGGTTGCGCTGCCTAACCGGCGCGAGATATCAAGACGAATCGAAGCAGCCGCACCCGATGCCATTCATATCGCGACCGAAGGTCCGGTTGGCTGGTCGGTACGGGCCCATTGTCGCCGCCGCAAGCTTGCCTTCACCACCTCCTATACGACCCGCTTTCCGGAATATGTCGAGGTTCGCACTTCGATCCCCGCCGGCGTGGGCTATGCGGTGCTGCGGCATTTTCACTCCGCTGCCGCCATGACCATGGTCGCGACGGCATCGCTGCGGCAGGAATTGAACGCGCGCGGCTTCCGCCGGCTCGGCTTCTGGGGACGCGGCGTCGATACCAATCTGTTTACGCCCGATGCGCCGGCAAAGCTGGATTTGCCGCGGCCGATCTTCATGACCATGGGCCGTGTCGCGGTCGAAAAAAATCTCGAGGCTTTTCTCGCGCTCGACCTGCCCGGGTCCAAGGTCGTGATCGGGGAGGGGCCGCAGCGCGCCGAACTTCAGCGCCGTTTTCCGCAGGCCATATTTCTTGGCGAGAAAAAGGGAGCGGATCTGTCGTCGCATCTGGCTGCAGCCGATGTGTTCGTGTTTCCAAGCCTCACCGATACGTTCGGTGTCGTGCAACTGGAAGCCCTGGCCTGCGGCACCCCGGTCGCGGCGTTCCCGGTCACCGGTCCGCTCGATGTGATCGCGGACCATCCGATTGGCGCACTCAGCGAAGACCTCGGAAAGGCCTGCATCCGCGCGCTCGACATGTCGCGCAAGGCGTGCCGGAATTTCGCTGTCGAGCGCTCCTGGGAAAACAGTGCGCGGCAGTTCATCGGCAACCTCACTGCATTGCAGCCGAGCCGTTCGCTACGGCCGACCCGCCCGATTGCGGGCAGAACCGCGGTACGCGGTTAGACCAAACCATCACCACAACGAGCTGGATTGATCATGGCGCAAATATTGAAACTGGACGGCACCGAAGAACTGGACTTTGATCGCGAGACGGTGGAGCGGGCTTATGACCGTTGGGCACCCGTTTACGATCTCGTGTTCGGCGGTGTGTTCAGCAAAGGCCGCAAGGCGGCAATTCAGGCCACCAACAGGCTTGGCGGCCGGGTTCTTGAAGTCGGTGTTGGCACCGGCATTTCGTTGCCGCAATACGCGCCGCACCTTCGCATCTTCGGCACCGATATTTCGGAAGCCATGCTGCGAAAGGCAAAAGACCGCGTCGCCGAACAGCGCCTGAGCCATGTCGAGGGGCTTGCGGTGATGGACGCCGAAAAACTCGAATTCTCCGACAACTCGTTCGACGTCGTGATGGCGCAATATGTCGTCACCGCGGTGCCCAATCCGGAGGCGGCTCTGGACGAGTTCGCCCGCGTACTACGGCCTGGCGGCGAGTTGATTATTCTGACCAGAGTCAGCGCCGATACCGGCGTTCGCCGTTTCATCGAGCAGCGGCTGCAGCCGGTGGTGCGCCCGCTCGGTTTCCGGACCGCCGAATTTGCCTGGTCGCGCTATGCGCAATGGCTTGCCGGCGCCCGCGGCATGGAGCTGGTGGAGCGCCGCCTGATCCCGCCGCTCGGCCATTTCTCGCTGGTCCGTTTCCGGAAAACCGATATCGCCAAAGCTGCCTAGGGAGGCTGATTAGGAAGCCGCCTTAGGCGTTCCCGGCTTTCCATCAAGCCCGGTTTGCGTGATGTCATATGTCATTATGATGTTGTCACACGCCGGACATCGAATCGCTATAGGTTGACGCCGACCTGGAGAGAATCATGATCAAGAACTTTATGACGGCTTTGCGAATTCAGCGTTGGGACGACCATCGCTACTACCATCATAGCCGCATCAACCAGAGCCTGCATTTTGTCAGTGCTTTGAGTTTTCTGATCGGTTACGTGATGATGTTCTTCGATCCCTTGGCCGCGGCCCTGGTAGGCTGGCTGGTCTCCATGACCACGCGCCAGGCCGGTCATTTCTTTTTCGAGCCGAAAGGCTATGACCAGGTCAACCAGGCGACCCACAAGTACAAGGAAGAGATCAAGGTCGGCTATAATCTGCGGCGCAAGGTCGTGCTGATGACGATCTGGGCGCTGTCGCCCCTGGTATTGTATCTCGATCCGACCTTGTTCGGAATGTTCAAGCCTTGGGTGTCATCGACTGACTTCATGCGGCAGGTCGCCAAGATCTGGCTGGCGGTGGGTGTCGGCGGATTGCTGTTCCGCACGGTGCACCTGTTCTTCATCCGCGACGTCGAGACCGGCCTGGTCTGGATGACCAAGATCCTGACTGACCCCTTCAGCGATTTCAAACTCTATTACAAGGCTCCGCTGGCGCTGCTGAAGGGCGAGCTGATCGATCCCGGCCTCGAAAAGCACGGCGGACTGGTCGTCTGAGCGCGCGTTGCTAAAGACAAAAGATATGTCTGAACACGACCGTTATGCCCGGGCAGAGCCGTCTGCCCGCAGACGGCGTAAACTTGTCTGCGATCCCGGGCATCCACGTCTTCATGGCTTGCGCTTTGTTGAGAAAGCGATTGCACCCAGTTTGAGAGCAAGAAAGACATATGGATGGCCGGGCGTAGGCGAGCGGAAGCGACGCCGTCCTGCGGACGGCTATGCCCGGCCATGACGGATTCCAAGGTGGTCAGCCTATCGCTGCCGTCGCTTCGTCAGCATTTCCTTGAGAATCCGGCGGCGGATGTTCTTGTTGGTCAGCGACGTCTCGTGCCACCACCAGCCGTCCTGCTTCATTTTCGCCGCCGCGTTGGCGAAGCGCGCGGCGACCTCGGTGAAATCGGCGTCAGAGTAGTTCAGGCTGAAAATCAGGCGGCCCGTACCGACCCAGCTCAGCGCCAGCCCTTCGGCGCGCAGGTAGTACTGAAGCATCCAGTTGTAGCGGGACGGCTCGGTGTAGCGCACCATCCAGATCGACGACAGATTGCTGACCCGCACCGGCAGGTCGCGCGAAACGAAGAGATCGTTGAGCTGCCGCGCCCGCGCATCCCAGGTCTCGTCAAGCTCGCTGTAGACCGCGCGGAATTCCGGTTCGGCGAGCCGGTTCAGGAACTCGTCCATCGCCATCATGACATAGGGATGCGAGTTGAAGGTGCCACGCGCGAAGCAGATGTCGACCGGACGATCGTCGCGGAAGCGGCGCATCAGATCCTTGCGGCCGCAGACCACGCCGACCGGCAGGCCGCCCGCGAGGCTCTTGCCGTAGGTCACCATGTCGGCGCGAACGCCGAAATACTCCTGGGCGCCGCCTGCGGCGAGCCGGAAGCCGACGAAAACCTCGTCGAAAATCAGGACGATGTTGCGCTCGGTGCAGATCGTCCGCAGGGATTTCAGCCATTCGGCATAGGCCGAGCGATCGAGACGGCCGGAGCGCGAACTGTCGACCAACGCCGAGTCGCTCGGCGCATTGACGTTGGGATGCAGCGCCTGCAGCGGATTGACCAGCACGCAGGCGACATCGCTGCGTGTCCTCAGGACGTGCAGCGTGCGTTCGGACATGTCGGCCAGCGTGTAGGTCTCGTGCGGCGACACCGGGTTACCGACGCCGGGTTGCACGTCGCCCCACCAGCCGTGATAGGCGCCAGCGAAACGCACCAGATGCGAGCGCCGGGTATGATAGCGCGCCAGCCGCACCGCCTGCATCACGGCTTCGGTGCCGGACATGTGGAACGAGACCTCGTCGAGTCCGGAAATTTCACGCAGCCGTCGAACGTTCTCGATGATGACGGGATGATAAGGCCCGAGCACCGGACCGAGCGAGTGGGCGCGCTTCTCGGCGCTTTCGATGCACGCCTTGTAGAAGTCGTTGCCGAAGATATTGACGCCGTAGGAGCCGGTCAGGTCGTAGAACACATTGCCGTCGAGATCGGTGACGGTGACCCCGGCCGAGGATTGCATGAAGGCGCCGGTGCCGAGATGTTCGCGCACCAGCCGGCTGAACTGAAACGGCACCCGGTAGGCCTCGGTGAATTGCAGGTCGGAAATGTGCGCCGCCGCCTCCGCTGTCAGCTTGCGGCCTTTGGCAAAGCGCTCTTCATAAAGCCGCGCCAGGCCGAAGAAACCGTCCTGGCGTTGCGTTGCAACGGAAGCCGGCGCGCCATCGGCGGCGAAGAAATCGTTGATGTCGAATTCATAAAACGGGATCACGCGCGCCACCATGCGCGACATCTTGGAGTGGCCGCCGAGCGAGCGGTGCTTCGCCCGCGACAGCGCCAGCCGCGCCTGCAATTTGGGGAAGACGGCTGCGGCGCCAGCGACCGCGGACAGCGACAGAATCGGAAGGGGCGAATCCATGCCGCCAGCGCTAGCGAATCCTGCTGACAGATTCATGACAATCCGGAGCCTGATCGCCGGTCTGACACAGCAGGAGGACCTGAACTTCCTGCTCACCAACCGGATACCGCGCGCGGCGGTGACCCGCTTCATCGGCTGGTTCAGCAAGATCGAGCAGCCGCTGGTTCGCGATCTCTCGATCGCCTGTTGGCGGATGTTTTCCAACCTCGATCTTTCCGAGGCGCGCAAGACCGGTTTTAAAAGTCTGCACGATTGCTTTACCCGCGAACTGCGTCCTGGCCTGCGTCCGTGTGATCCCGACCCGTCGATTGTGGCCAGTCCCTGCGACGCCATCGTCGGCGCGTTCGGCGCGATCGCCGGCACCGAATTGTTTCAGATCAAGGGCGCGCCTTATTCATTGCTTGATCTGCTCGGCGATCCTGCACTGGTCGATGCGCACCGCAACGGGCGTTTCATCACGCTGCGGCTGACCTCGAGCATGTACCATCGTTTCCATGCGCCGGCGGACTGTCTGATCGAGCGGGTTACGTTCATTCATGGCGACACCTGGAACGTCAATCCGATCGCCCTGAAGCGGGTAGAGCGGCTGTTTTGCAAGAACGAGCGCGCGGTGCTGCAAACCCGACTTTCAAGCGGCGAGGCGGTGACGCTGGTGCCGGTGGCGGCCATTCTTGTCGCCAGCATCCGGCTGCATTTTCTCGACCGGATTCTCAACGCGCAGAGCAAGGGGCCGGTGCTGTTTCCCTGCGACGCCTCGGTCGCGAAGGGCGAAGAGCTTGGCTGGTTCGAGCACGGCTCGACCATCATCGTGCTGACGCCGGACCATTTTGAATTTTGCGAGGGCATTTCGGAGGGAACGCGCATTCGTGCCGGTCAGCGCTTGATGCGAAAGCCGGCTTGAGGGTTGTGGCTGTAAGGTCAGGGCGATCGATTGGGGGCCCATCGCCCTAGCGCTTTTCCTTCCGCGGCTTTCCGCGCGGGGGAGGGCGCCGCTGCAGTGCCGGCCGGTTCGCAAAGCCGGACCGCTGCAGTCCATGCTGCGGCGGGCCGGGCTGCCGCACAGCGTGACCATTCACGGCATGCGGCGCGCCCGTTGGCGGCTGGACCTGGCCTTGTCGATTTCGTTCTTGCCGATTTTGATTCTGGCGTTCGGGCGCTTGCGGCGAGCCGGGGCGTTGCGGCAAGCCATTCTGTCGCTGCAGGCCGGGCCGACGCGCGGGATTGTTGCGCAAATTATTCCGGTTCGGATTGGCCTGACGCAGCGCGCGTTGTCGGGCGACGATCTGGCGGCCGGCGCTCTGGGCAGCATGAACCTGGCGCACGATGCCCTGGTCGCGTAGCGCCTGCTGTGGCGAGATCACCAGGGCGGCCGCGGTAAAGCGCCCGCCTGCGCCGCGGCGGATGGTGAAGCCGCTCGATCCCTGTGTCAGGGACCCGAGCCGCGCGCCATTGCGGTCGTTTACCTCGATCCGTCCAACCCGGCCATCGGCGTCGGGATAGAGCTTGATCGCGACGTTGTTCGGATTATTGGCTGCGGCGCCCTCTGGCACCTCGACAAGACCGGTGGTGCCGCGAATCCCAAGCGTTGCGGTCGGCGTCGATATCTTCATGTCGCCGCTATGGGCCAGTTCGGCCGCGACGAACGCGACCGTGCCTTTGGCAATATCGAACAGCGCGGAGTTCTGCTTGCCACCTTCCTGATAGACATAATTGTCGACGGTGACCGTGGCGTTGGCGGTGAGATTGAACGTGGTTGCGTCGTTGAAGGTGACGCCGAGCGTCGAATTCGTCGAAGTCTGCAGCACATCGTTCAAGAAAATGTCGTCCTGCGGCTTGAGCGGCGTCGGCGTATTGTTGCGGGTCACGGTCGCCGTACCGGTCAATGTCGCGACATTTCCGATCGGCTCGTCGGCCGGTTGCGCGTCGGCGGCCGCCGCTGCCGGCGCTTGCGTTGCCTGCGCCAGTCGCGTCAGGCCGTATGTTGCGTTGCCGACGATCGGCATCGGTCCGGCTTCGATCGGAACAGTGTTCGCATCGGCGCAGGTTGCGCCACCCAGCAGCAGAAATGCGAGCCAGGCGACTAACGAAAGCCGGTGCTTCATCACGATGCCCACCTTGGATTCCCCGGGGATGCGAACCTCAGTCCCGGCGATTGAGGACTCCGTCCGCTGAATGTCGTATGAACGCAGACAGCGTCATCGTTGTACAGGGGCAAAACGATTAGGCGCCGCGTCCCGGATTTGCAGGGACGTGGCACCTGGTCTTGAAAAAATTCCAACGCAACGCGTGCGATCTTTTTGGAAAGCGAGTGCCTGCTTTTTGCGAATATTCTCCTAGCTGACGCGCTTCCAGGTCTGGCCGCCACAGAACATGCCGCCGAATGCGCAACCTTGAACTTTCAAGGCATTGGTGCCCTTCATCGCGATCGTCGAGTCGTAGTTGCGGCCGCTGTCGGGGTCGTGAATCCGGCCGGTCCATTTCGATCCCGACGGCTTCATGCTGATCAGGATCTTTTCGCCGGTCTTTGCCGCATAACCGCAGAGATTGGGGCCGCACGGCTCGATGCGAACGTTGCCCTTGTTCTCTTCGGTGGCCCAGACGCCGATCGGGCTGTTCGGGTCGGAAACGGGTGCTGCCGCTTCAACCGGCACCGGCGCGGATGCGACAGGAGCCGGAGCAACCGGCGCTGCAGTTGGCGCCGCGCTATCAGGCGTCGACGCAACAGGATTAGCGGAAGCGACCGTCGTATGGACGGGTGTGGTCGTGCTTGCAACGGGCGGCACCGGTTGCGTCGCTGTCAATTGTTGAGGCGCGTTTGCCTGGGCAACCGGCGCGGCAGCCTGCACGGCTGGAGCGGACGGGTTCTTCTGCACGGGAGCCGGTGAATTGTCGCTATAATTGTCATCGTATTTGTCGTCGTCGCGATTCCACTTGGAGCCGAAATTGGAGTCGGAAAGACCGGGCGCCGATATCTGCAGGCATGACAGCGAACTGCAATTCCTGGGCACTGCGATGTGGATATGGTGTCCCTCGATATCGAACGAAATCGAGTTGCCGGCATGGGCGGCCGTGCTCGCCATCAACAGCGCCGCGAGAATATAGAGCTTTTTCATGTGAGCCTCCGTAGGTAGCTGGTGAGTTCGATTTCGCCAGAGCCTACGTCTGCGGGCCCGCCCCCTTCTGTGATGTGCGTCACATGGCGAGCCGGAGCGGCCGGCCGTGTGATCGCTGATTTCGGTGACACAAATCACGTCGAGAAGCCCTACCGAGGCCTAGTTTCACCGAACATGCCTGGGAGAGAGATTTCAGATGAAGCGATTTTACGCGCTTGCCGGCTTGATGCTGCTCGGCTCGCCGGCTTGTGCCGGCGATTCATTTTCATTCGTGATCGGTGGACACCGCATCCACATCGAAGCACCAAGGCATTGCGGCTCGGCTTCCTGCGTCTCGATATCGATCCGGGGCGTTTATGAACAGCGCAGCAGGTGCAACCGCGGTGACGATGCCGACGATCTGTCGCCGGCGCCCGTCGTGGCCCCGGTTGCGTCGCCGGCGCCTCCATCGCCCGTGCAACCCATCGCCCACGTAGCTCCGGCAACGCCACCACACGTCGTCGCTTCGGTCGCGCTGTTGCCGCCGCAATCGCAGCCGCAACCGATTCAATCGCCACCGATTCAGCCGATAACGACAGCAACCGTGGCGCCGCCGCCCATGACGCCAGGGGTCATAGCGCGGCCGTCTGCAGTCGTGCCTGCGGCCGCCGCATTGCCGTCGGTGCCGGGCGCCGGTATCTAAAGTCGTGTACCGAGAACCAGAGGAGCCGGTCGATACGCCACTCGGCGACTGGCAGACCGAAGCCAAGGGACTGGTTCGGATCGAGCCGTGTGGTCAGGCGTTGTGCGGCTATGTGCTCGATCGCTCGACCAATACAAAGCGCGAGACGGTGTTGGTGGACATGAAGTCGAAGACGGATTCCGAATGGTCCGGCAATATCTATAGCCGTGACACCGGCAGCACCTATTACGCGACCATGGCGCTGAAGGGGCCGAATTCGCTTCGGGTCGAAGCCTGCGCACTCGGCCGTTTCTTCTGCTCCGGGAATGCCTGGAGCCGGATCGGCGCGACACCTGCAAGGCTGGTTACCTATCGCCAGGCACTCGCGGAGCCGCGATCCCAGAATTAACGGTAAGGCCGAATACCGCTCACCTGTCCAATTTGTAATCGCCGGGTCCTGAACCCGCGCATGCTTCGCGCACGACCGATGATGGCAGGTTGAGCGAAGAGGAGATGTCAGATGAAACGCCGGATCAAACAGCCCTGATCACGTTACTGCTGCTCGGCAGCGCCTTGAACGCGCAAGCGGATAATGACATCTACAACAACACGCTGAAGCAGGCACGCGGCGACGATGCCTTGCATGTCGATACCCAACACTGCTCGCAGATGCTCGGCGCGCCGCAGAATGGCACGCCGACGTCACGCGCCTACAAGCGATGCATGCCGCGGCTGGCGCTTCGGTCATACCGTGCGCGAGCGCAGCGCAAGGGACGACATGTATCCCGATCCTGACGATCCCGGGATGATGTGCAGGGATTTCAAGATCGGCGGCATCACCGGATCGAACTGCTTCAGTTTCTGATCGATACCATCATTGCAAAACGCCCGGTGGCTGAAATGATCCAAGCTACCGGGCGTGCGGAAATCGGTAACGCGTTGATTTTCAGAACATGCCGAGCACGATTGCGCCGACAAAGGCGAAAGCAATATACGCGGCAACAACGCTCAATTTGCTGGCGAAAGTCATGGGAAATCTCCCTGTTCTCGTCGCAGATCGTCGTAACGCGCAAGGTTAGCAAGTCGTTCCCGCCGGAAAAAGTCAGCGTTGCTGTTCCATCGCGATCCGGGTTCCCGTCGCGGACATTGTGGCATGGTTAAAAAGTCGTGAAATCAACGCGTTGAAGAGTTCCTTAAATAAATTCATCGAAGTTGCGCGGATGACGCGCGGAGTTGGTTTGTATCTCGTCGGCTCCTTCGTCCTTGTCTCGTTAGCGGGGTGCGGTCGCGGGCTTTTTCAGACCCAGGAGCGCGAACCTTGGCGGGCCGAGGCCGAAATTGCGTGCCTGAAATCCGGCGCGGTCAAGGAGAATGCCGAACTGGTCCGGATCGATCCGATTTCCGGTCCTGGCGTTTGCGGTGCGGAATTCCCGCTCAGGGTTGCAGCACTCGGCGAGAGCAGTCCCAGTTTCGGTTTCGCCGACGACGATCTGCGGCCGCCTGGCGATATCGGCAACCAACCGCGCTGGCCGATCTCGCAGCGGCCTTCGCCGCAGACGTCGCCTTATGCAACGCGCCAACCCGGCTATGCCACGCCATCGGGCGGCCCGATTTCGCTCACCGCGCCTGGCGTTGCTCGGCAAGAAGATGAAATCGATCTGCCGGCCGAAGGTGAGCCGCCTGCGACGCAACCGGGCATCCGCCCGTATCCGGGTGCGCAAGACTATTCGCATGGCTATCCGCAACGTGACCGCTATCCGGCGCCTTATTCGGCACGTTCTTATGTGCCGCCGGTTACGCCGCGAGCCAGCAGCGTCCCGGCAGCAAGTATACCACGACTTGGGCCGGGCCCCGCGCCCGGCAATTCCGTTAACGCGTTCGGCCCTGTCGCGATAAAACCCGCTGCGACGCTCGCCTGTCCGATTGTTTCAGTCCTCGATCACTGGCTGGCCGATTCCGTGCAGCCGGCGGCGATGCGCTGGTTCGGCGCCCGCGTCGTCGAGATCAAGCAGATCTCCGCCTATTCTTGCCGTGGCATGAACGGCAATCCGAATGCGCATATTTCCGAACACGCCTTCGGCAACGCGCTGGATATCGCAGCGTTCACATTGGCCGACGGCCGGCGCATTTCGGTGGAGACAGGCTGGAGGGGCATGCCGGAAGAGCAGGGCTTCCTGCGCGACGTGCAGGCTTCAGCTTGCCGCGAATTCACCACCGTGCTGGCGCCGGGCTCCAACGTCTATCACTATAATCACATCCACGTGGACCTGATGCGCCGCCCACGCCGGCCCATCATCTGCGAGCCTGCCGCCGTCTCGGGGGAGGAAGTCGCCGCGCGCGCGACAAGCCGCAATTCCTATGCCTCGCGTGATCCAATGGCCATGGGATCGCTCGGCAAGCCATTGCCGAGGCATGCCAGGATGAGGCAGGAAGACGACGAGGACGAGTAGAACGAGGGCGTTGACTCACAAGCGCCCAGCCAGATGCGGATAACCGCGACTTCCGAGATTACCTTCCCGAGCGTGGCGCGAGCAGGCCAAAACCGACGCGAATGACCCAAACCGGTCATTCAAGGCATTCGGAACAGTGATGGCTTGAGGTTCGTTTGCGGATACCTCTGACCGATGCTTGCTCATCCGATGTCCTCTCATCCTGCACGCCGCCTGCTCGGCTTGTTAATGGCGCGCCCCGGCGATCCAGCGCGACGATGGCATTGGCGTAGGATTGCGCGAGGATAGCTGTCGACACTCGATGTCCCCGAATGCTAATAGCGGGATCAAAGGTGAGCAGTATGCCACGGCATCTAAGATTTCTCCCGATCCTTTGGATCGCGCTGGCGGTGCAGATCTTGGCACCGATCGCCGCCACTTGGGCGGTCGCGATGGCGGCTGCCGATCCGCTGCAATCGGCCGAAATCTGCCATACCGTTTCCGCCGCGTCGTCCGGTCAGAGCGACCAACGCGGCGGGCAGCCTACCCATAATGGTGCTTGCGCAATCTGTTGCGTGCTGCAGGCAAGTGCCTCGATCGATGCGCCGCAGCAAGCCGCCTTCACGGTTTCCCATTTTCAGCCCACGCATGTGGACTGGACCATTGCCGCGCTGGACCTGTCGCCGTTCCGCGCCGGCTCCAACACACAGGCTCGCGCTCCACCTCTGCCGATGTAAGCTGGCGGCCGTTCGGCCGCCGAGTCCATCCTTATGTGGTAGTTGTGGAGGCTCTCAATGTCCTACCGTCATTTGCGCGCGGGTCTTCTCGGATTCGGCGCCGCATTCGTTCCTTTAGCTGAAAGCGCAGCCCACGAAATCGTCGGCAATCGCTTCTTCCCGGCCACGCTTTCCATCGACGATCCCGGCGTCAATGACGAACTGGCGCTACCCACCGTCGACAGCTTCAACACCGGCGACATTCCGCCGGTCCGGCAACGCGACATCTCCAGCGAGTTCTCCAAACGGATCACCGAGGATTTTGCGATATCGTTCGGCACAACCTATACCTTCCTCGGTCCGATCGATCCGACAATGCCCGGAGCCAACGGCTTCCAGAATCTCGAAACCACGTTGAAATATCGGGTGTTCAAAAGCCCTGAGCATGAGTTCGTCCTGTCGGTCGGGCTCAGCGCGGAATGGGGTGGGACCGGGTCTTCGACCGTCGGCGCCGAGGCGTTCGACACCTACACGCCCACCATCTATTTCGGCAAAGGACTCGGCGATCTGCCGGATACGTTGTCCTGGATCAGGCCGGTCGCGATCACGGGCCAGGTCGGTTACGCGATCCCGGCCAGAAACTTCACGACGAGCTTTGGCATCGATCCCGACAGCGGTCTTCAGACTGTCGATACCGAATTCCACCCCCAGGTACTGAACTGGGGCGGAAGCATTCAGTATAGTATGCCCTATCTGAAATCCGCCGTGGTCGATCTGGGCCTGCCGGATTTCATCAATCACCTGATCCCGCTCGTCGAGGCAAATCTGCAAACGCCGGTTGCGAACACCTTGACCTCCGGAACCTTGACCACTGGTACCATCAATCCCGGGGTGATCTGGGCCGGCACCTATTTCCAGGTCGGCATCGAGGCGCTGATCCCGATCAACCGGCAGAGCGGCAGCAATGTCGGCGTGATCGCCCAACTGCACTATTACCTCGATGACATCGATCCGAACGGGATCGGCAAACCACTGTTCGGCGGCTCTGTCCAGTCCGCAAGCCCCTTTCCGAGGTAATTGACCATGCGACGTTCATCCCTGATTGGAATCACTTCGCTCTTGCTTGTGCTCGCAACCAGCGCGGCGCAAGCGCATGCATTTCTCGACCATTCCGAGCCGCGCGTCGGCAACAAGGTCGCAGGCTCACCACGTAATGTGACGCTGTGGTTCACCCAAAAGCTCGAGCCCGCCTTCTCGAGCTTGACCGTGACCAATGCGGCCGGCGAACGCGTCGATCGCGGAAAAGCTCGCATCAGCGGCAACCAGATCTCGATCCCGCTGCGCGAGGGCGGTGCAGGGACCTATCACGTGCACTGGCACGTGCTGTCCGTGGATACGCACGCTACGGAAGGCAACTTCACCTTCCAGGTCGGCCAGTAACGCCAAGGGGAAAGCCCGATGAGCTGGTTTGGGGCGGAGGTCAACGGCCCTCTCGTTCTGACGCGCGCGATCCATTTCGCGGCGTCGGCGACAACGGCCGGTGCGGTGATGTTCTGCGTCTTCGTCGCCGATCCTGCTCTGCGCCAGTCGCGGGATGGCGGCGCCATCCTCCAATCGCGAATGGCTGCGCTCACTTGGACAGGGCTTGCCGTCACTGCCGTGACGGGTCTGGTGTGGTTCATGCTGCTGACCATGTCGATCACAGGCCTTGGCAGCAGAGAGGCGATCACATCGGGCGCGGTGCTGACCGTCGCAGGCGATACCCAATTCGGATTGGTTTCGGAAGTACGCGCCGCGTTCGCTCTCGTGCTGGCGGCCTGTCTGGTTCTCAGCCGGTATGTTGTGTTGCGTTGGCTCGGGCTTGCCGCGGCATCGGCGCTGGTCGGTGCGATCGCCTGGACCGGGCATGCCGGCTCAACGCTGGGAGAATTGGGGATTCTGCACCTCACCGCCGACGTGCTGCATCTTCTCGCCGCGTCCGCCTGGATCGGAGGCCTGTTTGGCCTTTCAATTCTGTTCGCGGTCGGGCGGCGCCGTTCGGCTTTCGGGTGGGAACAGCTGCAACTGGACGCCGTCCTCAGGTTTTCAGCCCTCGGCATGATCAGCATCGCTGTCCTGATCTTGTCAGGAATCGTGAATACGTGGATTCTCGTCGGTTCGTTCCGCGCCCTGCTTGTGACCGACTATGGACAATTGCTGTTGCTCAAGATCGTGGCTTTCGTGCTCATGGTCGGCTTTGCCGCGGTCAACCGGTTCTGGCTGACGCCTCAGATCACCTTGACGACGAGGACCAAGACGCACGCCAACGCGCTTTCAGCGCTGACGCGCAACACGCTGATCGAGATCGCACTGGGACTTGCCATATTTGCCATCGTCGGAGTGCTCGGCACGCTGCATCCCGCCATCCATTTCATGAACTGAACGTCACCGGCTTCACTGGTAGTAGCTGCTCCCTAAACGCCAAATATTGGCCCTTTTAGGATCTCGCGTGACGTCCGGCTTGAATCCGGAATGCGCACCAAACGGACATCCGTCGACAGTTCTGAATTTATGCGCTCACGCCGGTGGTCAGCCTGTCTTCGGGCGATACGCCGCGAGAAACATCCGCGTTGCGCTTTCGATCACCTGCGTGATGCGTTCTTCCGATGGCGCTGGTGCGGCCTGGAAGATGAATGGCAGGAATAGCGACGCCTGGCATGTCAGCATGAATTGCGAGGCTGCGAGCGTGCAGTCGTCGATCGCAACTTCGCCGGTTTGCACATGCGCCTCGAGATAGGCAGCGAGGCGGCCGATGGTCTTTTCCAGGACATGTTCATAATAGCGGCGGCCGACGTCCGGCATTCGCTCGGCAATCGCCATCACCGTGCGGATCGCCGATCCGCCGCCGGGCCGGCACAGCAACTGGATGTAGGCCTGGCCGAATTCCCGAAGCGTGGTGGGAACGTCGCGCCCGGGATCGAAATTGAAGGCGACCTTGCTTTGTTCGATGCCTTCCTCTTCCACGATGGCTTCGAACAGCCGGCTCTTGTCGGCGAAATAGACGTAAAGCGTCCCCTTGGAGACGCCGGCGGCGCGGGCGATTTCGCCCATGCTGGCGCCGTCGAAACCGAGATCCATGAAGACCTTGCTGGCGCCATCGAGGATCTGGCGGCGCTTCGCATTGTTTTCGTCCCCGGCAAGGCAAAGAGTAGTCGGATTAGCTGCAACCATTGGTTTAGCTTCTCTGAGAATATTCCGGCCCGTGCAATGCAATATAAGCAGCGGACGCTCTATAACGGACCAGTATCAGTAATAGCGCGGATCAGTATTAGGTATTTTGACCGAACCGTTCGGTCAATATTAATTTCGAAACTGCGAGGCGACGGAACCTGATTTGGGCTGCGCCCTCGGTCGTGTCGTGTCAGTGGGGAGACCGCTAAATGGCCGCAGCGAGAGATCAGGCCGCACGGGTTATTCGTGGCGAGCCGGATATGCTGGGGGACGAGCCGGCGCGGGATGCTGCCGCCGTACTCGCCGATCGACTGCGTGGGTATCTCGCTGAGGACGCGCCCGGTCGCCGCGCGGCGGAAACGCCGGACCAGACAATTACGGAGAAACCGGCCGCCAGGCCGGCCACCCCGAAACCTGATAAGCGCAAACTCGTTCTCCCCGGCATCGTCGGACTGCTAGCGCTCGCCGCCGCAGCCTATGGCGCGCATTATTTTTTGATCGGACGTTTTTACGTTTCGACGGACGACGCCTATGTGCGCGCCAACAACACCACGCTCGGCGCCGGGGTTTCGGGTCACCTTGCGGCGATCCTGGTCGGCGACAACGCGCCGCTGCGGGCCGGCGAGATCATCTTCAAGATCGACGACGGCGATTACCGTATCGCGGTGGACGCCGCGACCACCAAGATCGCGACCCAACAGGCCACCATCGATCGTATCGGCCGCCAGGTCACCGCGCTGGAAAGTTCGGTCGATCAGGCCAAGGCGCAGGTCGTGTCCGCAGAGGCCGGTCTCAAGCGCGCCGGGCTCGATTTCGATCGCCAGCAGGATCTGAGCGGCAAGGGATTCGCCTCGCGCGCTACCTTCGAGGGGTCGGAAGCGGCACGCGACCAGGGCATCGCCGCGGTGAAGTCGGCGCAGGCAGCCTATGACGCGGCGCGCGACAATGTCGAAGTCACCAGGGCGCAGCAGACCGAGGCCCGCGCCAAGCTCGCTGAACTGGAAACGACGCTGGCGAAGGCCCGGCGCGATCTCGACTTTACGTCGGTGCGGGCGCCGGTGGACGGCACCTTCTCCAACCGCCTGGTCTCGACCGGCGACTACATCGTGGTCGGACAACGGCTCGGCAACGTGGTGCCGCTCGACGACGTCTTCATCGATGCCAACTTCAAGGAAACGCAGCTCAGGCGGATTCGCCCGGGCCAGCCGGTGACGATCTCGGTGGACGCCTATGGTCACCGCAAATTCGCGGGCATCGTCGACAGCATTTCGCCGGCCGCGGGTTCGGTGTTCACGCTGCTGCCGCCGGACAACGCCACCGGCAATTTCACCAAGATCGTGCAGCGCCTGCCGGTCCGCATACGCGTGCCCCGCGATGTCGCCCGGCAGGACCTGTTGCGCGCCGGCATGTCGGTCTATGTCACGATCGATACCCACGAAAGCGCCAAGGATGCCGACAGCGATACCGACCTGGATTCGCCGGCCGCGATCCATCCGCAATGATGCGCGCACGCCGCGCCGCTTCCTGACCTGGACAGTGATTTGGGCCGATCATGGCTGACGCCACCACCGCCTCGCCGTCGATGATGAACGCCGCGGCGCCGTCCGAGCGTATCGCACCACGGCGGCTGTTTGCGTTTCTCATCATGGTGTTCGGGATGTTCATGTCGATCCTGGACATCCAGATCGTCTCGGCGTCGCTGACCGACATCCAGGCCGGCCTGTCCGCCAGTTGGACCGAGGTGTCGTGGGTCCAGACCGCGTATCTGATCGCGGAGGTGATCGCGATTCCACTGTCCGGCTTCCTGTCGCGCGCGTTGGGCACGCGGCTGTTGTTCGTGATCTCGGCCGGGGGATTCACCGCGTCAAGCTTCCTGTGCGGATTTGCTTCCTCGGTCGAGCAGATGATCCTGTGGCGCGCGATCCAGGGCTTTTTGGGTGCAGGCATGATCCCGACCGTGTTCGCATCGGCCTACACGGTATTTCCGCGCAGCAAATTCCATATCGTTGGCCCGATCATCGGCCTGGTCGCGACACTGGCCCCGACCATCGGGCCTACCGTCGGCGGCTACATCACCGATGCCCTGTCGTGGCATTGGCTGTTCTTCATCAACGTCATCCCCGGCATTATCATTATCATCGGTGTATGGGCGCTGGTCGATTTCGACGAGCCGAATTTCGAGTTACTGGACCATTTCGACTGGTTCGGCCTGATCGCGATGGCGGGATTCCTCGGCTCGCTCGAATATGTGCTTGAGGAAGGTCCGCAATATGACTGGCTGCAGGACACCACTGTGGCGGTTTGCGCCAGCATCGGCGCCGTCTGCGGAATCGCTTTCTTCTATCGCGTGCTGACCACAAGGGAGCCAATCGTCGACATCCGGGCCTTCAGCAACCGCAATTTCGGCGTTGGCTGCCTGATCTCGTTTTGCGTCGGAATCGGCCTGTATGGCCTGACCTATATGTATCCGCGCTATTTGTCGGAAGTGCGCGGCTACAGCGCGCTGATGATCGGCGAGACCATGTTCGTTTCCGGCATCGCCATGTTCCTGATGGCGCCGGTCGTGGGGCGGCTGACGCTCAAGTTCGACATGCGCTACATCATTGCGTTCGGTCTGGTGGTGTTCGCACTGGGTTCCTACGAGATGACGTGGATGACCCGCGACTATGATTTCTACGAGCTGTTGATGCCGCAGATCCTGCGCGGAATCGGCTTGATGTGCGCGATGGTGCCGACCAACAATATCGCGCTCGGCACCTTGCCGCCGGACCGGGTCAAGAACGCTTCCGGCCTGTTCAACCTGACGCGCAATCTCGGCGGCGCGGTCGGCCTTGCCATCATCAACGAGGTGCTGAACGACCGCACCGACCTGCATATCTCGCGTTTGCACGATCGGGTGAACTGGGGCAATGCCACCGCGACCGAGACGCTCAACATGCTGACCCAGCGTATGCAGGGTCTCGGCGACGCCTCGCTGATGGCGCTTAAGCAATTGTCGCAGATCGTTCACCGCCAGGCGGTGGTGATGGGCTATGGCGACGCCTTTTTCATTCTGACGTTATTCTATATCGGCCTGAGCCTTCTGGTGATGCTGCTGAAAAAGCCTGCCGCGATGAACTCCGTGCCCGCACACTAGCGCTTGATGGTCGCATGTCACGGACGCGGCGCACCACGCCCTTGCCATGGAGTCGTTGCGATTTCAGCGGCTGCGTGAGCGACAAAACGCCATGGTTGCTAAGCGAAGCGGTGCCGGAATATATTTCCGCCATCGCGGGGGCGTCATGTGATGCGTTGGTTTCAGAAACCTCAGGAGCCCGACATCTGGGAGGTCTTGGACGCCCGGCCGCTCGGTGACATCGAAGCCGCGCAACGAATCCGCGAAATTTGTGCGTCGGCCGGTTCCATCGCCGACAAGATGGTGGCGGGCGGGCGTGGCGCGGAAAGGGAAAAGGCCACTGAAGCCGAGCGATACCAGGCCGCGATCAAGCGCGCGCTCGAAATCGCCATGAAAATTTCCGACGATGCGATGCGCGACGTGTCGGTAGCCCAGATCATCCGGTTATGTGTGACGGTGGATCACATGAAGACCGCACGCATATTGGTTCGCGCGATCAAGTCGGAACGAAGCCGGGCGGAGCTGGTTGCGGAAAACCCGGCGTTGGCCGATGCGGGACAGCCAACCATATCGCGTGTTTGATGGATCGGATGCTTGAGGCGGCCTGCGGCGGCAATTCGCGTCGAGATCGGGCGCTCACTCCGTCCCTTGCGTCAACGGTTCCCAGGCTGGCGTGTCGTCCCGGCTCGCCACGGCCGCCGCATCGCGCCGGGTGCGGGTCGAGATCACCACAGTTGCAACCACCGCGGCGGCGAACAGCAGAATTGACAAGGTGATGGTCTCGCCGTTGAACCAGACGGCCAGCGCGAACGTCACGAAGGGCTGCAGCAATTGCACCTGCGATACCCGCGCGATGCCGCCCATCGCCATGCCAGCATTCCAGGCGAAGAAGCCGATCCATTGCGAGAACAGCGCGACATAGAGCAGCGCAAACCATGGCTTCAGGCCGATGTGACCGAGGTCCGCGGGTATCGTGAAGGCTGCGATCGGCAGCGAAACCGGCAGCGTAATCACCAGCACCCAGCTGATCACTTCCCATCCCGGCATTTCCGCGGTGAGGCGGCCGGAATAGGCATAGCCGATCGCCGACACCGCGACGCAGGCGAACAGCAGCAGGTCGCCGGCCGACACCGCGCCGCCGCCCTGGCGCAAGGCAAACGCAACCACCAGCGCGGCGCCGGCGATCGATGCGATCCAGAACATCGGTCGTGGCCGTTCATGGGTGATGATAACGGCGACCAGCGCGGTGGCAATCGGCAGAATTCCCAGCACCACGCCACCATGCGAGGCGTCGACGGTCTGCATTGCCAGCGCCATCAGGAACGGAAACAGCAGGCTGACGCACAGCATGGCGATCACGAGCTGTAACCACAATCGCCGCGGCGGTAGCGGCCGGCGCAGTATGATCAACAGCGCCAGCGAACACAGTCCGGCAATCGCGGTGCGCAACGCGGTGACCGCGATAGGATCGATCGCCGAAACCGCGATCCGCGTCGCCGGCAGTGTGCCGCCGAAGATCGTCATGCCGACAAAACCCAGCACCAGACCGAGGCGTTCGCGCGACAATGAAGGGGAGGTCATGACGGCAGAGATATCGAAACCGTCGGCACAAATACAGTCTCGCGGCGCCGCGCATGGCGGCCATGCAGTGATGATCGCGTTTGCGGGTTCGATCCAGAGCGTTTTCGAGCGAAGCATGCCCTCGGACTTGATCCGTGGGTGGATACCGGTTCGCGTGAAGAAAACGCGTCAAAACAAGAATCTAGTGCGCGCCGATGCTGTTCCAGACCTGCGCCACGCCGGACAGGAACAGCAGACCAAGCACGATATCGCGAAAATTCCGGTCGCTCAGCGCGTGATAGATCCGCTTGCCGAGCCATGCGCCCAGCACCGTGGCTGGCAAGGCCAGCAACGCGAGCCGTATCACATCGGCTTTGACGAGGCCGCTGCCGATCTGCAGGCACAGCGCCGTCAAAAGGATGGTCCAGTTGAAGACCTGGAACACGCCGCGCCGCTCGGCTTTGCCCCAGCCGCGCACGCTGGCCCACAGGATCGGAAGCGGGCCGGACAGGCCAGCGAGGCCACCCATGATGCCGCCGGCAAATCCGATCGCGATATCCGCCGGCTTGCCCCCGAAGCTGAATGCCAACGGCGCACGCTGCAAATAAAGCGCGACCGGAAATATCAGCAGGAACACGCCGAACGCCAGCTTGAAGGTGTGCGGATGGCATGAGCAACCAGCATCGTGCCGAGCGGCACGCCTGCCAGTCCCCCGATCAGGAACGGCCAGATCAGGGTGAAGTCAAAGCTCCGCCACATCGACGGCAGCGTTGTGGTTTGCCCCACCACCGAACAGATCAGCACCAATGGTACCGCCAGCGACGGCGGCAACGCGTAAAGCCAGATGCCGAGCGCCATCAGCGCGGTCCCGAAGCCGGCAAGTCCCGACACGAATCCCCCGGCGAGCGCGCCCAGCAACAGAAGAACGTAGACGGGGGTATCCAATTTTTTCCTTTCGTCATTCCGTGGCGCATGCAGGCTTCCAACAGGTCCACAGCCGCAGGCGGTAACGATCTATCGCAATGCCGCGGACGATGAATCCGGCGCGGTGTTGAGCGACGTCATTCTTACAGGATTCTTTTCGGCTAGATCGACATGACGCCCCAGCCCGCGACCACATGCATAGTGCCCCAGAACCAGGTCTTGCCGTCGTGGGCGGCCTGCAGGCTGAACAGCCGCTTGTTCCAGTCGGGATCGTGGGTGAAGCGGATGTTTTCGATTGTGTAGTCGAGTTGCCGTCGCTTCCATGCGGTCGCCCAAGCGAAATGCGCCTCGTCGAGTTGCTGCCGCAGTTTCGAAACTTCGACGATGTAGGGCTGGGGAAAAAGAACTCTAAGCAGCATGCGTCGCTCGCTTCGCGCTCACGCTTCCAATCTAGCCATCATGATTGGCTCATTCAACTTCAAGCCCACGAATTGGCGAGGGGTCCGGCGCGTTAACGCCGAACCCCTCATGGTCGGTAGCATCAGCCGGCCTGTAAGCCGGGTTTTGTAGGGTATCGCCGCATTTTCATGCACCGATACGTGACGGCCATTCCTCTGCGACCATGTTCGCACATGGCCTCGAGCAACCTACCCGGACGGCGAGCCTGACATCGCCCTGCTGGGTTGACGCTTTAGGCGCACAGCCCGCGTTGCCGTCCCTATTCGGTCTTGCTCCCGGTGTGGTTTGCCATGCCGTTTCCGTTGCCGGACCCGCGGTGCGCTCTTACCGCACCTTTTCACCCTTACCGCGCCGAAGTCCCGAAGGGCAAAGGCGGGCGGTTCGTTCTCTGTGGCACTATCCCTGGGGTCGCCCCCGCCGGACGTTATCCGGCACCGTATGTCGATGGAGCCCGGACTTTCCTCTCCCGCAGCCTTTCGGCCATAGCGGGAGCGGCCGTCCGGCCGACTGACCCCCATGGCATGGGGGCTCAAGGCGGCCGCGTCAAGCCGATAACGGCCCGCCAAAACCACCAAAATAAATTATCCTGAACATGTCGTTCGGCGCGGCAGCCGTTCGACTGAGGTCGGCGACACACGCCGATCAAAAGGAGCACACGCGATGCAGTATTTGTTGATGATCTACCGGAACGAAGCCGAACTCGGCAAATTGGACGCCGCGGCGCGCAAGGCCATGACGGCCGAATACGGCGCGTTCACCCAGTCCATCATCCAGAGCGGCCATTTCAAGGCCGGCGACGGCTTGCAACCGACGTCAACGGCGACCACCATTCGGGTTCGCGACGGCAAGACTTTAACCACCGACGGGCCGTTCGCAGAAACGCGTGAACAACTCGGCGGCTATTATCTGATCGAAGCCAGGGATCTCGATACCGCGCTTTCGATCGCGGCGCGCATTCCGGGCGCCAGGACGGGATCGATCGAGGTCAGGCCGATCATGATCTATGACTGAACGTCGTTCGGCGCCCGAGACCGCAACCCGAATCTCGCGCGCCATAGCCGCGTGGCTGACGCATGACGCCGATTGAGATCGAAAAAATATTCCGCGACGAGGCGGGGCGGGCGCTGGCGACGCTGATCCGCCTCGTCGGCGATTTCGATCTCGCCGAAGAAGTCCTGCAGGACGCGTTCGCGATAGCGCTGGAGCGTTGGCCGGAGACTGCGCCGCCATCGAACCCGCGCGCCTGGCTGGTCAATGTCGGGCGCAACAAGGCGATCGACCGGGTGCGGCGGCAGATCAATTTCCGCAGCAAGCAGCAACAATTGACGCACGAGTTCGAGCTCAATGCGCAAGCCTCCGACGAAGCCGAGGATGCAGCGCTCGACGACGACATGCTGCGGCTGATTTTCACCTGTTGCCATCCGGCCTTCGCGGCCGAGGTACAAATCGCGCTGACGCTGCGCACGGTTTGCGGGCTGAGCACCGCGCAAATCGCCCGCGCGTTTCTTGTCTCCGAGGACGCGATGGCGCAGCGGCTGGTGCGTGCCAAGCAGAAAATCCGCCTCGCCGGTATTCCCTATGAGGTGCCGGAGCGCGACGCGCTGGCGCCACGGCTCAACGGCGTGCTGGCGGTGATCTATCTGGTGTTCACCGAAGGCTACGCGGCGACCTCGGGCGAAGCGCTGATGCGACCGGATCTCGCGCAGGAAGCGATCAGGCTTGGCCGCTTGCTCGACGCGCTAGTGCCGCAACGGGGCGAGATCAAGGGACTATTGGCGCTGATGCTGCTGCACGACGCGCGCCGCGCCGGACGAGCGACCGACGGTGGCGACATCGTGCTACTGGAAGAGCAGGACCGCGGCCTGTGGGACCGCAGCCAGATTGCCGAAGGCGTGAAGCTCGTGGAAGACGCGCTGTCGATTCCAGGCCGTCCGCAAACCTACGCGGTGCAGGCTGCCATCGCCGCGCTGCATGCGCAGGCGCCGAGCTTCCAGACGACCGACTGGCCGCAGATCGCCGGGCTCTACGAAGTGCTGCTCCGGATCAGTCCGACGCCGGTGATCGAACTCAATCACGCCGCCGCCATTTCGATGGTCGACGGTCCGGCGCGGGCGCTCGCGTTGGTCGATGCGCTGGCCGCGCGCGGCAAGCTCGACGGATATGAATTGCTGCCGGCGGTCCGCGCCGATCTGCTGCGCCGTCTCGGCCGACACGACGAAGCGCGCGAGGCGTACCTTGCGGCGACGAATGCGACGCAGTTGGAGCCGCTGCGCAGATTGTATGCAAGAAGGCTCGCGGAATTGGAGACGTGAAGAATAGCGCCGCTTGCTTACCTCGCCCCGCTTGCGGGGAGAGGTCGGCGCCCAGCGCCGGGTGACAAGGGGGGCCGGACTCACCCCGTCGATTGAGCTTCCTGATCACAGCAGAATCACCTACGGATTCGCGTCCGAATCGAAGCGAAAGCAACTGATGAGCCGTCGCGAACCTGAGGCCGCGGCCCGGGGGCCCAAAATGCCATCGGAACTCTGCGAGGTCGGCTTTCGCCATCGGCAGGGCGACCGGCACCTAGACGCGCAGCTATGCTGTCAGCAGGCGCTCGCACAGAATCCAAATCACGCCGACAGCCTGCATCTGATGGGGCTGCTATCGTCGGACGCCGAACAATTCGATCATGCGTTGGAATGGATTGTCCGTGCGCTGAAGCAGGACCTCAAGCCGGAATATCTTTCGAGCCTTGGCATGACGCTGCGGCGTCAGGGCCAGTATCAGCGAGCCTTTCAGGCCTTCGACAAGGCCGTGCAGCTCAACCCCCGCGACGCTGAATTGTGGAAGGAGCGCGGCAACGCGCTGTTCGAACTGAACCGTCCGGCTGACGCGCTTCTGAGCCTGCAACAAGCCCTCGCACTCAACCCGGACTATTGGGATGCGGCGTGCGCCAGCGCGGTCATTCTCTACGGGCTGGACCGCTTCGAAGAGGCATCGAGACATCTGGAGCTCTGCGATGCGCTGCGGCCCAACCATGTCTCGACGCTATGTCTGCGGGCCGCTTCGCTGGATCACCTCGGAAGGTTCGAGGAGGCGTTTGCGGTCTACCAGCAGGCTTATGCCCTGGATCCCGATAATTTCGAGAGCCTGAACGGGATTTGCGAGGCGCTCCAGTCGCTGGGCCGATCTGAAGAAGCGCTGCAATGGTTTGATCGAGCGAGTGAAAGCCGTCCGAATCTGGATGCGCTCAACAACAAGGCGGTCGCAATGCAAAGGCTGCACCGCTTCAGCGAAGCCATGGCGCTGCATGATCGGGTGCGGGCGATCGATCCCGACAACGCGGCGGCATGCTGGAATTTGGCGCTGCTGCAATTGCTGACCGGGAATTTCGAGGCCGGCTGGGCCGGTCGCGAGATTCGCCGGCGGGTTCCGAACCATCAGATCGTCTATCCGAACCTCTCCGAACCGATGTGGCTCGGCAAGGAGAGCATCGAGGGCAAGACGATCCTGCTCTGCGCCGATGAGGGATTGGGCGACACGATTCAATTCGCGCGCTACGTGCCCATGGTGGCCGCGCGCGGTGCCAATGTCATTCTGGTCGTACAGGATCCGCTTCACGCCCTGTTGTCGGGATCCTACGGCGTCGCACGATGTTTTCCGACGTCGGCGAGGATGCAATGGCCTTCGTTTGACATGCATTGTCCGTTGACGAGCCTGCCGCTCGCATTCGCCACGCGCCTCGATACGATCCCGTCGGCGATGTCCTATCTTTCAGCCGATCAGACCTTTGCCGGGGCTTGGGAAAATGCGTTAGGTCCGCGCGACAGGCTGCGGGTCGGCCTGGTATGGTCCGGCAATCCAAAGCACACCAACGATCGGAATAGATCAATCCCGCTGCGGACGCTGTCTTGCCTGCTGGGCATGGACGCGACATTCATCAGTTTGCAGAAAGACCCGCGGCCGGACGACAGCGCGTTCCTGCGCGAGCGGAGCGACATCGTCGATCTCACCGCAGGTCTGTCGGATTTCGCACAGACAGCAGCGCTGGTTTCGTGCCTTGATCTGGTGATCACCGTCGACACCAGCATCGCCCATCTCGCGGGCGCCCTGGGGCGTCCGACCTGGGTGCTGTTGCCATATTTGCCGGATTTTCGCTGGCTGCTCGATCGTGACGACAGCCCCTGGTACCCGACGCTGCGGTTGTTCAGGCAGCAACAAGCGCGTGACTACGCCGAGGTCATCGATCGGATGGGGACCGAACTTGCCGCGATGATTGCCGCAAGGAAAGCCTAACTGAAAATTCGCACCCACGTGGGAACAGGCTTTGTAGCGCAAACGCCCGTTCTGCCGCCGTCCCTCCCTCACCCCGCCGCGGCCGTATCGCCGCTCGGCAGGCTCGCCAGCAACGAATGCAGCGTGGCGAGCGTCGATTGATCGGTGATGCCGTCGACGCGCGCGGGACGAAAGTGACGCTGGAATGCGGTGACGACTTCCATGGTGGCGCCGTCATATTTGCCCGAGACCGGCACGCCATAGCCATAACGGGCCAGCGCCTGCTGCAGGCTCTCGACGTTCTCGCTGATGGTACCGAGCTTCAGCGTCTCGCCGCGTATGATCGGCGCGGGTTGGACCCAATGGCCGACTCCGGAATTGGCCAGCGAATGCCACGGAAATTTCTCGCCGGGATCCTTCTTGCGCGACGGTGCGATATCGGAATGCGCCAGCACCCGGTGCGACGGTATCTTGCGGCGGAGCATGATGCCGCGGCACAGCGCGATCACCGCGGCGATCTGGCGCAGCGGAAAGTCCTGATAGCCCCAGTCATGGCCACGGTTGACGATCTCGATGCCGATCGAGCAGGAATTGATATCTTCCTCACCGGCCCAGAACGACACGCCGGCATGCCAGGCGCGCTTGGCTTCGGGAACGCATTGCACGATCCGGCCGTCTTCCAGCACGATGTAGTGCGCCGAGACGTCGGTACCGGCGGTGCAGAGCTGCGCGATCGCGCTCTCCACGTCGGGCATGCCGGTGTAATGCAGCACGATCATGTCCGGCTGGCGGCCCTTGATGCGCTCGCCGTAATTGGCCGACGGGATCACGTCTGAGGCGATCGAGGAATCGGAAGTGAACGTCTTCATATGCGCGTTGGCCCTGGGAACCGGGAAGGCGCGGTTGACACTTCGAATCAACTCCGGATGCGAACGAACCAATCGACATGTAAGGGCTGAAATCCGGCAAGGGAACGGCAAAATGAACGACAGACCAGGCGGCAAGCGAACCAACCCGTTTACTATTCCTTTACGACGTCATCCGCGCAACGCGGTGATGAGGAGCGGAGGCGCATTTTGGTCGAGTGTGTGCGGAACGCATCACGGCTCTTTTTGCCGGTTCCGACAGGCCGTTGCACGGAATAATTTCCGGGAAAAGGCCTTTATTCCTCGACTGCGGTGTCAACGTTTTCTTAACGCTAACTGCCGTTACTGAGAGGTGAAGTGCCGAACCGGTTTAGGGACGGCGCGAGACTCCGTTTGACGCTCGAAATCCCAGCGCGAATCTCATGGCAGCCCATCAAATTCCATGCGGATGCCAGGATTTGCAGCCCGGGGCGTGGAGGATCAATAAATCGGCCCGGCCGCTTTTCGGGCGGAAAAGTCTCGCAAAGCGCGGATATTTGAGGCGCAATGGACCCGTTGGCGTCCCAGTTCTTCTGCCGAACCTCGATCGCGCGCGGGGGTTGGGTATGATTCGGCCCGGCGATATCGCAATTTCAGCGGGTCACATTTCAGTCCTCGGCCGTGAAGCGGTCGACCTGCTGGAACCGCGCATCGGTGGAATCTATCTCGACGCCACCTTTGGCGCCGGCGGCTATAGCCGGATGCTGCTCGATGTTCCGGGAACCCGGGTGATCGGCATCGACCGCGACCGAACCGCCATTGCCGGCGGATTTGACCTCGTCGACCGTTCGGATGGACGGCTCACACTGGTCGAGGACAGATTTTCCAACCTGGCCCAGGTTTGTGCATCTCAGGGTGTTAGAGCCGCTGACGGTATCGTTATGGATGTCGGGGTGTCCTCGATGCAGCTCGACGAGGCCGGTCGCGGCTTTTCGTTTCGGCTCGATGGCCCGCTCGACATGCGGATGAGCCAACAGGGGCCGACCGCGGCGGATGTGATCGCAAAAGCGTCCGAGACCGATCTTGCCGACATCATCTATATCTTCGGCGAGGAGCGCCATTCCCGCGCTGTCGCCCGCGCCATCGTCGCCGCGCGCAAGCAAGCCCCGATCACGACCACGCGGACGCTGGCCGACATCGTTGCGAGGGTGGTGCGCTCGAAGCCCGGCGAAATTCATCCGGCGACGCGGACGTTCCAGGGCCTGCGGATTTTCGTCAACGCAGAGCTCGACGAACTGCATCTTGCGCTTTCGGCGGCCGAGCGGTTGCTCAAACCCGGCGGTCGGCTCGCGGTGGTGTCGTTTCATTCGCTGGAAGATCGCATCGTCAAGAATTTTCTGGTCGAACGCGGCAAGGCCGGCGGTGGATCGCGGCATCTGCCGGAAATGGCGCAGGCAGCGCCCAGCTTCCAGCTTCTCACCAAACGTCCCATCATTGCCGGCGACGATGAAGTCGCAGCCAATCCCCGTGCGCGCTCCGCGAAACTGCGCGCCGCCGAACGCACCGCGGAGGCCCCGCATGCGGCCAACGAATTGCCGGCGTGGCCCGTTCTCGCCGATGTCATGAGGGGAGGCTGACCATGCGGATCATCCACGTCCTCGTGATCGGCATTCTGGTTTTCGCCGCAGCCTATGTCTACCGGATCAAGATGGAATCCACCGTGCGCACGGAGCGAGTGCTGCGGCTGCACGCCGACGTCCGCGAACAGCGTGACGCTATTGCAGCGTTGCGAGCGGAATGGACCAAGCTCGATGCTCCGCAGCGGCTGCAAGGTCTGGTCGAACGGCATTTGCCGCTAAAGCCGATCAACGCCACGCAATATGATTCGCTGAAGAATCTGCCGGAACGTCCGCCGAACTTCAACCGGGATCCCGATCCGATCGGTTCGATGATCGCCGACATCGAAGCCAAGGCCAGCGGTGCTGAGCCGGACGGGTCCGATGTCACCGGTTCGGTGCCGAATGCGGCGCCGGCCGCGGCGGCGGAGGAGCGGCAGTGACGAACAAAGCGCTGACCATTGTCAAAGGCAGAAAGCCGTCCGAGCCGTGGCGACAGCGGCTGATCCGCAGCCTGCTCTACGGGCGCAACGTCGATCGAGCCGCGAAAGCGCGCGCACGCGTCGGATTTGCCATCCTTGCCTTTGCGGCGATCTATGCGGTGATCGCCGGACGGCTAGTGATGTATGCGACCGTCGGCGACAGCCACGGCGCCCGCCGCACAGCCTCGCAGGACGCGATCGCGACCGCACGACCTGATATCGTCGATCGCAACGGCGAGGTGCTCGCCACCGATGTCAAGGCGCCGAGCCTGTTCGCCGAGCCGCGCCGGATCATCGACAAGGACGAGGCGATCGAACTGCTGACCGCGACCTTGCCCGACCTCGACACCGGCGAAGTCCGCGAGCGGCTGTCGAGCAAGAAAGGCTTCGTCTGGCTGAAGCGCGAAATCACGCCGGCGCAGCAGCAGGAAATTCATCGCCTCGGCATTCCCGGCATCGGTTTCCTGCGCGAGAACAAGCGGGTCTATCCGACCGGCTCGGAAGTCGCGCATCTGATCGGCCTGGTCAATATCGATAACCAGGGCATCGCCGGCATGGAGAAATGGCTCGACAACAACGGCCTTGCCGACCTGCACCGCGCGGGCTTCGCTACCGATCGCCAGCAGGCGCCGGTCGAATTGTCGGTCGATTTGCGTGTCGAGCATGCGCTGCGCGACGAACTGCTCAAGGCCAAGGCCAAGTTCCACGCCAAGGCGGCCTCGGGCCTCGTCTCCAACGTCAAGACCGGCGAGATCGTGGCGATGGTATCGCTGCCGGATTTCGATCCGAACAATCCCAAGGAAGCGCATGATCCCGACCGCATCAACCGCCTGACCACCGGCGTCTACGAGATGGGTTCGACCTTCAAGGCCTTCACGCTCGCGATGGCGCTCGATAGCGGCAAATACGATCTCAACTCGCTGTGGGATGCGCGCGCGCCCTTGCACTACGGCAAGTTCACGATCCATGACGACGAACCGAAAGGCCGGTTCCTCAACATGAAGGAGGTGTTCACCTTTTCCTCCAACATCGGCGCCGCGCGCATCGCGCTGGCGCAGGGCGTCGAGGCGCACAAGGCGTTCCTGCGCAAGATGGGACAGCTCGATCGGCTGCGCACCGAACTGCCCGAGAGCGCCGCGCCGATCGTGCCGCGTCATTGGGGCGATCTGAACACGATCACGATCGCGTTCGGACACGGCATCGCGGTGGCGCCGCTGCAGGCGGTGATGGGCATCGACGCGCTGGTCAATGGCGGTTATCTGATTCCGCCGACCTTTCTGAAGCGCGACGAGCAGGCGGCGATGGCGCTGGCCAAACGGGTGATCAAGCCCGAGACTTCCGAGAAGATGCGTTTCCTGATGCGCCTGAACGCCGAGATCGGCACCGCGCGGAAAGCCGACGTCAATGGCTACTATGTCGGCGGCAAGACCGGCACCGCCGAAAAAGTCATCGGTGGCCGCTACGCCAAGAAGAAGGTGCTGACCGCCTTCACCGCGATCCTGCCGGCCGACCGTCCCCAATATCAGTTGCTGATCATGCTGGATGAGCCGCAACCCTTGAAGGAAACCTACGGCTTCATCACCTCCGGCTGGAATGCGGTGCCGACGGGCGGCGCCGTGATCGCCCGTATTGCGCCGCTTTTGGGCATCGAGCCGCGGTTCGATCTGCCGCCGCCTGAGCGCCTTATTCTTGCGGCATCGAAGACAACGCAGTAAGGCGTAATCATACCATCGCCGTCGATTTGCGGCTCCCGTGCCGCGGGCCGGACCGGAACATCATGAAACTTCGCGATCTCTTCAGCGATGACGCCAGGATGGATTCGCGGGCGGCAGCCCTCGAGGTCACCGGCGTCGCAATGGACAGCCACGCGGTGAAGCCGGGCGATCTGTTCTTTGCGCTTTCGGGCAGCAAGACCGACGGTGCGCGCTTCATCGACGCCGCGATCGCTTCCGGCGCAGTCGCGATCGCCGGCGATCAGGCGCCGCCCGGCGAACGCTCCGTGCCGTTCATCGTCACATCAAATCCGCGCCGTGCGCTGGCGCTTGCAGCGGCGCGGTTCTATCCGCGGCAGCCCGGCACCATCGCGGCCGTCACCGGCACCAGCGGCAAGACCTCCGTTGCGGCGTTTGCCCGGCAGATCTGGCGGCGTCTCGGCCACGCCTCCGCCAGTATCGGCACTATCGGACTGGTATCGCCCAACCGCACCGTTTACGGATCGCTGACGACGCCAGATCCGATCGTGCTGCATCGTCAGCTCGATGAAATCGCGCAGGACGGCGTCACGCACCTGGCGCTCGAGGCCTCCTCGCATGGCCTCGACCAGTTCCGGCTCGACGGCGTCCGCCTTGCGGCCGGCGGCTTCACCAATCTGTCGCGCGATCACATGGATTATCATCCCGATGTCGCGCATTACCTCGCAGCCAAGCTGCGGCTGTTTCGCGATCTCGTGACGGCGGGTGGCGCCGCGGTGATTTCGGCCGACCATGGTTATTCGCAAGCCGTGATCGATGCGGCACGCGAGCGCAGGTTGGGGATCATTACAGTTGGTGGCAACGGCGATGGACAGGGCGAGGGCATTCGCCTGGTCAGCGCGGCTATCGACGGGCTGGCACAGAAACTCGTGCTGGAACATCGTGGCCGCCGCCATGCGTTGCGGCTGCCGCTGGTCGGCGAATTCCAGATCGAGAATGTGCTGGTCGCCGCGGGTCTTGCGCTCGGCACCGGCAGCGAGGCCCAGGCGGTGTTTGCCGCGCTCGAACATCTCGAAGGCGCCAAGGGACGGCTCGAGCGGGTCGGCGAGCACAACGGCGCGGCAATCTTTGTCGACTACGCCCATAAGCCAGATGCGCTGGCGAAGGCGCTGCAGGCGCTGCGGCCTTACGCCAAGCGAAAGCTGGTGGTGGTGTTCGGCGCCGGCGGCGACCGCGACACCGGCAAGCGTCCGTTGATGGGTGCGATCGCCGCCGACAATGCCGACAGCATCATCATCACCGACGACAACCCGCGCGGCGAAGATCCGGAACTGATCCGCTCGGCGATTCTGGCGACCGCAAAAGGCGCCCGCGAAATCGGCGACCGCGCGCAAGCGATCCGGACCGCGATCGCCGGCCTGGAGCCGGGCGATGCGCTGCTGATTGCCGGCAAGGGCCACGAGACCGGGCAGATCGTCGGCGACAAGACGTTGCCGTTCAGCGACCATGACGCGGTGGCCGCGGCACTGGCGGCGAGGGTTGCATGAGCGTCGAGCCGTTATGGAGATCGGGCGCGATGGCCGCGGCGATGCGTGCCGTAGTGCAGGGTTCGCTGCCGGAAGCAATCACCGGTCTTTCCATCGACAGTCGCACGGTGGCGCCCGGCGAAGCCTATTTCGCGATCAAGGGCGACGTCCATGACGGGCATGCCTTCGTCGAAGCCGCGTTGAAAGCCGGCGCGGCGCTGGCGGTGGTAGAAACCGCGCAAGCCGCCAGCTTCGCCGGCGCGCCGCTTCTGGTGGTGGACGACGTGCTGGCCGGCCTGGTCGAGCTTGCCCATGCCGCGCGCGCGCGCCTGAACGGGCAGGTGATCGCCGTGACCGGTTCGGTCGGCAAGACCTCGACCAAGGAGGCCTTGCTGCACGTGCTTGGCGCGCAGGGCAAGACCCACGCCTCGACTGCTTCGTTCAACAATCATTGGGGCGTGCCGCTGTCGCTGGCGCGCTGTCCGGCCGATGCGAAGTTTGCGATCGCCGAGGTCGGGATGAACCACGCCGGCGAGATCCGGGCGCTGGTCAGGATGGTGCGGCCGCATGTCGCCATCATCACCACCGTCGAGCCGGTGCATCTGGAGTTCTTTACCGGCATCGAAGCGATCGCGGATGCCAAGGCAGAAATTTTCGAGAGCCTCGAGTCCAATGGGTCCGTAGTGCTCAACCGCGACAATGCGCAATTCGGGCGACTGCAAGCGCGCGCCAGGGAGCTCGGCATCTCCCGCATTGTCTCGTTCGGCGCCGACAAGGCATCTGATGCACGGCTCGTCGATCTGTCCCTGCACGCGACATGCTCGGCGGTTCATGCCGACATCCTCGGGCGGGAAGTCACCTACAAGCTCGGCATGCCTGGCCGCCACATGGCGATGAACTCGCTGGCGGTGCTGGCGGCCTCGGCGCTGGTCGGCGCCGACCTCGCGCGCGCCGCGCTGTCGCTATCGCAGATCGGGCCGGCCGCGGGCCGCGGCGTGCGACGCAGGCTCGACGTTTCGAGCGGCGAGGCAATCCTGATCGACGAAAGCTACAATGCCAATCCGGCCTCGATGGCGGCGGCGCTGAACGTACTCGGCCAGGCGCCGGTCGGGCCGCGCGGCCGGCGGATCGCGATGCTCGGCGACATGCTTGAATTGGGACCCAGCGGCCCCGCGCTGCATGGCGGCCTGATCGAGGCCATCAAGGCCAATCGCATCGATCTGGTATATTGTTGTGGTCCGTTGATGCGTAACCTGTGGGACGCTCTTTCCACCGGCAAGCGGGGCGGCTATGCCGAGAGCGCGGCGGCTTTGGAGACACAGGCGGTGGCCGCGATTCGCGCCGGCGATGCCATCATGGTCAAGGGATCGCTGGGCTCGAAGATGAAGACGATTGTCAACGCGCTTGAAAAGCGCTTCCCCGGCAAGGCCGCGCTCGACGACGCCGCGGTATAGGGCGGATTGAATGTTTTATTGGCTGATCGATCTTTCCAACACGGTCCCGGGCCTCGGCATCTTCCGCTCGTTCCTCAATGTGTTTCGTTACATCACCTTCCGCACCGGCGGCGCCATGGTCACCGGCGCGCTGTTCGTGTTCATGTTCGGTCCCTGGATCATCGATCATTTGAGGCTGCGCCAGGGCAAGGGCCAGCCGATCCGCACCGATGGTCCGCAATCCCATCTCGTCAAGAAGGGCACGCCGACGATGGGCGGGCTGATGATCCTGTCGGGATTGCTGGTCTCGACGGTGTTATGGGCCAACCCGCTCAATCCTTATGTCTGGATCGTGCTCGCGGTCACGCTCGGCTTCGGCTTCGTCGGCTTCTACGATGACTACCTCAAAGTCACCAAGCAGACCCATAGCGGCTTTGCCGGCCGGGTCCGGCTTCTGATCGAGGCGGTGATCGCGCTTGCCGCAACCTACGCGCTGGTGCGGCTCGGCCGCGATCCGTTTTCGACCTCGCTGGTCATTCCGTTCTTCAAGGATATCGTGCTGAACTTCGGTTGGTTCTTCGTGCTGTTCGGCGCCTTCATCATGGTTGGCGCGGGCAACGCGGTGAACCTCACCGATGGCCTCGACGGTCTCGCCATCGTGCCGGTGATGATCGCGGCCGCCAGTTTCGGCATGATCGCCTATCTCGCCGGCAACGCGGTATTCTCCGATTATCTGCAGATCAACTACGTCGCGGGCACCGGCGAACTCGCGGTGCTGTGCGGCGCGGTGCTCGGCGCCGGCCTCGGATTCCTGTGGTTCAACGCGCCGCCGGCGTCGATCTTCATGGGCGACACCGGCTCGCTCGCGCTCGGCGGCATGCTCGGCTCGATCGCGGTCGCGGTGAAGCACGAGATCGTGCTGGCGGTGATCGGCGGCCTGTTCGTGCTGGAGGCGGTGTCGGTGATCGTGCAGGTGGCGTCCTTCAAGCTGACCGGCAAGCGCGTGTTCCGGATGGCGCCGCTGCATCATCATTTCGAGCAGAAGGGCTGGACCGAGCCGCAGATCGTGATCCGGTTCTGGATCATCTCGGTGATGCTGGCGCTGGCAGGCCTTTCCACGCTGAAGCTGCGGTGACGCGATCGTTTTTTACGTCATGGCCGGGCTTGTCCCGGCCACCCACGTCTTCATACGACGGTTTCGAACAGATCGTTCCATTCGGGATTGCTGGCCATGATCGTTCTTACTTTCCACGCGCGCGGCCAATGCTTGATATTGTGTTCGCGCTGGATCGCCGCTTGAATATTGTCAAATCGTTCGAAATAAACGAGACGCTTCAACCCATGCCGCTTGGTAAACCCGTCGACAAATCCGGATCGATGTTCGAAAATGCGGCGTACGAGATCGTTCGTCACTCCGACATACAAAATGCCATTGGGTCGGTTGGTGAGGATGTAAACGTAGCCGCCCTTTATCATGGTGCAAAGGTAAAAGACGTGGATGGCCGGGACAAGCCCGGCCATGACGAAGATTTGGTCGCACCGCGTCGTCGATCCACCCTCTCCCGCAAGGGGAGAGAGGAAAGTAAGAGATCATGATCCCTGTCACTTCCTTTGCCGGCAAGACGGTCGCGGTGTTCGGCCTCGGCGGCTCCGGGCTTGCGAGCTGCCACGCCCTGAAGGCGGGGGGCGCCGAAGTGATCGCCGGCGATGACAACGCCGACAATGTTGTCAAGGCAGCGCAGGCCGGATTCATCACCGCCGATCTGCGCACGGTGTCATGGGCGAATTTCGCCGCGCTGATCCTGACGCCGGGCGCGCCACTGACCCATCCTGCGCCGCACTGGAGCGTGCTGGCGGCGCGACAGGCCGGCATCGAAGTGATCGGCGACATCGAATTGTTCTGCCGCGAGCGCCGCCGTCATGCGCCGGACGCGCCGTTCGTCGCGATCACCGGTACCAACGGCAAGTCGACCACCACGGCGCTGATCGCGCATCTGATGCGGGTAGCCGGCTACGACACCCAGATGGGCGGCAACATCGGCACCGCGATCCTGTCGCTGGAGCCGCCGCGCATGGGCCGCGTGCATGTGATCGAGATGTCGTCGTACCAGATCGATCTGTCGCCCTCGCTCGATCCTTTGGTCGGAATCCTGCTCAACATCAGCGAGGATCACATCGATCGCCATGGCACGCTGGAGCATTACGCGGCCGTCAAGGAGCGCCTGGTCGCCGGCGTGCAGCCGCGCGGCACTTCGGTTGTCGGCGTCGATGACGGATGGAGCCGCAACATTGCCGACCGTATCGAGCGATCGGGCAAGCGCGTGATCCGCATCTCCGTCAAGAATCCTCTCGCCGACGGCATCTATGTCGAGCGCGAAACCATCCTGCGCGCCGCGGGTGGCGCGCGCAGCGAGGTAGCGCGGATCGGCGGCATCGGCTCGCTGCGCGGCCTGCACAACGCGCAGAACGCGGCCTGCGCCGCGGCCTGCGCGCTGGCGCTCGGCGTTGATCTGGACGTGCTGCAAAGCGCCTTGCGCAGCTTTCCGGGCCTGGCGCACCGCATGGAGCAGGTCGGCCGCCGCGACAACGTCCTGTTCGTCAACGATTCCAAGGGCACCAACTCGGACGCGGCGGCGCATGCGCTTTCGTCCTTTGCCGACATCTTCTGGATCGCCGGCGGCAAGCCGAAGCTCGGCGGCATCACCGGCCTTGCCGAATACTTTCCGCGTATCCGCAAGGCCTATCTGATCGGCGAGGCGGCGGCCGAATTCGCTGGCACCTTGGGCGAGCAGGTGCCGCACGAGATCTCGCAAACGCTCGACGTCGCCGTCGCCAGTGCGGCGCACGACGCGGCGGCTTCCGGCATCGCCGATCCCGTGGTGCTGCTGTCGCCGGCGTGCGCCTCGTTCGATCAGTACCGCAATTTCGAAATCCGCGGCGCCAGGTTTCGCGAGCTCGTCACGGCCTTGCCGGGCGTCAAGCCGGTGGTGTGAGGGCGCTTGCCGCCAAGGACGCTGCGCAGCGTGTAGCTGCGCTGCTGATCCGGGACGTGAGACTTCATCGGTGCCATCCCGGCGCTTTCTTCTCCCTTCCCCCTTGCGGGTGTAGGCTGACCACACTCCGAGCGACTGGACCGCTTGGTCATCGCGCCTGATCATCTCCGGGTTTTAAAGTTTAATCAGCAAATCCCGCGATTGGAGGCATTAGCATTCTCGGAACGACGCATTTAAGATTGCGAGTCGAAGCATTCTATTGTTAGTTGGTAATATCCTGTCGTGCCAACCCGCGGATGAACTATGCCTCAGCCAGAGCCAATCGATCCTGGAAAATATAATTTTCTTACGGTTATGAACGACATCGAGCATGGACGCGTTCGTCTTCCACCGTTCCAGCGAGAATTCGTATGGAGTCCAACAAAAGTTGTCGACCTAATGGACAGCATATACAAAGGCTTCCCAGTCGGCAGTTTTTTCTATTGGAAGGCTGACCGCAAGTACGTGAATCTCTTTCGCGATATTGAAGGCCTTCTATTGCCTCCACCTGCGCAAGATCAGGAACTCTTTTTTATTTTGGATGGGCAGCAAAGATTGACCTCCATCTGGACCACCTTCAAAGGAGCAACTGTCAACGGCAAAAATTACTCAGAGATCTGTCTCGATTTGAATGCGGGCGCGGAATATGAAAGCGGCAGTCCAGAAGAGCGACGTCAGATAAAGGTGTTCAAGGAGATTGAGCGCGACAATGATACGTTTATTTCGCTTCGCGATATATTGTCTGAGAGCACGGTTTCTTACGACGAAATTCGAGATCTATTGACGCCAGAAAAGAAGCAAACTCTTTCCAAGGCTCGCGACCGCTTTAGAAACTATCCTTTTTCAGTCGTAAAAATTTTTAACCTGGAGCTGGAGGATGCCGTCGAGGTCTTTCAGCGAATCAACCAAGGCGGAAAACGGCTAACGCGGTTTGAATTGGTCGCCGCCAATTGTTGGTCCGAATCTTTTAATTTGGCAAAGTCGGTGCGAGAGTTCAACGAACGCGTCAAGCAACGCACAGATTTCGGATTGGTCGAACCGATCACATTTGTTCAGGCAATGGCCCTTGTTGAGTTCGGTCAGTGTAAGACAGAACACGAACTCAAGCTCCGAAGCGAAAAGGTGAAGGAGCTTTGGCCTCGTATTTCAAAGGCCATCGGTGATGCAATTGATTGGATGCGAGATCATTATGGGGTCATTAGAAGGGACATGATCCCTTATGACGCGATGCTTTCCGTCCTCGCGTGCTATTTCGCCCAGCATGGCACAAACGTCCCGCTGGAGCACAAGCAATGGATCGATAGGTGGTTTTGGCGATCAGCTTTTTCCGAACGTTACTCCAAAGCACAAACGGGACAGATGGCCAATGACACCAAAGCAATTGCCGACCTCATCAATGGGCAGATTAGGCTTCCGGATTATCCATTAACAATTAAGAAGGATGATGTTCGGAAGATGAAAATAAACCGTGCTTCTGGCGCGGCGCGAAACGCAATCTTATGTCTTCTCGCCAGCGCAAAGCCGAAGCACCTTATCAACGGAGCGGATGTTTCACTTGCCAAAGACCATTTTAGTGTTGTGAAGGACCCTAACGCTCATCACATCTTTCCAAAGAATTTTTTGAAAAAAGAACTCAAGCGGCCAATCGAAGACGTTCATCTCTTGCCGAATTTCTGTTATTTGCCAGCTGATTTAAACAACAAAATCAAAGACAGGGCACCTTCTGACTATTTTGCTGATTTCGAGCGTAGCAACCGCAACATCGAAACAGCTTTACGTTCCCATCTGATTCCATCGGGTAAGGACTCTCCGATATTTAAAGACGACTATAGTTTATTCCTGGACGAGAGAACCAATCTGATTTGGGCGGAAATTCTGGAAGCCGTTGGTGAAGGGGATATTTACAATTCTGGAGCTTCTGTGCCTGGCGATGTAGCGCGCCTTGCGATTGACGAAATCGAAGTAAAACTGCGCCGAGCTGTACACGACAGCCTAAGGTTGAATCTCGACGAATTTTATTGGAAAAAGGCTATACCAGGTGACCTGCAAGCCAAGATAAAAGAGCGAATAAGTGAAAGTAACCGATCGAAAATTGTGAATCGGATCGATGACCCGCTCATTCGTCTTCAGTACAGCGATATAATGGATCTTCAAAAAATTATCGATAAAAACTGGGAGTGTTTTAAAGATCGTTTCGACAGTCGGGAGTCTCTTAAATCGCACTTCTTGGCTCTTAAGAGCTATCGCAATCCACTTGGTCACGCGCGAGATATGGATATCGTTGAACAAAAACAGGGTGAAGCTGCTGTTGTGTGGTTCAGGAGAGCGCTAGCCGCTCCTGTCGACGCAAGCCAATCTACTTCGGTGACTGTCGAGAGCTCGCGCAAGGAGCCAGTTGATCAGAGCTGAGCGCCACACCGTGGTCAAAAAACGGAACTGACGCCGCTCTCACTATATCCCCCGCAAGGGGGAGGGGAATAGAAGGATCTCCGCCAGCCGCGATGAAATAACCCGGACGGGCAAATCACCTGAAACCTGTCCAGTCTCTTCGCAAAAATTTTCTGCTTTTCTTTTTCGGCAAATCAGTTGCCTATCTCCGCCATTCCGTTCCGAAGAGGGGCGTTGGCCATCGTCACGAACGTTGGGACGGGATGCGGTGGACGCGATGGCGTCGTCGCGCGCCTGGTGCGCGTGGACGAACGACGCGATCGCGGACGGCGAAGTCGTGTGGTCCGGACGCCCCGACGCTGGCGTCAAGTCGCGCGGAATTTTCCGCGCGGCGAACGGTGACAACAAAGCCCGGTCGCCGCGGAGAGCACGAAGGAAACCGTTAAAACCATTGCGCAGGGAATGCCGGGTGTTTTCCCGGTGTGACCGTGGTGACTAACGCGCGTGCTTTCTACACACCACGCGCGGCTGCGGGCGCTCCGGGCGCCCGGCATTCCCCGCGCCCTCTTTGATTTAGGCGCGAACTTGTATTGCAAAACTCGGGCGCATGCTGTCGCGAGAACGAGAAGCCATATCCATTCGTCGTTCCGGGGCGCGCGAAGTGCGAGCCCGAAAACTATACTCCCTGTGTCAAAGTTCGCTCTGGGACTCCGTTATCGCGAAACAACGACTACAGGGGTTATGGATTCCGGGCCCACGCCAAGAGGCGTGTCCCGGAATGACGAACTTTTTCTCATCGTGCCTGCGAACGCAGCGCCGTCCCTCCGCCAAAAGATTGCGAGTCCGTTAACTCCTTGGAAACCAACCTCGGCCACGAATAAGCGAGCCCTCCGCCCAAAGGGAATAGCCATGATCTCCCGTGAACAGCGCACGCCCCTCAGCGAATGGTGGTGGACCGTCGACCGCCTGCAACTGGCGGCGATCATCGCGCTGATGCTGGCGGGGGTCATTCTGTCGCTGGCGGCGAGCCCGCCGGTAGCGACCAGGATCGGGCTCGACCCGTTCCATTTCTTCAACCGGCATGTGTTTTTTTTGCTCCCGTCGTTCGTCGTGATGATCGCTGTGTCGTTTCTGTCGCCGCGGCAGATCCGCCGCAGCGCGCTGATCGTGTTCGCGATCTCGATCGCGCTGATCGTGGCGACGCTTCTCGTCGGCCCTGAGGTGAAGGGTGCGCGGCGCTGGATCACGCTGCTCGGCGTCAACATCCAGGCTTCCGAAGCCGCCAAGCCCGCTTTCGTGGTGCTGGCGGCGTGGCTGTTTGCGGAATCGGCCGACCGGCCGGAGATGCCGGCCACTTCGATGGCACTCGTGCTGCTGCTGACGCTGGTGTCGCTGTTGGTGATGGAGCCCGATTTCGGCCAGACCATGCTGATGCTGATGGTGTGGGGATCGCTGTTCTTCATCGCCGGCATGCGGATGGTCTGGGTGCTGGGATTGGCGGGCGCCGCCAGTGCCGGATTGTTCGGGGCGTACCTTCTGGTCCCGCACGTCGCCGCCCGCATCAAGCACTTCATGAATCCGGCATCGGGAGATACGTTCCAGGTCGATACCGCGATGGAGGCGTTCTACAATGGCGGCTGGTTCGGGCTTGGACCGGGCGAGGGTATTGCCAAGCGCAGCCTGCCGGACAGCCATACCGATTTCGTGTTCGCGGTTGGCGCGGAGGAGTTTGGAATCGTCCTCTGCCTGGCGCTGCTGGCGCTATACGCCTTCATCGTGATCCGCGCCTTGTTGCGCGCCTATGCAAGCGAGGACATGTTCGCGCGGTTCGCGGCTTGCGGCCTTGCAGTGCTGTTCGGCGTGCAGGCCGCCATCAACATGTCGGTCAATCTGCAACTGATCCCGGCCAAGGGCATGACGCTGCCGTTCATCTCCTATGGCGGCTCGTCGATGGTGTCGCTGGCTTACGGCGTCGGCATGATGCTGGCCCTGACCCGGCACCGGCCGCGTACCGAAATGCAATCGATCGGCGAGGCCGCCACCGCGGCCGCGCATCGCTATGCCTGATTGAAAGAAGATGTATTCTCCGTCATTGCGAGCCACGGGGCGGACGAATGCCCGCCCGATGACAGGCTCCGCGAAGCAATCCAGAGCCACAGTGTTACTCTGGATTGCTTCGTCGTTTTCGCTCCTCGCAATAACAATCGTTTGGCGATAGAGACTAGGCCGATGGACACAGCGCCCCTGATCCTGCTGGCGGCCGGCGGCACCGGCGGCCATCTGTTTCCCGCCGAGGCGCTTGGCGTCGAGCTGATCCGGCGCGATTTTCGCGTGCGGCTCGCGACCGACGCGCGCGCGCTGCGCTATGGCGGGTTGTTCTCGAGGGAGACAATCGACGTGGTGCCGAGCGAAACGGTGCGCAGCCGTGCGCCGTGGTCGCTGGCCTATACCGGCCTGATGCTCGGCTACGGCACGGTGGTGGCGCTCAATCTAGTGCGGCGGCTGAAGCCGGCCGCCGTGGTCGGCTTTGGCGGTTATCCGACCGTGCCGCCGCTGATCGCTGCAAAACTGCTCGGCGTGCCCGGCATCGTCCACGACGCCAACGCCGTGCTCGGCCGCGCCAACCGTTTTCTGTCCAGCCGCGTCAATGCGATTGCGACGTCACTGCCGGGCGTGCTTGACCGCGATCCGGCGCTGGCGGCGAAGACTACCACGGTCGGCACGCCGATGCGCCCGGCGATCCTGGCCGCCGCCGCGGTGAACTATGCCTCGCCTGAACCGAACGGACCGCTTCGCATCCTGGTGGTCGGCGGCAGTCAGGGGGCGCGGGTGATGAGCGATATCGTTCCCGGCGCGATCGAGCGCCTCGAACCGGCGCTGTGGAACAGGCTGGTCGTGACCCAGCAGGTGCGCGAGGAAGACATGGAGCGGGTGCGCACAATCTATGACCGGGTCAAGATCAACGTCGAACTGGCGCCGTTCTTCAGCGATCTTCCGGTGCGGCTGGCCTCGAGCCATCTGGTGGTCTCGCGTTCCGGCGCGGGTACCGTTGCCGAGCTTGCCGCGATCGGCCGTCCTTCGATCCTGGTGCCGCTGCCGGGTTCGATCGACCAGGATCAATTCGCAAATGCCGGCGTGCTGGAACGAGCCGACGGTGCGATCCGGATTGCGCAGACCGAATTTACCTCCGAGCGGCTGGCGGCTGAAATTTCCGCGCTTGCCGCCGAGCCGGCGCGCCTGACGGCGATGGCCGCGAACGCTCGCAAGGTAGGCCGGCTCGACGCCGCCGGTCGGCTGGCCGATCTGGTGGTGAAAGTTGCGGGAATTTGACGCGATCAGTTGCATGATTTTAGGTCCTGGAATGACAGAAAAAGCCTTGTCACGCCCCGCGAAGGCGGGGCATCCAGTATTCCGCACCGCTGATGTGAGCGTCGGACGTGCGTAATGCTGGATCGCCCGCCTTCGCGGACGATGACGTCGGGGAAAGCCGCCCATGAGACTGCCGCGCGAGATCGGACCCATCCACTTCGTCGGGATCGGCGGCATCGGCATGAGCGGTATCGCCGAAGTGCTGTGCAATCTCGGCTACACCGTGCAGGGCTCGGATACTTCGGAGAGCGGCAACGTCGCGCGGCTGCGCGACAAGGGTGTCAAGGTTTCCATCGGCCACAACGCCGAGAATGTCGACGGCGCCGACGTGGTCGTGGTCTCGACCGCGATCAAGCGAGATAATCCCGAATTGATGGCGGCGCGTGCCCAGCGCATTCCGGTGGTGCGCCGGGCCGAGATGCTGGCGGAATTGATGCGGCTGAAAAGTTGCGTGGCGATCGCCGGCACCCACGGCAAGACCACCACGACCTCGATGGTCGCGGCGCTGCTCGACGCCGGCGATCTCGACCCGACCGTGATCAATGGCGGCATCATCAACGCCTACGGCACCAATGCACGATTGGGCGCCGGCGACTGGATGGTCGTGGAAGCCGACGAGAGTGACGGCACGTTTTTGAAATTGCCGGCCGATGTCGCCGTCGTCACCAATGTCGATCCCGAACATCTCGATCATTTCAAGGCGTTCGAGGCGGTGCAGGATGCGTTCCGAAGTTTCGTCGAGAACGTGCCGTTCTACGGCTTTGCCGTGATGTGCATTGACCATCCCGTGGTACAGACCATTGTCGGCAAAATCGAGGACCGCCGCATCATCACCTATGGCGAGAATCCGCAGGCCGATGCACGGCTGGTCGATCTCGATCCAGCCGGCGGCGGATCGCAGTTCAAGGTCGTGTTCCGCAACCGCAAGAGCGGCGCGACACATGAGATATCGAACGTGAAATTGCCGATGCCGGGCCGGCACAACGCGCTCAACGCCACGGCCGCGATCGCGGTGGCGCATGAGCTTGGACTGACCGACGACACCATCCGCAAGGCGATCGCGGGGTTCGCTGGCGTCAAGCGGCGCTTCACCAAGACCGGTGAGGTCAACGGGATTACCGTGATCGACGATTACGGCCATCACCCGGTCGAGATCGCGGCCGTGCTGCGCGCGGCGCGGGAATCCGGCAGCGGCAAGGTCATCGCGGTGGTGCAGCCGCATCGATTCACCCGCCTGCAGTCCCTGTTCGAGGAATTCTGCACCTGCTTCAATGATGCCGATGCGGTCGTGGTCGCGGAAGTCTATCCCGCAGGGGAGGCGCCGATTCCCGGCATCGATCGCGATCATTTTGTGCTGGGTCTGCGAGCGCATGGCCATCGCGAGGTGATCGCGCTGCCGAATTCCACCGAGCTTGCCAAGGTTATCAAGGACATTGCCGGCCGCGGCGATCTTGTGGTCTGCCTCGGCGCCGGCAACATCACGCAATGGGCCTATGCGCTGCCGGGCGAACTGAAGGCCCTGGGATGAGGGCGAGAGAGAACCTGAATTCGTCATGGCCGGGCTTGTCCCGGCCATCCACGTCTTCACTTTGTGATTGTATCGTAGAGATCGTTCCAATCGGGGTTCGTAGCGACAATCTGTCTGACTTTCCACGCGCGAGGCCAATGCTTGATGTTGTGCTCGCGTTGAATGGCATTCCGGATGTCGTCGAACTGCTCAAAATAGACCAGTCGTTTCAGCCCATATCGCTTGGTGAACCCCTCAACAAATCCAGAATGATGCTCGAAAATGCGTCGGACGAGATCGCTCGTCACGCCGACATACAGGATGCCGTTCGGGCGATTGGTCAGAATGTAAACCCATCCACCTGCCATACGAGAATTCTGCAAGACGTGGATGGCCGGGACATAGGCGAGCGGAAGCGACGCCGTCCTTCGACGGCTATGCCCGGCCATGACGAGCTACGGGGATTTCATTGACCTTCCCCGACATCACATCCGATCTCAAGGCCGCGATGCCGGAATTGCGCGGGCGACTGCTTGCCAACCAGTCGCTCGCCGAACTGACCTGGTTTCGCGTTGGCGGTCCTGCCCAGGTGCTGTTCACGCCGTCGGACGAAGACGACCTTGGCTATTTCCTCAAAGCTCTTCCAAAGGAACTGCCCGTCTACGTCATCGGCGTCGGCTCCAACCTGATCGTCCGCGACGGCGGCATGCCGGGCGTGGTGATCCGGCTCAGCCCGCGTGCTTTCGGCGAAACCAGCGCCGAAGGCGATGTCGTCAGCGCCGGTACCGCCGCGCTCGACAAGCGCGTCGCGGAGACGGCGGCTGCCGCCAATCTCGCCGGACTTGAATTCTTCTTCGGCATCCCCGGCACCATTGGTGGTGCGTTGCGCATGAATGCCGGCGCCAATGGTCGCGAGACCAAAGACGTGCTGATCGATGCGGTCGGCATCGGCCGCGATGGCACGAAGCATCGCTTCGGCAATGTCGACATGAAATTCGTTTATCGCAACAGCGGCATCGATCCTTCGATCATCTTTACGTCCGCCCGGTTTCGCGGGGTCGTCGCCGCGCCGGAAGCGATCCGCGCGCGCATGAACGAGGTGCAAACCCATCGCGAGAGCGCCCAGCCGATCCGGGAAAAAACCGGCGGCTCCACTTTCAAGAATCCGCCCGGCAATAGCGCCTGGAAACTGATCGATGCCGCCGGCTGCCGCGGCTTGCGCGTCGGTGGCGCGCAGGTGTCGGAAATGCACTGCAACTTCCTGATCAATACTGGCAACGCCACCGGCCATGACATTGAGACATTGGGGGAAACAGTGCGCGAGCGGGTCAGGCAAAGTTCGGGAATCGAGTTACACTGGGAAATCAAGCGGCTTGGTATCAAGTGACTGGAATTGAGCGATCGTGATGCGGATTACCATTCTCTTTGGCGGCACCAACAAGGAGCGCCTGGTTTCGGTTGCGAGCGCCCAGGCGCTGCATTCGGCCCTGCCGGATGCCGATCTCTGGTTCTGGGACGTCGATGATTCCGTACATGAGACAAGCTCCGAAGTGTTGCTCGCGCATTCGCGTCCCTTTGAGGATCCGTTCAAGCCGGGTACGCCGAGCCTTGGCGGCATCGAGCGCGCGCTGGACCAGGCCCAAGTCGAGGAGCGGTTGCTCGTTCTCGGCCTGCATGGCGGGATGGCGGAGAACGGCGAACTGCAGGCGATGTGCGAAATGCGCGGCGTTCCCTTCACCGGCTCGGGTTCGGCATCGTCGTATCTTGCATTCGACAAGGTGGCCGCCAAGCGCTTTGCCGCGATTGCTGGCCTTAAGGTGCCGATCGGGGTGGCGCTCGATGACATCGAAGCAGCATTCGCCGAGCATGGCAGACTGATCGCGAAGCCGTCCAGGGACGGCTCGAGCTACGGCCTGATTTTCGTCAATTCATCGCAGGATATCGCCGCGGTCCGCGGCGCGGCCAAGACCGAAGACTATCTCATCGAACCGCTTATTTCAGGCGCGGAAGCGACCTGCGGCGTGCTCGAAAAGCCCGATGGCTCGGTGATTGCACTGCCGCCGATCGAGATCGTTCCGGCCGATGGCGGGTTCGGCTTCGACTACCGAGCCAAGTATCTTGCCAAGACCACCCAGGAAATTTGCCCGGGGCGGTTTACGCGGGAAATATCGGCGCAAATCATGGAGCAGTCGCTGAAGGTGCACCACGCGCTGTCGTGCCGCGGCTATTCCCGCACCGACTTCATCATCTCGAAAACCGGGCCGATCTATCTTGAAACCAATACGCTGCCGGGCCTGACCAAGGCTTCGCTGTACCCGAAAGCGCTCACGGTGGAGGGCATCGAATTCGCCGATTTTCTACAGGGCCAGATCGCCCTGGCGGCCCGCCACAGGTCTTAAACGGCATTCCGGGCAGACCCTAGGAAAAGGACCCGGAACCCGGCCTGTGGAAACGGGTAAAATTGCGGGAATATCGGGCAAATACCTCACAGGGCAGATCAAAACGCGCCCTGTTCGCAGCGATTTTACCTTTTGTTTACCAGTAAGCCCGAAGGTTAACGCCGGCGGCGCATGTGGCGCTTGGCTGCCGGGGCGCGAGCTGTTGCGGATTTCCGCTTCGACGACCGCATCGAGGGAACGGACCTCTTTTTCCGGAGGTCGATGCCCCCGGCACGACCGAGATGTCATCGGCGGCGGAACCCGCGAGACTTTTTGCGGGCACAATATTTGACGGGCTCGTGCAATGGATGGTGCAGGCCGCCTCGCTCGATCGCTGAGATCGCCGGGGCCCCAAGCTGACCTGAAAGCGGCCGCCATTGGCGCGGCTGTGTTGCTGCGCGAGTGGTTCGCCTCGCGCCGTCCAGTTGCCAAGCCGGTTGGCAGGCCGCGTTTCGAGCGCGATCCCGCGCCGCGTCTGATCTCGATGATCGAGCGATACGTGCCGAGGCGTGCCGGCGCTGCCGCCACGGTGCTGATCCTGCTCAGCAGCGCGGGCTTCGGCGTCGTCAGGGGCGGTCACGTCGAGGAGCTGACCGCGGCACTGAGCGATGCGCGCAACGCGTTGGCGAATTCCGTGGGGTTTCGCATCACAACCGTTGCGATCAACGGTCGCAAGCAGCTGACTCAGGACGAAGTGCTCGCGATCGGCGGCGTCAATGGCCGCTCGTCGCTGTTGTTTCTCGACGCCGAAAAGGTCCGCGACAAGCTGAAAGCCAATCCATGGATCGGCGATGCGACGGTGCTGAAGCTCTATCCCGGCCGGCTGCAGATCAATATCGTCGAGCGCTCGGCGTTTGCGCTGTGGCAGCGCGACGGCCATTTATCGGTGATCGCCGATGACGGCGCGGTGCTTGAACCATATGTGAGGCGGCGCTTCACCTCGCTGCCGCTGGTGGTCGGCAAGGGGGCAGAAACCCGCGCGAAGGACTTTTTGGCGCTGCTCGATCGCTATCCGCAGGTGCGCTCGGTGACCAAGGCGGCGATCTTCGTCGGCGAACGGCGCTGGAACCTGCGGCTCAAGGACGGCCTAGATGTCCGGCTGCCGGAAAACGACGTCGGCAAGGCGCTGGCGGCGCTGAGCAAGCTCGACCAGGAAGATAAACTATTCTCACGCGACATCGTCGCGGTCGACATGCGCCTGCCAGACCGACTGGTCGTGCAATTGTCCGACGATGCTGCCAAGGCCCGCGAAGATCTGCTCAAGGACAAGAAGCCGAAGAAGAAAGCCGGTGACGCATGACCGGCCTTGACCGCAATCAGACACCGAAGACGCGCCCGGTATCGCAGAAGCGCACCGCGCTGGTGGCTTCGCTCGACATTGGCACCAGCAAGATAGCCTGCATGATCGCGCGGCTGAAGCCGTGCCCGCCGAACGAGGCGCTGCGCGGGCGCAGCCATGCGGTCGAGTTGATCGGCTACAGCCAAATCCAGTCGCGCGGCGTCAAATCCGGTGCGGTGGTCGATCTGGCCGAATGCGAACAGGCGGTTCGCCAGGCGGTCGCTGTGGCCGAGCGGATGGCCAAGGTCAGGGTTGAATCGGTTCTGTTGTCGATCTCGGCAGGGCGGCTGCAGGGCCAGTTGATCGAGGCCGCGGCCGAGATCAAGGGCGGCGCAGTTACCGCAGCCGACGTCAGCCGCATTACGTCTACGGGCATGCGTCACGCCACCGGCTATGGCCGCACCGTGCTGCATGCGCTGCCGGTCGGCTACACCCTCGACGGCGTCAAGGGTATCCGTGATCCACGCGGCATGGTGGCGCGGCAGTTCGGCGTCGACATGAACGTCGTGACCGCGGACGCCACCGTCGCCAACAACCTGATGCTGGTGGTCGAGCGCTGCCACCTCAATGTAGAGGCCATGGCCGCCGGTCCCTATGTATCGGGCCTGTCGGTGCTGACTGACGACGAGGCCGATATCGGCGCTGCCGTGGTTGAGATGGGAGCGGGCACCACCACGATCGCGATCTATTCTGGCGGCCGTTTCGTGCATGCCAGCGGATTTGCGATCGGCGGCCAGCACATCACTATGGATATGGCGCGCGGCCTTTCCGCATGCATTGCGGATGCCGAGCGAATCAAGACGTTATATGGCACCGTCCTGACCGGTGGATCTGACGCGCGCGAGTTGATGTCCGTGCCGACGGCCGGCGACAACGAACGCGATGTTCCGCAGATCGTGTCCCGCGCCACGATCGCCAACATCGTTCGGCACCGTGCCGAGGAGATTTTTGAAATGGTCCGGGACCGCTTGGCGGATTCGCCCTTTGCGGCAGAACCAAAAGCGCGTGTCGTCCTCAGCGGTGGCGCCTCGCAGCTGACCGGCACCCTCGAACTTGCGACCCGGATCCTCGGCCGTCCGGTGCGGATCGGCCGTCCGCTCGGCTTCGGCCGGCTGCCCAATGAAGCGAAGAGCGCGTCGTTCGCGGTCCCCTCGGGCCTACTGGTTTACCCGCAATACGCTCATCTTGAGCACGTCGAACCGCGGCATACGCGGCAACTCAAGACCGGAACTGACGGCTATTTCGGAAAGGTCGGACGATGGCTTCGGGAGGGTTTCTGATGAGTCTTTTCCGTATCCTGTGCAAGTTCCCTGGAATTTCACCAAATCCCGCGGCCGTCGGCCGAGGCGAAACGCGCGCGTAATCGAGAGGCACCCATGACCATCAATCTCAACGTCCCTGATATTCGCGAGCTGAAGCCGCGGATTACCGTGTTTGGCGTAGGCGGTGCCGGTGGCAACGCCGTCAACAACATGATCACCGCCGGGCTGCAGGGGGTGGATTTTGTCGTCGCCAACACCGACGCGCAGGCGCTTACGATGTCAAAGGCGCAGCGCATCGTGCAAATGGGCACGCAGGTGACCCAGGGCCTCGGCGCCGGATCGCAGCCTGACGTCGGCGCCGCCGCCGCGCAGGAAGTGATCGACGAGCTTCGCGATCATCTTACGGGCGCCAATATGGTGTTCGTCACCGCGGGCATGGGCGGCGGCACCGGCACCGGTGCTGCTCCGGTCATCGCCAAGACCGCTCGGGACATGGGCATCCTCACGGTCGGCGTCGTCACCAAGCCGTTCCACTTCGAAGGCCAACGCCGGATGCGCACGGCTGAGTCTGGCATCGCGGAGCTGCACAAGGTGGTTGACACGCTGCTGATCATCCCGAACCAGAATCTGTTCCGGGTTGCCAATGAAAAGACCACTTTCGCCGACGCCTTCGCGATGGCCGACCAGGTGCTTTATTCCGGCGTCGCCTGCATCACCGACCTGATGGTCAAGGAAGGCCTGATCAATCTCGACTTCGCCGACGTCCGCGCCGTAATGCGCGAAATGGGCAAGGCGATGATGGGCACCGGCGAAGCCTCCGGCGACAAGCGAGCTTTGACGGCGGCCGAGGCCGCGATCGCTAACCCGCTGATCGACGATTCCTCGATGAAGGGCGCTCGCGGCCTCCTGATCTCGATCACCGGCGGCAAGGACCTGACGCTGTTCGAGGTCGACGAAGCTGCGACCCGCATCCGCGAAGAGGTCGACCAGGACGCCAACATCATCGTCGGTGCCACCTTCGACGAAGCTCTCGATGGCATTATCCGCGTCTCCGTCGTTGCAACCGGCATTGAGCAGGCGCTAATCTCGCGTAACGCCAATGCGCCGGCCGCCACCGCGACCAACGCGGTGGCATCGACCGCTTCACCGGACTCTCGCCTCGCCGATCTGACTGCTCGGCTCCGGGCCGACAACGCGCGGCTCGCTGAACGTGCCCAGAAGCTCGAAACGACGATATCGGCGCAGGCTGTTCCCCCTGCGCAAGCGCCGGCCCCCGCGCCCGCACAGCCTCGCCAGAACGGCAGCGTCGAGCGTGCGGCCTTTGCTGCTATCGCTGCCGCGGTTTCCCCTGAAGCGCCGCAACAACCGGCGGCTTCAGCGCCGCTGCAGCCCGCATCCTATGGTGATGTCACGGTTCGCCCTATCGCTCAGAAGCCGACACTGTTCCCGGATCAGGATGCCGCGAAAGGCGAGGTCCGTGAGGTCGCGACGCCCGAAACTTTTATTCCTCAGGCCGCCGAACGCGCGCCGCCACGCGCGCCGAGAATGCCAAACTTTGAGGATTTGCCGATGCCGGCGCAAAATGAAATCCGGCAGGCGAGGGGCGAGACCGACGAAGAGCATCCGCAGAAGACCCGAATGTCGCTGCTGCAGCGGCTGGCCAATGTCGGCCTCGGCCGACGCGACGAAGAAAAGGAGCCGCCGATCGCGGCCCGCGCCTCGGGGCCAGCGATGGCGCCGATGCCTCCGCTGCCGGAGCGAAAGCCGCAACGAACGATTGCCCAGCAAATGGCGACTCATGAGCCGGTATCGGAGTATGCTCGGCGGCCCGCACCGCAGGGTTTGGACAGCCATGGGCGTCCAGCGCCTGTTGCGCCGCCACCCCAAGGCGACGACCACCTAGATATCCCCGCTTTTCTACGTCGGCAGAGCAATTGAGAATTGTTACAATTGCGACCCAACCGAAGGCTCCGGCGGATCTGTCGGAGCCTTTTTCTTTGTTGCACGATGAATTCCAGGCTGACTAGCCAAGCATCTGATATTAAATGATTAATTATGTATTTTGAGGTGAAATAGCGGAGTTCCCGGCCGCCTCGGCCGGCTCCGAATTTGGTTAAGCCTTGGCGTGATTGCGGCAGAGGTTGGGTAACAATCGGTAAAAAACCGTGAGTTGGAGCTCTTTGGGGCAGTGACTATGGTCCGCCGTGACTTGGGGATACCTTAAAACCGAATCAGCGGCCGTAGCGAACCGCTCGGTTTTTAGGTAAGTCGGTAGTGGGCGGTTTGGAATGAAATTTAGCCGGCAGACGACGCTTCGATCGCAAGCCACCGTGACGGGCGTCGGCGTTCATTCCGGTTTAGCCGTAAGCCTGACGCTCGGGCCTGCACCAATCGATGCAGGTTTTATTTTTGTCCGTGCCGGACTGGATGGTTCGGGTCGCGAAGTGCAGGCGGTGGCTGAATCCGTCATCGCAACCGAATTTGCGACCGTGCTTGGCGACAGAAATGGCCCGCTGGTTTCGACGTCTGAGCATGTGCTCGCAGCCTTGCGCGGCATGGGCGTCGATAATGCCACCATCGAGATCGACGGTCCTGAAGTTCCGATCATGGATGGTAGTGCCGCCCCCTTCGTCGCGGCGATCGACCAAGCCGGCATTCTTACCCAATCCGCAGCGCGCCGCTTCATTCAAGTCGTCAAGCCGGTGCAGGTCGCGCTCGGCGATTCCTTCGGTGAATTGCGCCCCCACACCGGCGGTTTCCGCGCCGAAGTCGAAATCGACTTCACCAATCCCGTCATCGGTCAGCAGAGCTACATGCTCGATCTCAGCCCCGAGCGGTTCCGTCGGGAGATCGCCCGCGCCCGTACCTTCGGCTGCATGAACGATGTCGCCGGCCTCTGGGACGCCGGATTTGCGCTTGGCGCCTCGTTCGAGAATACGGTGGTATTCGACGAGGAGCGGCTGCTCAATGCCGAAGGGCTGCGTTATGCCGACGAATGTGCGCGCCACAAAATCCTTGACGTGATCGGCGATCTTGCGCTGGCCGGTCTGCCGCTGCTGGGCGCATATCGGTCGGTGCGCGGCGGCCACAAGCTCAATCACGCGGTGCTGAAAGCCCTGCTAGCCGATCGTACCGCTTGGCGCGTGCTGGAATCGGATGCGGTTCGCCCGCGGCGCGGCTACGCCGAAGTCGGCAGCGGTATGGTGGGCGGCATGATCGCCCCGGCCTATGGTCCGGACGTGTCCTGATCGTCCGTTTCTGACGCGGATCCTTGCCGTTTTCGGAACTCCAAGAGTATCTTGGTGCCTCTGCAACATGCCGACAGCCTTCGGCCATTCGGGGCCGGCAAGTACAGCATCAGCAATAGGATCCTGGCCGCCTTAATCCGGGCGAAATAACTTCCTATCCGGTTGGTTGCCGGACCTTTTTCGGCTACACAGGCTCGCGGTTGCATGGCAACGCGCCGCGGCGCTTATGGGTGCGGCGGGCAGCGGGCACCGCATTACAGGCATCGGGTTTTTAAATCTATGTCGGCACCGCGTATGACGCTCAAATTGCGCACCTTATCCATTCGCTCGGACGCCCATTGGCGCCAACTGCGGCTGGCTGCGAGCCTGACCCTTCTCGCTATCCCCCTGAGCGGATGCGGAACCGGCGCGTTGTGGGACAAGTTCATGGCCAAGGACGACACTTTCGTCGAAGAGCCCGCGGACAAGCTCTACAACGAGGGCTTGTACCTGATGAACAAAAAGAGCGATCCGAAGGCGGCCTCGAAGAAGTTCGAGGAGGTCGATCGCCAGCATCCGTATTCCGAGTGGGCGCGCAAGGCGCTGCTGATGTCCGCCTATGCCTATTACAGCGCCGGCGACTACGACAATTGCATCGGCTCGGCGACCCGCTACGTGACGCTTCACCCGGGAAGTCCCGATGCCGCCTATGCGCAATTCCTGATCGCGTCGTCGCAATACGACCAGATCCCCGATACGTCGCGCGACCAGGCTCGCACCGAGAAGGCGATCGCCGCGCTCGAGGAGGTGATCCGTAAATATCCGGCCTCGGAATACGCCGTGAGCGCCAAGGCGAAGCTTGAGGGCGCTCGCGACCAGCTTGCAGGCAAGGAAATGGTCGTCGGCCGCTACTACATGGAAAAGCACGACTACACCGCTGCCATCAATCGTTTCAAGACCGTGGTGACCCAATATCAGACCACGCGGCATGTCGAGGAAGCATTGGAGCGTCTGACAGAAGCCTACATGGCGATCGGCATCGTCGGCGAGGCGCAGACCGCCGCAGCCGTGCTCGGGCATAATTTTCCTGACAGCCGCTGGTACAAGGACGCCTATAATCTTGTAAAGTCGGGCGGTCTCGAGCCGAGCGAGAATCAGGGGTCCTGGATCAGCCGGGCCTTCAAGAAGGTAGGCCTCGGCTAGGAACTTTTCCGGCATGCTGGCGCGTCT
>JAGXAJ010000150.1 GCA_018971625.1 Pseudomonadota bacterium
GATGAGGCAAAGAATCTGTCGCGCTTCCTCGCCAATGCCGCGCCGGATGCCATCCATGGCCAGCAGCTCTTCACCCAGCGCTGTAACTCCTGCCACGCGCTTGACAAGAACATGGCTGGACCCATGCTGGGCGGAGTGGTCGGCCGCGCAACCGGCTCTGCTGCCGGCTATGATTATTCGCCGGCACTGAAAAACGCGCACCTCACCTGGACGACAGACAGACTGGACGCCTGGCTGGCCGATCCTAAGAAATTCATTCCGGGAGCACGAATGCCGGTTCGGGTGCTCGATGCACCGTCTCGCCATGATCTTATTGCCTATTTGCAGAAGGTTGGTGAGGAATCGGAGGCGGGGGCAAAAGGGTCGGCATCGGTGCCACAATACTGACAGATACTCTGTGCCAGCCTACAAACGCCTGCCTGGATCAATCCTCGTAACTGTCGATGACCGCGTCGGCGATCACCCGCTTGGTGACGATGCCGACGATATCGCTTACACGCGGGCGGACGCTGCCGCGAAAAACAATCGCTGCACCGGCCCGGTGGCGCTTCAACCGCGCTAACACCAAGCTCAAAAGATCTTGGTCTCGGCAAATGACGAGCCGCCTTTCGGCGAAGCGTTCAATGGGAACATCGGGGTTGATTTGAGATTGAACCCATACACCTGAACGTGGCGGGATGAGGCCCACGATCCGGCCATTCCGCTCGACCACGATGGGACGCGCATCGTCGATGTCTTCCGTGACCATCGCTTGTTTGAGCGTCGTGCCCGCCCTCGCGATGACAAAGCGACGCTCCATGATATCCTGAGCCTGCTTCACCAGGTAAAGATTGGTATGCCGCTCCTTCGGGATACGGTGGCCGCGATGACGCAGCTTGACGGTATAGATTGTTTCATTGACCAGCGCGCGCCTCATGCCCGCTGCCAGCGCGACCGCGACGATGACCGGCACGATGATCGCGTAGTCGCGCGTCATTTCGAATACCATGACGATGGCTGTCATCACGCCGCCTGTACCTGCCCCGACCATCGCGGCCATGCCGACGATGGCAGCCGAGGATGGCGTCAGACCGGAATGCGGCAGAACCGAACTGGTTGCGGCCGCAAAGGCGGCCCCTAGCGTGGCGCCGAGATAAAGCGAGGGTGAGAAGATCCCGCCGGAAGCCCCGCAGCCAAGGCTGACCGTCGTGGCCAGCAGCTTCAGCGCAAACAGCAATGCGAGAAGGCCCGCTCCCGTCATTTTGTGATCGAGGATATCCTGAATGACCGAATAGCCAACCCCATCGATGTAGGTATGACCAAACGTACGAGCGAGCACGACCATCATCAGGCCGATCGCCGCCATGCCGATCACGTTCTGGACGTACTCATTTTTGGATAGCCTCGGGAATCCATCTTCCATGAACACGAGCATCCTGATGAACGCCCAGGCCGCCAAGCCGCAAACTAGTCCAAGCAGGACGAACGCGATTACCTCTTGCAGGTTGAACGACTCAACCAGGGGGAATTGAATATCAGGCACTGCAAAGGCCGGATCGGGGCCGATCAGGATTCGTCCGATTGTTGTCGCAGCGCCCGTGGCGACGACGACGGGAAGGAACGTACGGTTCGAGACTTCCGGCAGAAGAATCTCGAGAGCAAACAGCACTCCGCCGAGCGGCGTATTGAACGTTGCGGCAATTCCGGCGCCGGCGCCCGCGGACAACAGCGTGATCTTCTGCCAAGTCGAGAGGCGGATGAATTGAGAAAAGGCTGAGCCGAGTGCCGAACCTATCTGGATGATCGGTCCTTCCCGCCCGACGGCGGCACCGCTGCCGATCGATATGGCCGACGCCAGGGCCTTGATCACGGCCACGGTTCCGCGGATAGTGCCGCGCTTATAGAAGATCGCGTCCATCACTTCGGGAACGCCATGGCCCTTTGCCTCCGGGGCAAAACGTCTGACGAGAAACACGACCAGCAAGCCTCCAATGATCGGAGACAGCAGAACAAGATCACCAAACCGGCTGGGTCCTTCGCTGATGTTCGCGTTATAAACGAAGCTTAGCCTGCCGTTGTAAGACAGGTTATGCACCAAACCGATCAGCGCGCGGAATACAACCGCGCCCAGCCCGGTCATCACGCCAATCACCAGAGCAAGCCCACAAAGGACCAGAAGGCTTACCCTTCGCTCCGGGAGCACCTTGCGGCTAGCGATTGCTTTGATGTTCCTAGAACTCAATGGTGTAGTCATTTACATCATGCCGCCTACTCATGCGTAACAGGCTCTTGCTCGTTTCGGAAGGTGCCCGCGAGAGACAGCCGTATGTCACGGCGGTGTTTTTCCTTAACACTTAACGCGTTGACCCGTCGGTCATCGGTCAGTTTACGAGCCGGATTTGGATGAAGCCGGGAAGTGCCCCAGTGACTCGAATGCGCCGCTGAAAGGCTGTGCTCGCGTTGCTCTCTCTGGAACCTCTATTTAGAGAATGGGTTGTAAAAGCGATTAATTGGTGCGACCGGGCGGTCACGTGCCCTCGGAAAAGGTTCGGAGTGGCGAGCGGGTCCGCCTTTGGTAACGATCGTTGCCCACATTCGTCCGCACCTCTGCTAGGCGGCAGGAATTTACGGCCCGCATCATATCTTGTTGCGCATTGCGGCTTTAGTTGTTATTGCACCTGAATTGGAGTCAAGCTACGTCTGAAGCAGAGCTATGCTTGGCGTTCTAGTGATGGTAAACAGCGTGATTTGGCTGGCAACGCTCTAGGGAGCCGGTACCGATCAGCAACGCGGCTCTGGCCGACAATCTCCTCTCTCTAACTATCCAGCGATTTGCGGCTTGGTGAATTTGAGAGAGCCCGGAACTTTTATGTGCGCCTTACAGCAGCCAATGCTGCCAAAGAATAGGGCCCTCCGCCCGGACCGGATTTTCCAGCATCAATCGGGTTTGCCGAACTGCGCGCAGTCGCCGCCCGTCCTGGCCATGGGCGCCGGTAATGGCCGATGAAAGTCGACTGGCACATCGGATGATTGCTCGCCGAATCGCTCCTTGCATCCTGCTGAGTAGTTGCCTCCTCGTCCGGCATGAAATGATCGCTGCGTCTTTTGATGACTGCGACTCTCGTTTGTGTTGGCCGGCAAGCTCGCCTACGATCATGTGGCTCGACGCCGGTCACTTGGTTCAGGCGCCACAGCTGCACCGATCAAGATTGGCGCCGGAGGCGATCGCCGTTTCGTGCTTTAAAACTCCACAATATACTCTTCGCGAACGGACAACATGGATAAACGGGAATTTCGTGCAGCTGCCTCGCTTGCAGCCGTTTTTTCGGTAAGGCTTCTCGGCCTATTCATGATCTATCCGGTATTTGCTGCTTATGCGCGCGACCTTACAGGGGCAACAGCCTCTAAAATTGGGCTGGCGCTCGGCATTTACGGCCTGAGCCAGGGACTGCTGCAGATACCCTTCGGTGTTCTATCCGATAAGATCGGCCGCAAGATCATGATTGTGCTGGGGCTCGCGGCGTTCGGCATCGGTAGTGCGATCGCAGCGGTCTCAAACTCAATCGACGGCATGATTGTCGGACGGGCGCTGCAAGGCGCAGGTGCGGTAGGCTCAGTCATCCTAGCGCTGGTGGCAGACCTTACCTCAGAAGAAAGCCGGACCAAGGCGATGGCGATGGTTGGTATCACCATCGGAGCCTCATTCATGATCGCTCTAGTCGCGGGACCTATCATCGCGGGACTTGCCGGTGTCGCTGGGATCTT
>JAGXAJ010000151.1 GCA_018971625.1 Pseudomonadota bacterium
CCATATGTCGTCAGGATCCGAATCAGTTGTTCAAAGGCGTTTTGAGTGCCGCAAGTGCGGCCGACCTGACGCCCGGGGCGGCTACTATAGGGGACTGGCATGCGCGTATTGCTGATAGAAGATGACAGCGCCGTCGCGCAGTCGATCGAATTGATGCTCAAATCCGAGAGTTTTAACGTCTATACGACCGATCTCGGGGAAGAAGGCGTCGATCTCGGTAAATTATACGATTACGACATTATTCTCCTCGACCTCAACCTGCCCGACATGTCCGGTTATGACGTGCTCAAGCAGCTCCGGGTCTCCAAGATCAAGACACCCATTCTGATCCTCTCCGGCCTCGCCGGTATCGAGGACAAGGTCAAGGGCCTCGGCGTCGGAGCCGACGACTATATGACCAAACCCTTCCACAAAGACGAACTGGTCGCCCGGATCCATGCGATCGTGCGCCGTTCCAAGGGTCATGCCCAGTCGGTGATCCAGACTGGCGATCTCGTAGTCAATCTCGACACCAAGACGGTCGAGGTCGGCGGCCAGCGCGTGCATCTCACCGGCAAGGAATACCAGATGCTGGAGCTGCTCTCGCTCCGCAAGGGTACCACGCTCACCAAGGAGATGTTCCTCAATCATCTCTATGGCGGCATGGACGAGCCGGAATTGAAAATCATCGACGTCTTCATCTGCAAGCTGCGCAAGAAACTCGCCAACGCCTCGGAAGGCCGCAACTTCATCGAAACGGTCTGGGGCCGCGGCTACGTGTTGCGCGAGCCGCACGAGCACGACGAGCGCATTCCAGCCTGACAAGCGTTTGCCGTGAGCCGCGGGATTGCTTCCAAGGCTCCCACATCCGACCAGATCCCGCCGCGAATGGCGGGATTTTTTTTGGGGGATTGAACGCCCAAGCGCTGTGCGCCGACACAGGGGGGTGTGCGACCATTGACGGCAACTTGGCCGGGCGGCGTGGCTAAATTAGCTGTGGAATCTCCACCGATCGTCCTCCGGCAGGCCAAGGCGGCTGATGGTAGTCTGGCCTGCAGGCTGCCATGCGGGCGATGCCAGTTGTAGTGATGAAGCCAGATCGGCAGGTCTTCGGCGCGCTGGTCTGAAGTGTCATTAGGCACGAGCATAGGCCCACTCACGCGGCGCGGTCTGGATGAAGCGCTCGGCCTTGCCGTCGTTTGCGGCCTGTAAGGCCTGGTAAAGGTGCCTGAGCTTCCTGCACATCCTGATGAAGGTCTTGGGGCCCTATGGCAGCGAAGGATTTATTCGCCAGGCTTTCGCGCCGCTACCTGATTTTTCCGGTCAATATCCCGTGCTCGGCGCCTGGCTTGTCGACACACACCTTGCGGGCTGTCGATCCGCGAGGATGAGAATTCGATCACCGGCCACACGGTCGCGGTTCCTGCCGCACGCAATCCTGTGAGGGGTGCCCCGAACGCCCGGCTCAGCGCGACGCAACCGCCTTCAGCGCGGGCTGCGCCCCGCGCGCCGCTTGGGCGACATTCGGGATGTAGAGTCCGCGCCGTTCCGGATAGGGCTTGAACGCCTCGGTCAATCCGACCACGGTTTCGGCTGCGCCCAGCATCAAGAAGCCGTCGGGCTCGATCACTTTGGCAAGGCGGCTAAAAACGTTGGTCTTGGTGTCCTGGTCGAAATAGATCAGCACGTTGCGGCAGAAGATGATGTCGAACACGCCGAGGTGAGAAAAATCCTGCAGCAAATTGAGCTGCCGGAACTGCACCATGGCGCGGACATCAGCATTGAGCTGCCACAGTTCGCCGATTTGCGTGAAATGCTTGACGAGCAACTGGATCGGCAAGCCACGCTGAACCTCAAACTGGCTGAACAGACCGGCCCTGGATTTTTCCAGGACGCCTTGCGACAGGTCGGTCGCGATGATCTCGACGCGCCATCCGGTCAGCGCCGCACCGAGCTCCTTCAGGCACATCGCGATCGAGTACGGCTCCTGGCCGGTGGAGGCGGCCGCGCACCATATCCGCAGGCTGCGGCGGGCGGCACGCGCCTGCAACATTGCCGGCATGATCGTCCCTTTGAAATGATCGAACGGGACCTTGTCGCGGAAGAAGAACGTCTCGTTGGTGGTCATCGCCTCGACCACCTCGGCGATCAACGGCTCGGCTCCGCCCTTCAGCTTCTGGACCAGTTCGGGCAGCCCGGGCACGCCAGCCTTACGTGCCAGCGGAATCAACCGGCTTTCGAGCAAATATTGCTTGTCCGCCGAAAGATCGAGGCCGGAGCGCTCTTTCAGCAGCTTGCGCAAATAATCGTAGTCTAACGGTGTCACGAACGGTCTCCCGCGAACAAGCGAACCAGTTTCGGCGCGATCTGATTGAGCGGCAGAACGGCGGCGCAGATGCCAGCATTGGCGGCCGCACCCGGCATGCCCCACACCACGCTGGTCGCTTCGTCCTGAGCTATCACGCTGCCGCCGGCGGCTACGATATCCTTGCCGCCGCGCATGCCGTCGGAGCCCATGCCCGTCAGCACCACGGCCATGACGCCGCCCTGCCACATGTCGATCGCGGAAATGAACAGCGGATCGACCGCGGGCTTGCAGAAATTGACCGGCGCGCCGTCATCGAGCGCGATCACAGCATCGGCCCCACGGCGACTGACGCGCATATGGCGTCCTCCTGGCGCGAGATAGATCGTACCCGGCTTGATGATCTCGCCATCGATCGCCTCGTGCGCCGGCCTGCGGCTGGTGCGCGCCAGATGCTCGGCGAGAATGGTCGTGAAGGTGGGCGGCATATGCTGGGTGATCAGTACCGGGAAACGGTCAATCACCGGGCCGATGTTGGCAACCACGGCCATCAGCGCCTGCGGACCGCCGGTCGACGAGCCGATCAACAGCACACGCGGCGCCTGCGGGCTGAACGGGCGGAGCTGCAGTTGATGTTGCGCGACCGGCGCGGGCGGACGAACCGAGGGTTCATGCGCCCGCTCAAGGTTTGATGCTTGCGGAAAGCCGGAGTGCGCCGGCGCGGCACGACGGACCTTGGCGCCGAGCGTGCGGATTTTCTGGATCAAATCGTGGTGGAAGGTTTCAGCGGTGGCGTGGTCGCGGGTGCTTTCCGGCTTCGGAATATAGTCCGACGCGCCGAGCGACAGCGCTTTCAGGCTGATCTCCGCATTACGGCGGGTCAGCGTCGAGGCCATGATGATGATGAGGTTGCGCTTCTTGGCCAGCAGCCGGGGCAGCGCGGAAATGCCATCGAGTTCAGGCATTTCAATATCGAGCACGGCGACATCCGGATCGATGCGATCGACCTGGTTGACGGCGTCAAGGCCGGTGCGCAGCGAGGCTGCCACAACCATATCCGGCTGAGCGCCAATCCAGCGGGAGATCAATCCGCGGATGACGACGGAGTCGTCGACCACCATCACCCGTAGCGGCTCATGCCGCGTCGATGTCGGGGTCGATGTACTAGCTAACGCAATACTCATTACTCAACTCACCGGACCCGGCTCAAGCGACACAGCTGGAACGACAACGCCGAAGGTCGTTCAGCCGTCGGTTTCAGGGCGACGCAAGATCAGAGAAGGCCGACTTCCTGGAATTTTGCGGTGACGATATCCTTGTCGAACGGCTTCATGATGTACTCGTTGGCCCCGGCATGCAGCGCGCGTGCGATGTGGGCAACGTCGTTTTCGGTGGTGCAGAACACCACCTTGGGCTGGTCGCCGCCGGG
>JAGXAJ010000082.1 GCA_018971625.1 Pseudomonadota bacterium
CCCCAGAATCTCGCCATTCTGCGCAAGTTGGCACTCAATCTGCTCCGATCCCACCCGCACAAGGTCTCAATCCGACGCAAAATCAAGCATGCCGGCTGGAACGACGACTTCCTACTCAGCCTCCTTGCCCAAATGCGATAACCCTGCCCCGCAAGGGGGGAGGGAGAATTGACACGCACCTTCGCCTTCCCGCGACACCTTCTGCCCGAGCTTGCAAAATTCATCCGGCCCAAAAAACTGAGGGTGCAGGGAATGCCGGGCGCCCGGAGCGCCCGCAGTCCTGCGTGCAGTGTAGAAAGCACGCGAGGTAGTCACCACGATCACACCGGGAAAACACCCGGCATTCCCACACAATGGCTTTAACGGTTTCCTTCGAGCTCTCCGCGGTGATCGGGCTTTTCTTGCCACCGTCATCCCTGAAAAGCGTTAGCTTTCTTAAGAACTTGACGCCAGCGTCGAGGCATCCGGACCACACGACTTCGCCGTCCGCATCAGCACCGCTCGTCAACGTGCTGCCTGCGTCCATCGCATCCCGCCCCGCGTTTCGTGACGATCGCGAGCCGCCCTGTTGTGGAACAGGACGGCCGACATAGGCCGCTGATTTGCCTCGAAACGAAAGCTGAAAATTTTTGGCTGAGGGCTGGACAGGTTTTAGGTGATTTGCCCGGCGGCGCGCTGGTTTGTCGCAAACGACAAGTACAATTGCGATTGACGAAAGAAAGCGTCATTCCGGGACGTGCGTAGCGCGTGCCCGGAATCCATACGCCCTGTGGTGATGTTAGTAATGACGGAGTTTCGTGCTCAACTCAAAGACAGGGAATATGGATTCTCAGGTGCGCAATTGCGCACCATAGGTCGCGATTTCGTCGCGCCCCGAAATGACCGTAGCAATCCCGTAACGCTACGGATTGCCTTGATCTGCAGAAAGATGGCAAGTGCGCCGATACGGAGGGCGCATCTTTGGCAGGAACCTCTTTTCGACTTGCGCTGCTGCTTGGGGGAGCGGCGTTCCTGTTCAAGCAAGCCGTTGGCGATATTCTCGGACTGACGTTTTGCGCTGGCCTGGCCCCAACGGCTCGATGAGCCACATCGTCGAAAACGATTTGACAAAAGCTGGTAAAGACGTGGATGCCCGTCGGCGGCCCCGTTACGGCGTGTTCGGATGGTTCAGCATGTATTCGCCGAGATTGCGCTGGGCGCGGTCAGCGCGGGCTTCGGCGTTCAAACGCTGAACGTCGCGATCCTTGCGGCAGGCGATATATTCCGATGAGCCCGGCTTGATATTGTTGGCACGGCAGTAGGCGTCGTCATCATCGCCATCCGCGTTGCGCATCACTGAATTCCCCCGCTCGAGGCAGCCGCCGAGCAAGGGCGCCGCCAACAGCAGCGCGATCAGAGGTGCCGTAAGGTGCAGTCGCATGAAAATCCAATCAAAATCTGAATGCGTTGTTGCCAGGCAAAAGCGCGGATGCGCGTCTTTACATCAGATGACCCGGCAATCCATCGAAAACAAGGCAATTTATTGATAGAAGACGCTGCTTTGGCCTCGCATTGATGCCTCCACGCTGTCACTCGCTCCCTCACGTCCTTCGCTTCAGCGCCTCGCCGATCTCGTCCAGCACCTTCGGGTCTTCGATGGTCGCCGGTATCGTCCAGGGTTCGCCGTCGGCGATCTTCTTGATGGTGCCGCGCAGGATCTTGCCGGAACGGGTTTTCGGCAACCGGGCGACGGTGATCGCCAGCTTGAATGCCGCAACGGGTCCGAGCTTTTCCCGCACCAGCGCCACCACATCCTTTTCGACCTCGGCGGCGCCGCGCGTCACGCCGGCCTTGAGCACCAGGAAACCGCAAGGCACCTCGCCCTTGACGGTATCCTTGATGCCGAGCACCGCGCATTCGGCGACATCCGGATGCGAGGCGAGAATCTCTTCCATGCCGCCGGTGGAGAGCCGGTGGCCGGCGACGTTGATGATGTCGTCGGTGCGGCCCATCACATAGAGATAGCCGTCCTCATCCTTGTAGCCTGCATCGGAGGTTTTGTAATAGCCGGGGAATTCGTTGAAATAGGCTTCCTTGCAGCGCTCGTCCTGCTCCCACAAGGTCGGCAGGCAACCCGGCGGCAGCGGCAGCTTGATCACGATCGAACCCATGCCGCCGGGGGGCAGCGGCCTGGCCGCTTCATCGACCACGTCGACCTGATAGCCCGGCATCGGCACCGTGGGCGAACCATGCTTGACCGGCAACTGGCCGAGACCCATCGGATTGCCGGCGATGCACCAGCCGGTTTCGGTCTGCCACCAATGGTCGATCACCGGCACCTTCAATCGCTGCTCGGCCCATTCCACCGTCGGCGGATCGGCGCGCTCGCCGGCGAGAAACAGCGTGCGAAATTGCGAAAGATCGTACTGACGGATGAATTTTCCTTCCGGGTCTTCCTTCTTGATGGCGCGAAACGCGGTAGGCGCGGTAAAGAACGCCACCGCCTTGTGTTCGGAGATCACCCGCCAGAACGCGCCGGCGTCCGGCGTGCCGATCGGCTTTCCCTCATACATGATCGATGTGGTGCCATGGAACAGTGGGCCATAGACGATGTAGCTGTGGCCGACCACCCAGCCGATGTCGGAGGCGCACCACCAGACTTCGCCGGGCTTGACGCCATAGAGGTTGAACATCGACCATTTCAGCGCCACCAGGTGCCCGCCATTGTCGCGCACCACGCCTTTGGGTTTTCCGGTCGTGCCGGAGGTATAGAGGATATAGAGCGGATCGGTCGCCTTCACCGGCACGCAAGCGGCGGATTTTTTTGACGCGATCGCATCAGTGCGCAGCTTCGCCCAATCGTGGTCGCGGCCGGCCGTCAGTTCGCAGGCCTGTTGCGGGCGCTGCAGGATGATGCAGGCACCGGGCTTGGCGCTGGAAAGCCGGATCGCCTCGTCGAGCAACGGCTTGTATTGCACCAAGCGGCCGGGCTCGAGCCCGCAGCTTGCCGAGAAGATCAATTTCGGCTTGGCGTCGTCGATGCGCGTTGCGAGTTCTTTCGCCGCGAAGCCGCCGAACACCACCGAATGCACCGCGCCGATCCGCGCGCAAGCCAGCATCGCCACCACGGCTTCCGGCACCATCGGCATGTAGAGAACGACGCGGTCGCCCTTGCCGACCCCGAAATCCTGTAGCACGGCCGCGAGCGTCTGCACTTCATGCAGCAGTTGCGCGTAGGTGAATTTGCTGATGCGGCCGGCCAGCGGCGAATCGTGAATCAGCGCCGTCTGATCGGCGCGTCCACCGGCGACATGACGGTCGAGTGCGTTGTAGCAGGTGTTGACCACGGCATCGCTGAACCAGCGGCCGTAAAGTCCCATGGCGGGATCGAAGATTTTCCGCGCCGGCTCTATCCAGTCGATCTCGCGCGCCGCCTCCGCCCAGAAGCCTTCGGGATCTCGCAGCGAACGGGCATAAACCTCGTGATACCGGCTTTTTCCCTGAATGTTCATGGCGCTTCTCTCCCTGATCGCCGGGCATAGTTACCTGCAGAACGGCGTTGCTCCCGCTCCCCTGTGCCCGGGCCATCAAGGTAAACAATCCGGCGCATGTTCGGACCTCGTGACCGATCGCTATCGAAACCACTTCGCAAGCTCATCGCGCGCCAACCCGCTAAGCTGCTGTGCAATAAATTCGTTGAGAAACTCTGGGTCCGGATCGAACCGAGTTGCACGGAGTCTGGTGTCCCAAGTTTCATAATTCTCGGGAGTCTCTGCCACAATCAAGCCGACCCCGTGCCGCTTTGCTTCGTCTTCAATCCTCTCGAGAACCGCAACTACGTCTTCATTGTCGGCCGCGTCCTTCGGAACATGAAGCCAGACATATGCCTGAGTTGCAGCCCTTCGGTGAGCCAGCGCCTCAAAGACCGCCGTCACGTTAATACCGTTCAACGCCTTTAGTTCGAAGGTGATTAAGTCGAAAAATTTCCCGGGAACATGAGGAAACACCCGCAACGCGGCGACCACCAAATCGGGCCGGGTCCATGTGCCGCCCGTATCTCTACGTCCAGCCCTCGCAGTAATTTCGACCCTGTGATTTTGAAACCTCATGTCACGCGCCCATTCCTTATCTAGCACGTCGTTTACCGGCTGATAGAGGGCAGACTCGGTAATCTCGGGCTCCGGAGCCGGCGCAGCGTCAACGCTTTCCTGCAACGTCGTCTGTGGAACGAGTCTTACGCTGCCACCCTTACCTCGCCCAAGCTCTAAGTGCCCCCCGTCGACTAACCGATCGCGAATCGGCCAGTACCGCTCATCATTCCAACCAAGCTCTCTTTGGAGAGTAACGTTCCCAACCTGACCGCCCTTCTCGCGAACCTTCGCAATCAACAGCGCTTCCAAGGCGTCTGTATCGCTTACCGGAGCTTCCAAGGCGCTATCGCTTACCGGATCTGACATGTTTGGCCCCCAGTCCCCGCGACGAAAGCCGTAAGTTTTACACGGGCGCGAGTCCTTCCACAACGATCCCATTCGGCAACATGCCGCGGCGACACGAGCTCCTGAGCTGATCCGGTCATTTGATCTCGCCTACATGCGCCCAATTTGCGGTGGGGCATACGGCTGTCCGCTGCGGCCGACAAAGCCGACCTTCGCCAGTTCGGAGGAGATTTCCCGTAACGATCGACGGCCCCTCGGGCGATTTGCGTCGCAGTTTGCGAGCCAGAACAATCATCTCTGGCGGCATCGATCTTAGCCATAGCTCTTACGGCCCTCCAGTGCGCTTATTTTGACTATCCACGGATTTTGCGGATGACGCTCGTGCCGATCGTAAGCACGATCCAGACCAGCAATGCGATCGTCAAACCTCCGCCGATGATTCGACCCGCGGCAATCGCCGGATCGTTTGGTGGGTAGCCATAGACGATAACGTAGATGGCCACGCCAAGCATGATGGAAATTAGGATACGCATTCGCTCGACCCCCCGATCATTAATAACTCTTCAGTAGTTGAGCGCTGACGACGGGACGTAGCACCCTCGAGTTTACAAGTCGTCGCTTTGAAGCTCTCCCGGCTCGATCCTATTAGGGAAATGCAGTCGATACGCTTCCTCTCGATTTACAAATCTATTAGTTAGGGTGATGAATCCCTGATCGTCCCCTTCCGGATACTCGTTTCCGTATCCCGGCATCTCCTGAAGCGCGCGAATCGCGTCAACGTGACGGTGCCCTTTAACGACCTTTCCGTTAGAGGCGCGAACAGCGGCACAAATAATTATTTCAGGCGCGGAGCCGCGCAATTCGTCAGCCACGATGCGCCCGGCAATCCTGTCAACATTATCTTGCAAGATTTTCATAAGGTCACCTCTGTCAAAGAGGCTTTTCCATCTCTACGGATGCTAGGGATCTGTCAAGGGCCATTGTATCAGCTAAACGGATGGCCGAATGGGAGCTGGTGAAGAGGCCGCTATCATGATGCCGCCGACGAAAGGCCCATCAACCTCTCCCCGCAAGAGCGGGGCGAGGGAGCAGGCGCCGCTGACAGCTTAACTAGCGTGACGCGACCGTCTGCAATTTGTCCAGCCGGTCCTGCATCGCCTGACGCAGATCGTAACCGCGGCGGCCGAATGAGGCATTGCGCTTGTCGATGAAATCGCGCTGCTGCCGGGTCAGCGCCAGCGCGGCCCGATGGCTGTCGCTCTCCGCATTCGCGATCGCCCGCAGGAACACGTCGTTGATGTTGCGGTCGAGCTGGGCGAGGCCGGAATCGGCGCAGATCGCCTTCTCCACCGGCCGCTTCGCGGTGGCGCAATTGAAGCTCGGCAGGTTCTTCTGGTCGTTCAGCGAACCCAACCGCTCGATCTCCTGCGCGATCTCCTGGTGATTGTCGGCCGCGGTCTTGTCGGAGGGATCGAGACGCACCGCCTCGGCGTAGTCCTGCAACGCGTGCTCACGATCGCCCTTGCCCCGCCAGGCTGCGCCGCGGTTGTTCCAGGCGCGCTGGAATCGCGGATCGAGTTTCAGCGCCGCATCATAATCCGCGATCGCACGGTCGTAGTCCTTCCGGGCCTGATAGGCATCGCCGCGGTTGGTCAGGAAGTTCGCATCACCGGGACGCAGCTTGATCGCTTCGTCGTAGTCGGCGATCGCACCGGCGTAATCGCCATTGGCGGCGAGATGCAGGCCGCGATTGTCGAAGAACTCCGGCCGGGTCGGATCGATCCGGATCGCGGAAGTGTCGTCGTCCAGCGCCCGATCGGTGCGGCCGATCTGGCTATAGGCCGAGCCGCGATTGGTGTAGGCTTGCGCGTTCTCCGGCTCGAGGCGGATGGCCTCGTCGTAGTCGGCGATCGCCTTCTGGTACTCGCCCTTGAAATACCAGGCCGCGCCGCGGTCGGAAAAGGCCTGCGCGAAATCCGGCTTCAGCCGCAGCGCCTCGTTGTAGTCCTCGATGGCGCGGTCGTATTTGCGAGCGTTGTTGAAGGTATTGCCGCGACTTTCATAGGCATTGGCATTGTCGGGATCGAGCCTGATGGCTTCGTCGAGTGCCTCGAAGGCTGCATCCAGCTTCCCGGTCTGCCGGAAGATTTCGCCACGGGCGCGGAAGGCACGCGCCAAGTGAGGATCTTTCGCCAGGACACCGGCGATTTCGGCGAGGGCCTTGTCGCTCTGGCCGCTGTTGTGAAGGGCAACCGCGCGGGTGATCGTGGCGTCGAGGCGGTCGGCCTGCGATGTCGACGCATTGTCGATCACAATCGTGCAGCTTTTAATCAGCTTTGCGGGCGGCGCGTTGCTGAGGGCCGCGCAGGTAACCGGGGCATCGGCGGCATTCCGGGCGTGGGCCGGGGCAAGGACCGCGATGGCCAATACTGCCGTCGCGGCAAAAGTCGGAACAATGGATCGCATGATTGGCTCTTGGGAATGCGGCGGTGTACGCAGGGGGACGCGAGGCGTTGCTGTTGTGTCGCCTGAACCATGGCGAAGGTTCGAATGCCGAAGGCCGATTCGCAAGGCTTTCGATTAACGCGGGGCTCACAGCTAGAGCCTTTCCCGTTCCGATGGAATCGGAAACGGGACTCTGGATTCTTTTTTTGACGCGTTTTCTTTACGCGAACCGGTATCCACCCTCGGATCAAGTCCGAGGGCATGCTTCGCTCGAAAACGCTTTAATGCCCGATCGCCAACAGATGATCCAGACGCTCGCGCATGGCCTTTTGCAGGTCATAGTCGCCCTGGCCGAACGCGGCGTTGCGCCGCGCGAGAAAATCGTCCTGCTCGCGCTGCAAGGCGCGACCGGCGCGACGGTCGGCGCGGCTTGCGTCACCGACCACGCGGGTGTTGACCGCGTTGATCTCGCGATCGAGATTGGCGAGCTCCGGATTGTCGCAAATCGCCTTCTCCACCGGGCGTTTCGCCGCCGCGCAATTGAAGCTCGGCTTGTTGTTGACCGCGAGCAGCGCTCCGAGCCGCTCCAGTTCCAGCGCCAGCGATTTGTAGTTCGCCTTCGCCAAGGGATGGTTCGGGTTCAGCTTGAGCGCGGCGCCGAAATCCTGCAGCGCCTTTGGCCGGTCGCCCTTCTTGCGCCAGAGTTCGCCGCGCGCGTTCAAAATGTCGGCCTGCGAGGGATCGAGCCGCAGTACCGTGCCGTAGTCCTCGATGGCGCGATCGATCATGTCCCTGCGCTGCCAGACACCGGCCCGCGCGATCAGCGCCTTGATGCGATCGGCCCTCTCGGTCTTGTCGCTGTCGATCACGATGCCGCAGGCTGACACAATCCCGTCGTCATCATTGACGATGGCCGCCGCCATGCAGGGCGCTGGATCGACTTGCGGGATGGCGGGCTCGCTGCCCGTGGCGATGGCTCGCGGCATCGGCGAGCACAGCACGAGGGCGAGCAGGATCAGGGCTAGTTGGTGGCGCGACATCTGGATCATCGTGGAGACTGGACTGCACCGTAACAACGCGGGAAGCGCGCTTTCTCTCCCACGGGAGAGGGTTGGGTGAGGGGGTATGCCCTGTCGGCAAGATCGCAACTCCCTCACCCGGCGCTACGCGTCGACCTCTCCCAAAGGGAGAGGTAAAGTCAACCGACCTTGCAGGTGATTCCGCCATCGACCACGCGTTCGATGCCGGTGACGTATTTCGATTCGTCGGAGGCGAGGAACGGCGCCGCGTTGGCGACGTCCCAGGCATCGCCCATGTGACCCATCGGCACCTGAGCGGCGCGCGCCACATCGCCTCGACGTCACCCCTGGCGTAACTTTCCGCAAGCCCGGCCGAATGCTCGACCATCGGCGTTTTCATCAAGCCGGGGAGGATGGCGTTCACCCGGATATGGTCGGGCGCATATTGAACCGCCGTGGTGCGCGTCATCTGGTTCATCGCCGCCTTGGTGGTGGCGTAGGAGATGTAGGAAATACCGAGATGGCGGATCGAGGCGATCGACGAGATATTGATGATCGAGCCGCCGCGCTGCCGCTGCATCACTGGAATGACGTGCTTCATGGCCAAGAAGGCGCTCTTGAGATTGATCGCGAACACCCGGTCCCACTCGGCTTCAGAGACCTCGACCACGCTGCCGATCTCGGCGATACCGACATTGCTGTCGAGCACATCGATGCGGCCATAGCTCTTGAGGCAGGCCGCGACCATGGCTTCGACATCTTGCCATTGCCCCAGCCGGGCCCGATCGAACCGGCGCCGACCACCATCGCGATCTGGCCCTTGAGCCGTTGCATCGACTTCTCCCCTGTTTACTCCCGCGGTGGTTCGCAGCCGCGCAGGGTCGTGACATTAGCACCGATCGGATGGCCGAAAATTTCCGACAGCGTCCGGCAGTTCCCGTCATGGCATATATGCCAGTCACCCGCGGCGCCGGAATTGCCCAGCACCAGTTCCGGCATCGGCGCACGCCTCGGCCGCCATTGAAACCAGCCGTCGACCAACCGCGCCTCGGGCGGCGGCTCCATGCCGGCGCCCGAGCCTTTGACACGCGCCTGCACCAGTTCCAGCCCTTTTGGCGTGATGCGCCAGTCTTCCTGCCAGTCGATCCTCTCGACCGAATGGGTCCAGGCCAGCGTAAAGGCTGCAAGGGACAGCGTCTTCACGACGCCGGCGGAGGTCAGGCAAAGGCTCAAGCTGCCGCTACCGCGATGCGCGGGCGCCGCCGCCACTGCCAGAGCAGGCAAGCCGTAGCGAGCGCGAATCCGGTGGCGTTGCTGAAACCGAAATCACCAAGCAGGCACAGCGCGGCAACGAAAGCGATAGCGCGCTCGAGCAGCGTCAACCTGGTGAACAAGAAGCCGATCGCGACCATGCCGAACAGGCCGATGGCGACCAGCGCCTTCACGGTCGCAAACGCCACCGCGCCGTAGAATCCGAGCGCCGGCTGCATCGGATCGCCGGCCTGCAGCATCAACGCCGGCGAATAGACGAAGACGAACGGGATGACATAACCGGCAAGCGCGATGCGCATCGCTTCCCGGCCGATCCTTTCGGGATTTTCTTTCGCGATCGGCGCTGCCGCCAGTGCCGCCAGCGCCACCGGCGGCGACAGATCGGCCATGATGCCGTAATAGAACGCGAACATGTGGCTGACGATCAGCGCGACGCCGAGCTTGGCGAGCGCCGGCGCCGCCAATGCCGCGGTGATGATGTAGGTCGGAATCGTCGGGATGCCGGTGCCGAGCAGGATCGACAGCAGCATGGTCATCACCAGCGCCAGGAACAGGCTCTTGTCGCCGAGCCCGATGATCCAGTCGCCGAAAATGGTGCCGACGCCGGTTTGCGTCATCATGCCGATGATGCTGCCGACGATGGCGCAAGCCATGCCGACGGTGAGCGCCGACTTGGCGCTGTCGGCGAGCGAATCCCGGCAGGCCGCGAGCGTCGCGCGACCGCCGCGGGTCATCGCGGCGATCAACACCAGGCCGCCGACCACGCCCGCGACCGGAACGATCTCAAGGCCATCGCGCGAAACGAGAGCGGCCAACAGCGCCAGCCCGAGCCAGAACAAATAACGCGTAACGATATTCGAAAGGCCGAGCGTGATGCTGGCACCCAGGATCAGCGCGACCGTGAGCGCGAGTCCGATGCTGCCCGCATGGAGCGGCGTAAAACCCTCGAACAGCATGTAGACCAGCGCCATCAGCGGCAACGCCAGATACCAGCGCGTCACCAGCGCCTTCCAGGCGTTCGGGACCTCCGAGCGCTTCATGCCGACGAGGCCGTGCTTGGCAGCTTCGAGATGCACCATCCAGAACACGGACGCGAAATAGAGGATCGCGGGGATCACCGCCGCCTTGACAATGACGGAATAATCGACGCCCAGCGTCTCCGCCATGATGAAGGCGACCGCACCCATGACCGGCGGCATGATCTGTCCGCACATCGAGGCAGTGGCCTCGACGCCTGCGGCGAAGGCGCGGCGATAACCGAACCTGATCATCAGCGGAATCGTGAACTGGCCGACAGTGACGACATTGTCAACGCCGGAGCCGGAGATCGTGCCCATCATGCCCGATGCAAACACCGCGGCCTTGGCCGGGCCGCCGCGGGTGCGGCCGAACAGGCCGAGCGAGATATCGGTGAACAACTGGATCATGCCGGCGCGTTCGAGGAACGAGCCGAACAGGATGAACAGGAAGATGTAGGTCGCCGAGACGTAGATCGGCACGCCGTAAAAACCCTCGGTGCCGTAGGAGAGATGGGTGACGATCTGGTCGAAATCGTAGCCGCGATGGTTGAACGGCGCCGGAAGATATTTGCCGAAGTACCAGTAGAGAACACAGGCGCCGCACATCAGCGGCAGCGCAAGACCCATCAGCCGCCGCGTGCCTTCGAAGATCAATATCGCAAGCAAGGTCCCAACCGCGAGATCGAGCCGGGTCGGATCGCCGTCGCGCGCGATCAGATCGGCATAGAAGATCCACTGGTACAATCCGCACAGGAATCCGATGCCGCCGATCAGCCAGCCGGCGGCGCGACCGGCGTCGCTTTTGGCGGTGAAATTGGCGATCAGGCCGAAGGTCAGCAGGATCAGGAAGCCGACATGGATGCCGCGCACCACCTGGCTCGGCAGATAATTCCACGCCGCGACGTAAAGCTGAAATGCCGCGAACAGGATGGCGATGGCGTAGCCGAGGTGCCCCCAGCCGCGCGGCCCAAAACCCTCTGGAAATCCGTGTTCGAAATTATCGAATCTGGCTTTGACGGGCTCGTCGGCAGCTTCTGCCTGCAGCATCCGTCTATCCCCTTGCCTGGTTCGCCGCGACGCTCATATCATCGTGCCCCATTCGGGGCCTTGGCGCATCCCTGATACGGTAATCCATCCTAATGAAATCTATCCTAATGATTGGTGTCGGCAGATCCGCCCGCACATCGCGCGATCTTGCCGTGGAGCGGCGCGAGACAAGGCTGGCGCATGCAAGGCTCGCCCGCTCAAACCTCTATTTGAGTAAACCTTTTTCCTTGTAGTAGCGGATCGCGCCGGGATGCAGCGGTATCGGACTGCCCATGGCCGCGGTCTCCAGCTTGATGTCCTTGCCGGCCGCATGCGCATTCGCCAATTCCGGCAACGACTCGAAAATCAATTTGGTCATCTGGTAGGCGAGATCGTCGGAGACGGCCGTGCTGGTAACGAGGTAGTTGATCACCGCCGCGGTCGGCACATCCTTTTCCTGACCGGCATAGGTGTTGGCGGGAATTTCCATTGACGTGAACGGCGGACCGATCTTGTCAACCAGCGCCTTGGGCACCGACACCACGACGGTGTCGGTCGCGGTCGAGAGATCCTTCAGCGAAGCAACGCCAAGACCGGCCGATTGCAACGTCGCGTCGAGCTGACGATTTTTCATCAGGTCGACGGATTCGGCGAACGGCAGATATTCGACCTTGCGGAGATCCTTGTAACTCAGGCCGGCGGCGGCCAGGATGGCGCGCGAGTTGAGTTCCGTGCCGGATTTCGGCGCGCCGACCGAGAGCCTTTTTCCCTTGAGGTCGGCCAGCGTCTTGATGCCGCTGTCGGCGGTCGCCACGATCTGGATATAGTTCGGATAGATCGCGCCGATGGTGCGCAGTTTGTCCAGCCTGGTCTTGAAACCTGCCTCCTCGTCGCCGTCCCAGGCGGCTTTCAGCGAATCGCCGAGCGCGAACGCGATCTCGCCGCGGCCCTGCTGCAGCAGAATCAGATTCTCCACCGACGCCTTGGTGGCCTGCACCTGGGTCTTCACGTTCGGAAGCTTGTCGCTGAAGATCTTCGCGATGGCGAGGCCGAGCGGATAGTACACGCCGGATGTGCCGCCGGTCAGCACGTTGACGAATTGCTGGGCTCCCATCGCGGGCGCCAACAGCATCGCTGCCGTCGCCACCACGGCAGCCGCCATCAATCTCAAACGCATCGGTATTAGTCTCAAATTTTACGACCGGAAATTGGACGCGGGCGAGCGGGTGGTCAATCCTACAACCGGCCAAAGCACCCTTGCGATGAATGGTATTTAAATGCCAGAGACCGCAGGTTCGCTGATCAGGCGGAGCATGCCGCTCTCAACGTGCGTCAAAGGAATCAGGAACCGGCAAGGGCGATCGGGATCCTTGCGGGCTGCAGCATCACTGGAACGTCATATCCAGGCATTTGGAAATGTCGGAGCCGAGACCTGAACTGATGGTGATGCAGCCGCGCACCTTTTGCGCCGTGGTGTCGCTGGCCCAGATCGCGTAGCCGCCGGGGCCGAAGAACGAATTGGTGTTCGGCGCCTCGGTCTCGGTGGCGTCGAACGAATAATGCGAATCGGTATCGAAGATGCGGGGCTTCTTGACGCAGCCGCCATCGGCCTGGACGTTGATCACTTCCTTGTTGTCCCGCGTCAGCGCCAGGGTGACGGCGCAGCGGAAATATTCCGACGTCTTGGTGTTGAAAACGTAGGCGTAGGATCTGCAGGTCGCGGTGTTGAGCTTGCCCGCGCTCAGGCCGCGACTGCAGGCAATACGCTGGTTATGGCTAAGTTCGAAGTCATCGGCATGGGCGAGCGGAGCGAGCGCGACCAGTGACAGCGCCGCGCCCAGGCAAATCTTCATGACGAGGTTCATCCGAATCATTCCCCATGACTTGCGAACGCGGCTTCTTGACTGAACCGGAAGATAGTCGCGCGGCACGGGACGCGGGAAATCACAAAGTCGCGGAAGAGATGCGAGGCGATGACCCATCGTCATATTGACGACGAAATAGCGTTCGTGATTTGTTCGAGAAGAAGCAAGCTTTGATTGGTTTCGAACCGGTTGTCGGAGGATGCAAGGATGATAGGGACGAAGACCCTTTTGATGGCCGCAGCTTTTAGTTCGCTGGCGAGCGCAGCGTTGGCGCAGGCCGCAGCGCCCGTCCCCTGGGTACTGAGCCCGAATATGGGCTACGGCTACGGCAAGGATGGCAAGACGTTTTCCTACAAGATGGGCACCAACAATGCTGGAATACTGTTGAAGGGCGCCAAGAAAGTGCCGAAGGGCACATTGTTCTTCATCGGCCAGAACGGCCAGCTCTATATGCGGACCGCGCCATATCTCGAAGGCGATGGCACCTTCATGTTCGGGCCGGATCAATGATTTTTCCGGGCCGTATCCGGAAAACGACAAGCGACCCCAAAAGCGTTTTCGAGCGAGGTGGATACCGGTGCGCGTAAAGCAAAACGCGTCAAACAAGAATCTGGAGCCCCGTTCCGATTCCATCGGAACGGAAAAGGCTATAGCTAAAACGCCGCCGCGAGATCCCGGGCGCCCTGCAGGTTGCTGTTGCTGTCCATTCGCGCATCGGTGACCGCCAACAGCTTCGCCACGGTGTTGTGCCGGATCGCGACCGGATTGCGTTCATAGCCGCTGCGCTGGAAGAAATTCGAGGTTGGCACCTGCTCCCGCAATGCCTGCGGCATCGTCACCATGTCGAGACCGGTGCCGTCGCCGGTCAAATTCATCATCTCGAGTTCGGCTGCCGTGAGCGGCCTTGTGTATCCCTTGTTGCGGGCGAAGATCACCGAGGTGAGCAGCTTATGGGTCTGCAGCAGCGGGCCGACGTCGATGTCCAGCACCATCGCGTGGATGGCCCAGCCCTGCTGGGTATCCGCGATCCTTTCGTGCGCCGACCAGTCGTCCGGTACCGAGCGCGCCACGGCGAGCATCCGCCTGAACACCGCGATCTTGTAGTCCATCGCCTTGCGCGCCGGTCCCGACAATTGCGCAGCCTTCGCAGTCAGCGCACGAATGATTTCGCCGCCCTGCTCTGCGACCAGTTCGACGCTGTTGGTGGTGAGGAGCTGGTTGTAGCCGATCGCGGTGGAAATGGCGCGCGTGCCGCCATGTTCGATGCCGGACTGCACGTCGTAATTCCCGGTGCCGCCGGTCTCGAACGAATAGACCCGTACCGCCTGCTCGCGCGTCAGTCCGGCGGCCTCCGCGACGCGGGCATAGGCGCGCTTGAACTGGAGTTCGCTGGTCGGACGCTGTGGCGTGAACTGGAATTGTTGCTGGGCGGCCTGCAACAGGTCGGCGACCACGGGAATCGCCTTGTGCACGCGCGGTGGACGCGGTAGCTCCGGCACCGGGTTGATCGGCCGCCTCGGTCCGGTGTAGACCGGCGGCTGCGTCAGCACATAGTCGTCGGCATCGATCGGCTGGCGATCGCGCCGTTTGGCATTGCGGGTGCGCCGCTTGTCGGCGATCGCGCTCCAGTAGGCTCCGGCTTCCTGTTCGAACGCGGCACGTGCTTGCTGATATTCCGCAAGCTTGCGCCGATATTCTGCGATCGCCTGCGCCGACGCCATCTGGGCCATCGCGTCGATCGGCAAAACTGGCGGCGTGGCTGCATCCATGGCTAGCGCGTGCGATGCAAGTCCCGGCAGCGCCAACGCGACCAGGCCCAAACCGCTACGAATCAATTGCGTGTGCATGGAGCCGTTGTAGCAAGCGCATCCGCCAAGTCAGCCCCATACTACGACCGGGATGAGATGTTCCGCGACGCCCTTTCCTCTCCGGCCTGCGATCAGATTATTTCCAGGCAAATACCGGCTGTTCGAGTTCGCCAACGCGGGTGTCGCGGCCGGCCAGCACTTCGCTGAACTGATAGATGATCGCCACCGTCGGCGCGTGGATCTGCTGACCGGCGAGACGGAACCGGATCACTCGCCGCGTGTTCTCGGGAATCGCGGTGCAGTCGAAGGCATCCGCACGCTCGATATCGGCGAGTGCGATCCGGTGCACGGATGCGACCTCATCAGGATTCGGCGTGAGCACCGCGCCCCTGGCCGACCATAGCACGACAGGCGTGACCGGGTTTCAACGATCCGGCCTATCCGATCGAAGGGCGCCGAGCACGACGAAGGAATATAGTTAACGCGCACGCTTTCGGCGACGCAGCGAACACGATCAGAGCCGTTGCCGGATCGACCCGGTTGAGATAGACCCCCGGAACGACATCGGCGGCCTGTTTTTGCTCTGGGGCACAATACTTTCCAATTGACGACGCGGCAGGCTGCGCCCGACTGGGGGACGCTTATGAGACGATGCGACTTCATCACGCTCCCTGGCAGCGCGGCCGGGGCTTGGCCGCTGGCCGCGCGGGTCCCGCAGAGCGAGCGGGTGCGACGCGTCGGGGCGCTATCTACGCGGCGTGGCGATTTAGGCTCGGCCTGCCAAAGGCCAAAACCCAGGGCCGGGCGGCTGGTTCGAACCTGTTGAAAGAACCGGTCATCGCGGGACAATGGCGCAGAGATCAAAAAACGCCCTGTTGGCAAGCATACCCGCTTCGGAATGGATCGAGGTCCAGAGTCGGTGTGAGTCCGTCAAACTGCCGCTTGGCCGCGTGCTGTACGAATCGCGCGGCCCATTCGATTACGTATACTTCCCGGAAACGGCGATTATCGCCAACGTTGCCCCGCTAAAGGCCGACAAGACCGCCGAAACGTCGACGACCGGACGAGAGGGACTGATAAACGTCGGAGCGATCATGGGCGACTCCCAGTCATTGCACCGGGCTGTCGTCCAGGTGTCCGGTGACAGCACGCGTATTTCTTTTCGCGACTTTCAGGAATTGCAAGCGCGGCTGCCCATATTCCGGCGCAAGCTCAACGCCTATTCCCGGGCGTTCCTCGCTCAGGTGATGCAGTCCGTTGCTTGCAACGCCAGTCATACGCTCGTCCAGCGCTGCGCTCGATGGCTGTTGAAGAGCCACGACCGTGTCGACGGTGATGAGCTTCACCTCACGCAGCAATTCCTCGCCGAAATGCTGGTTGTCAGCCGCGTAGCGGTAAATGCCGAACTCAAAAAATTTCAGCAACTGCGGATGCTCACATACAGCCGCGGCATCGTCACGATATTGGACCGGCGACATTTGGAGCGCAAATCCTGCGAGTGCTATCGCACGATCCGACAGGAATACGACAGACTACTGCCTGGCTCTTTCGCAAAATAGGCCATGTAAAATAAAATACTGCTATGTAAGGTACTTAACCGTATAAAAGATCGCCTAAGTAAACTGGTTGGCTATACGGTCACTCTTTATATTACTAAAAAGCTCCGACAGAAAGGAGCTGAAGTTATGCCGAAACATGTCTCTTTCTACGATGAAAAGCTCAAGGCTCAGGTCGAGGGTTCCTACACAACCGATGGTAAGATTGTCCATGCCGGCTCCGGCACATTGGGAGCCAAGAGTGCTCCTCTGGGCACCTATGGCACGTTCATCGATCAGGAGGGAACGGACCTGTTGGCGCAAAAGCTGTTAAGCGATCTCGCGGTCGCCGCAGCAAAGAACGGCCACCACGGCCACTGAGTTTAGTTAAAACTGTTACTGTTGTCGCTTTTGCCGCGGAGGGCCATGACATCGGCCCCCGGCGGCTTGGGCCGTTGGTCTTCAGGTGGGATGCCAAAACAGACCCCACGCCGCGCGTTACAGCCGGTGCTCTCGACATCTAAATCCTCGCCCGGTCGGCTTGCCTAACGACGAGGTGAGTCCAGTCGTTTGGACGCGATTACCCCTCGCACCTTCGTTGGTCGCTATTGACTGGTGCATAGCCCAAGCAAGCCGCGCGCTCGGCAGATTTATGAATTTACAGCCTGACTAGTTCTTCCCATTGCGCCGGGGGAGATTACCCCGCCTGCGCGCCAAATCGTCCGGCTGTTTTGTAGTTGTTTACCATGTTCGCCCCGGCGAACGCGACCTTGCGCCCATACTTCATCGGCCATTCACCAACCAGACAGCCTTGAGGGGGAAATTTACGCTCCGGATACGCCCGGTCATATTGAATTGGAGGCACAAAAACAGGGCGTCTCCCATGGCGATGCAGAATGCTGCATTTTTGAACCTCGATCACACGCACTGCCGTGCGATTTGCGATGAGATCGGTGAGCGGCTTCATTTCATCATGAAGCCGGCTTCGGATATTCCCCCGCGGCTGCTCTATCTGATCGGCAGGCTTGCCGAGCTGGAAAAAGCCGATCTGCCGCGACTGGAGCTGGTACCTTCGATCGTGCCGTCGATCGATGAGACGTCGCACGCGACCAGCGACGGCCTCGTCGGCGCCGATTAAGGCGTCACGTCAATATGCGAGCAGAACACCGACGGCCGGACCCGCGGCCGCGCGACGCTATCATCGTCCTGTGCCGCCAATGACCGCCAGGCGGCACTTACCTGCTCCTTGAGAATTTTAAAGCAAGTTGTGCCGGAAAAACTTTTATCCCCGAGATTCGACTATTTGCGTCATTCCTCAAGGTCGCTCGAGAGGCACATCATGCGATCAGATCCATTTCGGACGCGGGACTGATCCGGTTTGGACCCGGCATCTTTCTCCTCACCGATTTTGTCAATCTTGCCTTTGGAACGCGCAACCACCGCATCTGTTGAATCACCGTTGAGATGGGGAGGCTTTCCGGCAGTAACCGGCCATAGGAGATGACCATGAAGATCAGCGAGGTGATGACCCGAGACACCAAATTGGTAAACCCGAACGACACGCTCCAGCACGCAGCGAAGCTGATGAAAGCTTGCGATTGCGGCATATTGCCTGTCGAAGAAGGTGACCGGCTGGTCGGGATGATTACCGACCGTGATATCGCAGTGCGCTGCATAGCGGAAGGAAAGGGGCCGGACGCCAAGGTCCGCGACGCGATGACCCAAGAGTTGAAATACTGCTTCGAAGACCAAGACATATCTCACGTCTGCGCGAATATGAGTGAGATCCAGGTGCGGCGGTTGCCCGTGGTCGACCGGAACAAACGGCTGGTCGGGATTGTATCGCTCAGCGATCTGGCGCGCCGGTCGGCAGGGACCGCCAAGGCATTGCATGGAATCGTTCGGCCGAGCCAGCAGCACAACCAGAGTTCCGCTGCGGCCTGAGCCGTTCGGCTGGGCGGCCCTTGTCCCTGTAAGGTCAGGAGGCGTTGAGTG
>JAGXAJ010000152.1 GCA_018971625.1 Pseudomonadota bacterium
CTGCGCACCATGATCTCTCGACCTTTGGGTGTCAGAGGCGCATTCTTGTGAGTGTCCATTCGGTCCCCCTGCGAATCACTGGTTGTTTGGCAACATCAGCGTTCACGGCCGGGGCCGAATGGACAACCTCCTGAAAGTTCACAGCTAGCGACGACCTGCCAACACGTCTGCCGTTATACCGGTCCCGGTCGCTGTTGGGACTGGCGGGCCGCTTGCCACGGGCGGCCCGATTGCCCAATATCGCCCCCAAATCTGCGATGCCGAAAAAACATTCTGCCGCGATCAGCGGAAGGTGAATCGGAGGGACGTCCATGGAGCGGATCTGGCTCAAGCAATATCCGGCCGGCGTGCCCGCCGATATCGACGCGACCCAATACGCATCTCTCGTCGAACTGTTGGAAGAAAGCTTTGTGAAATTCAGGGATCGCAAGGCTTTCATCTGCATGGACAAGTCGATCAGCTACCGCGATCTCGACGAGATGTCGCTGGCCTTGGCCTCCTTCCTGCAGAGCAAGGGCCTGCAAAAGGGCGCCCGCATCGCGCTGATGATGCCGAACGTGCTGCAATACCCGATCTCGACCGCGGCCGTGCTGCGCGCCGGCTATGCGGTGGTCAACGTCAATCCGCTCTACACGCCGCGCGAACTCGAGCACCAGCTGAAGGATTCCGGCGCGGAAGCCATCATCGTCCTGGAAAACTTTGCCAGCACCGTGCAGAAGGTGATCGCCAACACCCAGGTCAAGCATGTCATCGTCGGCAGCATGGGCGATCTGCTCGGGCTCAAGGGCGTGATCGTCAACCTCGTGGTGCGCCGGATCAAGAAGATGGTGCCGGCCTTTTCGCTGCCGAATGCCACGAGCTTCAACGACGCGGTCGCCGCCGGCCGCAACATGAAGTTCAACAAGCCCAAACTCGCACCCGACGACGTCGCTTTCCTGCAATATACCGGCGGCACCACCGGCATCTCCAAGGCAGCGATGCTGCTCCACCGCAACATCCTCGCCAACGTGCTGCAGAACGACGCATGGCTGCAGCCGGCGTTGAAGAAGCCGCCGCATGTCGAACAGCTGTTCATCGTTTGCGCGCTGCCGCTCTATCACATCTTCGCATTGACGGCGTGCTTCCTGCTGGCAATGCGCGCCGGCGGCGTCAACCTCCTGATCCCCAATCCGCGCGACATGGCGGGCTTCATCAAGGAACTGTCGAAGTACCAGGTCAACAGCTTCCCGGCCGTCAACACGCTGTACAACGGGCTTTTGAACAGCCCGGGCTTCGACAAGCTCGACTTCTCCAAACTGAAAAACTCGGTTGGCGGCGGCATGGCGACGCAAAAGGCGGTCGCGGAGCAATGGCTCAAGGTCACAGGGTGCCCCTTGTCGGAAGGCTACGGCCTGTCGGAAACCTCGCCGACCCTGACCTGCAATCCCACTGACACTGATGGATTCTCCGGCTCGATCGGCCTTCCCATCCCTTCGACCTGGCTCTCGATCCGCGACGATGACGGAAACGAATTGCCGCTCGGCGAGCCCGGCGAAATCTGCGCCAAGGGCCCACAGGTGATGGCCGGCTACTGGAACAGGCCGGACGAGACCGCGAAGGTGATGACCGCGGACGGTTATTTCCGCACCGGCGACATCGGCGTGATGACGCCGGATGGCTACACCAAGATCGTCGACCGCAAAAAGGATATGATCCTGGTCTCGGGCTTCAACGTCTATCCAAACGAAATCGAGGAAGTGATCGCGGGCCATCCCGGCGTGCTGGAATGCGCCGTGATCGGCGTGCCGGACGCGAAATCGGGCGAAGCCGTCAAGGCGTTCGTCGTCAAAAAGAACCCGGCCGTGACGGCCGAGGACATCATCAAGTTTTGCGGCACCCAGCTCACCAACTACAAGGTTCCCAAGCAGATCGAATTTCGAACCAACCTGCCCAAGACCAACGTCGGAAAAATCCTGCGCCGCGAGCTGCGCAACGAAAAAAAAGCAGCGGCATAGGCAGCGCGATGCTCCTTTGATTTCGGGACGACGCGCCGTGCGCCTGGGATGAGATCATGGTCATCACACCACAGTGAACCCGATTTACCCCGGCTTGCAAAACGGTCTAAGACACCTGTCGCACCACAAGGAGAATTGACGATGACCATCAAAGTTGGCGACAAGCTGCCCGAAGCGAAGTTTCGCGTGATGACGGCGGAGGGTCTGCAGGTCAAGACCACCGACGATATCTTCAAGGGCAAGAAGGTCGCGCTGTTCGCAGTGCCCGGCGCCTATACCGGGACCTGCCACAAAATGCACCTGCCGAGTATTTTCCTGAACGCCCATGCCATCAAGGGCAAGGGCGTGAACACGATCGCGATCGTCTCGGTCAACGACGCCTTCGTCATGAACGCCTGGAAGCGCGATACCGACCAGCGCGACGAAGCGATCTTCCTCGCCGATGGCAATGCCGAATTCACCAGGGCGATCGGCATGGAGCTGGATGCGTCGGGCAACGGGCTCGGCATCCGCTCCCAGCGTTATTCGATGCTGGTCGACGACGGCGTGGTCAAGAAGCTCAACCTCGAGCCGGCGCCCGGCAAGGTCGAGGTCTCCGGCGGCGACACGCTGCTCGGACAGCTCTAAGAGTGGCGCTACGCGACGACCGAGCGGGTCGTCGCAACCCATACTGACGTCATCACCCGCGAAAGCGGGTGACCCAGTATTCCAGAGCATTCATGTTGACCGCGACGCTCTGGAATACCGGATCGCCCGGTCAAGGCCAAGCGATGACGATTGTAGCAAATCTCGCCTCCCCATCTATTCTCTCAGCCGTGCCATCGCCACGCCCTCGCGGGCGAGTTCGTCGGCGCGTTCGTTTTCGTCATGGCCGGCATGGCCCTTGATCCAGTGCCAGCGCACCTGATGCGGCTTGAGCGCGGCATCGAGCCGCTGCCAGAGATCGAGGTTCTTGACCGGCTTCTTGTCGGCGGTGCGCCAGCCGTTCTTCTTCCAGCCATGGATCCAGCCGGTGATGCCCTGGCGCACATACTGGCTGTCGGTGGTGAGGTCCACGCTGCAGGGTTTTTTCAGCGCCTCGAGCGCCGATATCGCGGCCATCAACTCCATGCGATTATTGGTGGTGTGCGGCTCGCCGCCCTTCAATTCCTTTTCGACGTCGCCGAATTTGAGGATCGCGCCCCAGCCGCCAGGCCCGGGATTGCCCGAGCAGGCGCCGTCGGTGTGAATGACAACCGTCGGAAGCTCGCTCACGCCACCAGCCCCGAGACCGCGACGCCGTAGTCGCGTATGCTGGTGACGCCCTGCTGGAAGCGCAGCTTGCGGACGTATTCCAGCGGATCCTTCGGCCGCACCAGCGCGCCTTCGGGAACGTCGAGAAAATCCACCAGCCGGGTCAGCAGGAAACGCAACGCCGCACCCCGCGCCAGCAGCGGCAGCGCATCCTGCTCGGCGCCGGTCAATTCGCGCTCCCGGCCGTAGGCATTGAGAAAGGCGCGCGCCTTGGTGACGTTGAACGAGCAGTCGTTCTCGAAACACCAGGCGTTGAGGCAGATCGCGACGTCATAGGCGAGCATGTCGTTGCAGGCGAAGGTGAAATCGATAATGCCGGACAGCTTCTCGCCGAGAAAGAACACATTGTCCGGAAACAGATCGGCGTGAATGACCCCGAGCGGC
>JAGXAJ010000014.1 GCA_018971625.1 Pseudomonadota bacterium
CGCGAGGGTCTGGCAAGTCCGAGAAGCAGGCGCGGAAGTCTTCCATCGGATACTCCATCTCCAGGAGTACCCTTCAGAATCCACATCACCTCTCTTCTGCAAGGCCCGCAAACGGTCAAATGCGATTCCCCTGCCTTGCGGGGGAGGGTTAGGGTGGGGGTAAGCCACACGCGCCGGCTTCGCGGTACCCCACCCCCGCCCCTCCCCGCAAGGGGGAGGGGAGCAAGCGGGCCTCGGCCTGACGCGAACGGCTGAGCATCAAGCCGCTTTCGCGGTCTGCGCCAGTGATGCGAACGTCTTGCCTTCGGCGGCGAGGCGCTTGAGCAGCGACGCGGGTTCGAGCGAGGGGTCGTTGGTTTCCCTGGCGTAGAACGACAGCCGCTCGGCGATATGCTTGAGGCCGATGATGTCGGCGTGGTACATCGGGCCGCCGCGATAGATCGGCCAGCCATAGCCGTAGAGCCAGATCACGTCGATGTCGCTCGGACGCGCGGCGATCTTCTCCTCCAGGATCCGCGCGCCCTCGTTGATCATCGGATAGATCATGCGCTCGAGGATTTCCTCGTCGCTGACCGCGCGGCGGTTGCGGCCGAGCCGCTGCAGCATCTCGTCGATCAGCTTTTCGACTTCCGGATCGGGCAGCGGCGAGCGCGAGCCGCCCTCGTATCTGTAATAACCCTTGCCGGTCTTCTGGCCGAAGCGCCCGGCCTCGCACAGCGCGTCCGCGATTTCCGACTTGATGCCGCGGTCCTTGCGCGAACGCCAGCCGATATCAAGGCCGGCGAGATCGCCCATCGCGAACGGGCCCATCGGCATGCCGAACCTGGTGACGACGGCGTCGACCTGCTGCGGCAGCGCGCCTTCGAACAACAGCTTTTCGGCCTGTTTGCCGCGCTGCGCCAGCATGCGGTTGCCGACAAAGCCGTCGCAGACGCCGACCACCGCCGGCACTTTTGCAATTTTGCGCGCCACGGAAACCGCGGTGGTCAATACATCCGGCGCGGTCTTGTCAGCGCGGACGATCTCGCACAGCTTCATGACGTTGGCCGGCGAGAAGAAGTGCATGCCGAGCACGTCCTGCGGGCGGAGGGTCGCCTCTGCGATTTCGTCGATGTTGAGGTACGAGGTGTTGGAAGCAAGCACCGCGCCCGGCTTGGCGAACTTATCGAGCGCGGTGAACACTTCCTTCTTGACCGCCATGGTCTCGAACACGGCTTCGATCACGAGGTCGGCTTCCTTGACGTTCTCCAGCCCGACCACGCCATTGATCAGGCCCATCCGCTTGGCCGGCGCGTCCGCCGGAATGCCGCCGCGCGCCGCCGAGGCGTCGTAATTCCTCTGCATCACGCCCATGCCGCGCTTGAGCTGTTCCTCGCCGGTCTCGATCAGCGTGACCGGGATGCCGGCATTGGCGAACGACATCGCAATCCCGCCGCCCATGGTGCCGGCGCCGATGATGGCGACGCGCTCGACCTTGCGCGGTTTTGTCCCATCGGGAACGCCGGAAATCTTGGCGGCCTCGCGCTCGCTGAAGAACGCGTAGCGCTGCGCCTTCGACTGGTCGCTTGCGACCAGCTTGAGAAAACCCTCGCGCTCCTTCTTCAACCCGTCGTCGAACGGCAGGTCGATCGCGGCCCCGACCGCGGCCGCCGCGGCGAACGGCGCTTCCAGCCCTCGCGCGCGCCTGGTCATGGCGGCGACCGCGTTGGTGAAGATCGAACGGTCGGCCTTCGCCGCCGCGAGCTTTGAATCGTCGTCGCGCAGCTTGCGCAGCGGACGCTTCTCGGCCAGCACCTTGCGCGCAAAGGCTTCGCCGCCGGCCGCCGGACCCTCGACGATTTCCTCGATCAGGCCGTTCTTCAGTGCGTCCGCCGCGCTGATCGGATCGCCGCCGACGATCATCCTGACCGCAAGCTCAGGCCCCACCGCGCGCGGCAGTCGCTGCGTTCCGCCGGCACCCGGCAGCAGGCCGAGTTTCACCTCGGGCAGACCGAGTTTTGCGTCCCTGGTCGCAACGCGGAAGTGACAGGCCAGCGCCACTTCGAGACCGCCGCCCAGCGCCGTGCCGTGAATCGCGGCCACGATCGGCTTCGGGCTGTTTTCCATCTCGAGCAGCACCTCGCTGAGGCCGGGGGGCTTCGGCGGCTTGCCGAATTCGGTGATGTCGGCGCCAGCGATGAACGTGCGGCCGGCGCAGGTCAGCACGATCGCCTTCACGCCGGAAACGGCAACGGCGTCCTTCACGCATTCCAGGATCCCGCCCCGGACTGCAGCGCTCAGTGCGTTTACGGGCGGACTGTTGATGGTGACGACGGCAACCACATCATGACGTTCAAGCCTGACCACTTCGCTCACGGCACTCTCCCTGAACGACGGGCTTCCTGGCAATCAAGCGATAGCGGCCCGCACCAACTTGCCAAACCTACAGTTTCGCGGCTGAGCTATACCTTGACCAACCCAGCTTACCTTACACCGGTTCCGCGGTTCGAGAAGTATCAGTTGGCGCCATCAGCCATGTCGCCGGGCTGTGCCGCGCTCGCCAATCTCGGCGTTCGGTACTTGTCCGAATCCTATCGGGAAGAGGTCATGCGCGATGGCACGTTCCGGCGAGACCGTGGCACGTCATGGATTCGCGATCTCGGCCGGCGAATGGCACGGGGGTTTTCTTTTGCCGGAAACGGATGGATAACCGAGTCCCATGTTCTTTATGCTGGCTTACGTGAAGTGATGACCGACCGGCGTCCCCTGCTGCGCGCCATCTTCGATGCCGCCGTGGCCGCAGCCCATCCCGATGTCGTGCTGTCAGCGCATCTGCCATCGCCGCCAAAAAAGGGACGGGTGATCTGCCTCGCCGCCGGCAAGGGCGCGGCCGCGATGGCGGCGGCCACTGAACGGCATTATCTCGACAACCTCGGGTTCGAGCCGCAGCGTCTGTGCGGCATCGCGACCACCCGTCACGGCCATGGCGTGCCGACGCGGAAGATCAGGGTGGTCGAAGCCGGCCATCCCGTTCCCGACGAAGCGGGCCTGAACGGCGCCGAGGACAGCCTGCGGCTCGCCGCAAGCGCCGAGGCCGGCGATCTGCTGCTGGTGTTGCTGTCTGGCGGCGGATCGGCGAACTGGATCGCGCCGATCGAAGGCGTGTCGTTCGCGCAGAAACAGCAGGTGACGCGGGCGCTGTTGCGCTCGGGTGCGCCGATCGGCGAGATCAACACCGTGCGCAAGCATCTGTCGCGGATCAAGGGCGGGCGGCTGGCGCGGGCGGGCGAGCGGGCCGAGATCGTGACGCTCGCGATATCGGACGTGCCGCGCGACGATCCATCCGCGATCGCCTCGGGACCGACCGTGCCTGATCCCACGACGTTGGCGGACGCCCGCGCCATCGTCGCGAAATACGATCTCGCGGTCGATGACGCCGTGCAACGCGTACTCGAGGACGGCAAAAACGAAAGCTGCAAACCGGGCGATGCCGTTTTCGCGCACGCCCGTTTCGAGCTGATCGCGCGGCCGCGCCAATCGCTCGACGCCGCGGTCAGGCTCGCCAGGGAAGCCGGCTACGACATCATCGATCTCGGCGCCGATCTCGAAGGAGAGGCGCGCGACGTCGCGGCGGAGCACGCCCAACACGCGTTGCAGGCGCGCGAGCAAGATAAGCGCGTGGCAATCCTGTCCGGCGGCGAATTGACCGTGACCGTGCGGGGCCAGGGTCGCGGCGGTCCCAACCAAGAATATGCGCTGGCGCTGGCAAGCCTGCTCAATGCAACACCCGGCATTTCGGCTCTGGCGGCCGATACCGACGGTGCCGACGGCGGCGCGGGCGGCGCGACCGATCCGGCCGGCGCGATCATCGACCACACCACCTTTGCCAGGATGAAATCGCTCGGCCTCGATGCGTCAGCCTATCTCGCCAATAACGACGCTTCCGCTTTCTTCGCCGCGACCGGCGACCTGTTGCTGACCGGACCGACGTTGACCAATGTCAACGATATCAGGGTTATCCTGGTCGATTCGAAGTAGCATCAGCGCTTGTCCGGGCAGCGGTTCCCTGCGCCGGCCCGATCGATCTGGAATAATCGAGGGAACAAGGATTGCGGACCAAAGTAGCCATCATCGGCGCGGGACCGGCCGGACGGCTGCTCGGCCAGTTGCTGCACGGCTGCGGCATCGACAACGTCGTCCTGGAGCGCCAGACCGCGGACCATGTACTGGGCCGCATCCGCGCCGGACTGCTCGAGGAAAGCACCGTCGCGCTGCTCGACGAAGCCGGCGCCGGACAGCGCGCGCACCACGAGGGACCGGTGCATCACGGCATCGAGCTCGCGTTCGGCGGCGCGCGCCATCGTATCGACATGCACGGCGCGACGGGCAAGACCGTGATGATCTACGGCCAGGCCGAAGTGACGCTTGACCTGATGGGCGTGCGCAAGGCGGCCGGTCTCGCCACGATATATCAGGCCGCCGATGTCAAGCCGCGCGATTTCGACACCGACCATTCCCGCGTATCCTGGGTCAGGGATGGCGTCGGCACGAGATCGCCTGCGACTTCATCGCAGGCTGCGACGGTTTTCACGGCATCAGCCGCGCCAGCGTCAATGTTTCGGCGATCCAGACCTTCGAACGGATCTACCCGTTCGGCTGGCTCGGCATCCTGTCGGAATCGCTCTAGAATAGTGCACACAGGATGAAAGCGCCGGCTCCGGCTTTCTGAAGCAAGCGCTTTGGCGTTGAAGTCGCGCTCAGGCCGCCTGCGGCTGCGCGGTCCAGGCAAAATCCGGATAGTATTGCGGCATCATCCGGTCGACATAGCCGGTGAGATTGCTGAATTCTTCCGCCTTGTCGCGCAGTTTGGAATCGAAGAACGGCGTCAGGATTCCGGCCAACGCCCCGAACGCGGTGGCATCAAGGCCGCAAGGCTGCTCCCCCATCAGGTACGGGCGATCGCCAAGCTGCACCGACAGCGCCAGCAGCGAGCGGACCGCAAGATCGATATCGTCCTCCGGCGCATGACGGCCGAGACCGCTCAGGAGATAGTTTTCCGCGACGCGGAATTGCGCGTCCTCGCGCAGCTTGTCGCGCAGATGCTCGGGCGCGCCGTCGAAGAAATGCGTCGGCCCCTTGGCGAAATTGTCGGGATCGACCCAGCGCGCGCCGACCAGCGCCCAATAGACATGATGCTCGATCATCCGCTCAAACGCCCAGGCCTGCGCGCGCATCCGCAGATCGAGGCCGGCATCGAAATCGAAGCCATATTTGCGTTCGATGTGAGCGCGGATGAAGGTTGAATCGGCGATGCGCTCGCCATCGTCATCGATATAAGGCAATTGCCCCTTGGGAGAGGCTGGCGGCATTGCCCGCCCCTTGCGGCAGGCTAGCCCTGCCATCTTCAGCTGGACTTCGGTCTTGGTCACAAAGGGGCTGATTTCGGGCAGGCCGAAGCCGGCGCCAAAGCCATACAGCGTAATCATGCGAGTCTCCGGTCTCTTGAAAAATGTCGCTTGAACGATGATCGAGCCTAGCGGCCCCTGCTGCCACCATGCTGGCAGCATGACGCTGGTGGCCGGCGAAGCGGGCGCCCTGCCAGGCGCGGCGCAGGACGCCCCTCGCCCACCGCGCCAACTGCCGCTGCGCAAAGGAACTCGCGGCATGGAATGCATGCAGCGCCAGCACAAGAATGGTCCAACGCAAATCGCCCGCGCCACAATTGAAGGAGGCGAGATGCGACAGTAAAACGGTACGGACGCGACAGAGTTCAACGCTTTGGCGGACGGCCGGAAGTTGAAGAACGGTCACTTGAAGAATGGTCATGGACAAATTCTCCCCTGTTGAGATGTTGTCCGCGGTATAGCCGCCACCTGCTGCCAACATGCTGTCAGCATCCTCGCGGCACGTGAAATAACACGTGAAATAAAGAGACCTCGCATGAGACGCGCCGACCGGCTGTTTCAGATCATCCAGGTGCTCCGCCGCACCGGCCGACCGCTGACCGCTGACGTAATCGCTGCCGAGCTGGAGACCTCAAAGCGCACGATCTATCGCGACATCGCGACCCTGATCGGACAGCGGGTGCCGATCCGCGGCGAAGCGGGGATGGCTATATCCTGGAAAAGGGATTCGATCTGCCGCCGTTGATGCTGACGCCTGACGAGATCGAGGCGGCGGTGCTGGGTGCGCAATGGGTAGCGACCCACGCCGATCCGACGCTGTCGCGCGCCGCCCTGGATCTGATCGCGAAAATCGCGGACACCGTTCCGGAACGCCTGCGGCCGTTCGTGCTGGAGCCCGCCAGCCGCGCCAGGCCAAGCTGGCAACGCGAGCCCGACCGGATCGACATAGCGCGGACGCGGGCGCAAATTCACGAAGGCAAGAAGATCTTGCTGCGCTATCGCGACGAACATGGTCGCAACAGCGAGCGCACAATCTGGCCGATCGCGATCGGCTATCACGAGGCGGTGCGGATTCTCGCCGCCTGGTGCGAGCTACGGAAGGATTTTCGCAGCTTTCGTACCGACCGGGTAATCGCCGCCGACTATCTCGACGACCCCTATCCGGAACGACGGGCCGCATTGCGGGCGAAATGGCGCCGCAGCATGGTGTGGGAACACCCGGCGGATACGTGAATCTTCCAGGCCCGTGATGGTTCAGGCCTGTTGTGCCTCCGAGTCCGTGCTAGAGCAACGGCATGGAGAAGATCGATTCCGCCACCGACGGACCAGCCGCTGAACTCAGTCCCCCTTGCCAAACCTGCGGGGCCTGCTGTTCCTATTCGTCTAACTGGCCGCGTTTCACCATCGAAGACGATTCAGCGCTCGACCTGATTCCAGCAAAACTCGTCAATGAACGGCTGTCCGGCATGCGTTGCGATGGCGAGCGCTGTTCGGCGTTGACCGGCAAGATCGGTGTGGCGACGTCGTGCCGTATCTATGCAGTGCGGCCCGAAGTCTGCAGGACTTGCATGCCCGGCGACGTCGAATGCAACATGGCGCGGAAGCGGCACGGATTGCCGCTATTGGGCTGAGCTTCAGGCCGGCACGGCCTCGGCGACATCTTCATCCAGTTCGTCCTCGATCGGCGAGACGGTGCTAAGCGGCTTGGTTGACAGCGTGATCGGCTTGCGGTGGCCGTAAGCTGACGGCGAAGAGCGGCCGGCCGGTTCGCGCGATAAAGCGTAGAGCGCGGAGCCAACTCGTCCCCCCAACTGGATCAGGTCGCGTTCGTTGCAACTTGCCGCAACCGCGAGCGCCAGCGAATGCAGATGGCTGCGGCGATAGCAGAACAGCGCCAGCATGGCCCGGACTTCGGCGGAGACGCTCTCCACCAGCTTCGCCAAGCCGTGTTCGTTGGCGCGATACATTTCGCCCAGCAACTCGTCTCGGACCGGGCAGAAGTCGTTCTCAAAGGCTTCGCGGCTCGAAAACATTGCAGTTTCTCCCTCCAGCGAGGATGCCTTGCAATTCTCTAACGAAAGGTTAACCACGGCAACCGGTAGTCTACGGGGGACTTGAATTGGGATCGCGAATCGGAACGGCAGTATCGCTGGCGTGACATTTCGTTCTGAGGCGTTTTTGCCGACGCGAACCCGAGCCCACCTCGCGCTAAAATGCTATTTGGTGGAATCAGCCGCCGTTGGCGGCGATAAAGATCGACAGGCCGAATCCGGTCAGGTGATGCAATGCCTGATCGACCCCGATCAAGGTCCAGAACCAGGGATGCTCCAGGTTCACATCGAAGGTGGAGGCGCAAAACCCCTTGGCGCGATCCACCGTGATGTGAATCGCGAAGTCGACAAAAGCAAGAAACCAGAATCTTGGTGCGAGAATCAAGATCAATACCAGCGCAACCGCCAGATGCACCAGGCAATGCGCCAGCAGCGGCAATGCCCACCCGGTCTTCTGATCCTTGCCGAGCGCCATCCAGGAAGTTTGCAGGACGAAATCGGCGATGACGTGCTTGACGGTAAGAACGAGCATCCATCCGACAAGCGCGCCTACCGGAATCGAGGATGACAGGGAAGGAAACAACAAGGCTGACGCCCTTTGCTGGGACTGACTGAAAAACCGCACACCGGGAATGAATGAAAGACTTGAGGCGTCAGCGAAACATCTTCTCCGATCCGGATCGCAACCAGAATGCCCATTTATGACATCTCCCGAGCCGAAATGCACCTGTGGGAAGCTCGAAAAAAACCGGGTGTAGCGAACGACGATCGCTGTGTGATGTCGATGTGCGCCTTGACAGGAATAACGTTTACCGCCAAGGCGCGGCCTGCGATACGCGCATATCGCGACATCGCCGCGAAGTAGAATTATTGTTCGTTTGTAGATATTTATGATCTCGTGGGAGACGCTCGGACGATCACCCCAACCGCTACGTCCGCGACGACAACCCTGCGATGATCGCGGAGCGCCCCGCTGGCAACAGCAGCGCGCTACACAGAGAGTTCGGACATGGCGCGCGTCCTGATCTCCACGATCTTGCGCTTGAGCGCGACCTGGCGTGGATCGGGCATGATGGCGGCGCGCGCCTCGGCAATGGCGGCGGCGAGATCGGTCAAGGGTAGCACGCCGTCAAAGGTCGGCTTAACCAGCCCGTCGATGATCGCGTGCCAGTCGGTAAGCCCGTGCCGGTAGGCGCTGCCGTAGCCCTGGATCATGTCCGCCGTTTGGACGATCGCGGGCACCGCGTGCGGCTGCTTGGTCAGTCCGCGATCGATCATGTGCAGCCAGCGTTCGACCCAGATCCGCTCCGTGGCATAGCGCACCGAGAACAACCGCCATCGCCGTAACGCCGCCTTGATCTTCAGGCGGCGAACCTGCCAGCGGCTCGCCGCGCTGAACCGGATCGAAATCGGTGCGTGGGTCCAGCCCACCCATTCCAGCGCATCGAGCACGGGTTTGGCGGCCACTGTCGGAAGCGCGCCGATCAACTCGTCGATCCGGAATTTCTTGCGATCGCCGCCGGATTGGGCGGGCACCGGGGCACACGCCATCTCGCTCTCGACCAGCTTCAGTTGCGCGATCCGGATCGGATCCTCATAGCTCATGCGCATGACCATCAAACCGGCGATGTCCTCAAGCATCGCGGCGTCGACGCCGGGCCGGCCAACGAAGCGCTTGAGCCGATCGACATAAAGCTGCGCGTAGCTCGGACCCTGATAGTCAATCAGGCGCTCGATGGCTGCGCTGACCTCGGGCACTAAAACGGCGGGCAGATTGGCCGGCGGCAACGGCGGCGGCTCATCGTCATCGCCGATGATATCGGCGAGCAGATAGCGAAGCGAAGAGAGAACACTGGCCACGCCTGATGTCCCCACTTCGTCAAGCGGACTTCGGCGCGGCAGCGGTCGGAGCGCTCTGCTGCATCAGGCGCTGCTCCAGCAGACCTAGATTCTGGAATAGCCGCGCGCTGGCGAGCCGGAGGAAGTAGAAGCCGAAGGCCGGGTTCTGCACATATAATTCCTCGACCTTGCGGTAGCTGACGCTCAGGATCGTTCCAGCCGCGATGCATTCCAGCGACTGGGTCCGCACGTTCGACGGCGACAGCATGCCGAGTTCGCCGACGATGGCGCCGACCGGCAACTCGATACCGGACTCGACCAGCCTGAAGCGGCCGCTGACGATGTAGAACATGTCTTCGGCCTTCTCGTCCTTGTAGAACAGGATCTCACCCGCGGCGCATTTGCGCTCGGTCATGAAAGGCTTCAGCCAGTCCATCGACAGATCGCTGTTGACGGATCGCTTCACGTCACGCACCAGCTGCAGCATCTGGTGCAGCCGATAGGAATTCATCATCAACAGCCCGCAATGCAGCAGGCCGGTCGGATAGTTATGGGAGGGGATCGAGGAAATGATCAGCACGATATTGGTGAGAATGCCGAAGACCCGCAACGGGATCATGGTCCGCATCGTGGTGGTCGCGACCACAAAGACCGAAGCGAACAGGGTGCCGGCGGTGCCGGCATGCTCTGCTAAATGTGAGGTATCCATCGGGGTCAACCAATTTTAAGGCAATGAGGCTGGGCGTCGTCCGGCACGCCAAATATCATAATGTTCGTGCCGGTTTTGGATATACGGGGAAAAAGCGACGTTTTGTCATCAATTCCCGGCAATGCCAGCCAAAATGACGACTGGGCGCTCTTTTCAGGAAGGTTATATCGCAACCCTTATTCCCGAGCCCTTAGCCTTATTCGCGGGGCCCGTTCCGGCCATGCGCTAACTCTGTTTACCGGCGGTCGTTGACGGCCTTTTCCCGCTTGGGCACTTTGTCGCACTGGTCGCGCGCCGGACACGGCCCGAAACCATTTCCTTCTATCCAAACGCCGCCTGCCGATGTCAAAGCCGCTCGAATCCACTGCCCTGGCGCAATTTGTGACCGCAACAGCCGGCCGCAACATGACCAAAGCCGCCTACGTGGCCGTGGTTACCAGCGTCGTCCTGATGATCCCGCTCAGCATCGACTCTGCCTATGATGCTCTGCATTTCTGGATCAACGCACTGCTGTTCGCGTGCCTGGTTTTCTTCATCTTCGAGTGGGTGGTGCGGCTGCGCCAGGCCGTCCTGGGGCAGCGGGTGGTGCCCTACCTGCTGTCGGTGCGGGGGATCGTCGACGCCGCGGGTGCGATCGCCGTTCCGCTGGCGCTGGCGCTGGGCACCAACCCCAAGACCGCATGGCTGCTTGGTGTGCTCTGGCTGTTGAAGGTGATCCCCGGCATTCGCGGACTGCGACAATTGCGCCGGGTGCTGGTGCAGGAATCCGGGCCGCTATTGAGCGTGCTGGTGATCTTCCTGATGGTGCTGTTTCTTGCCTCCGTCGCCGTCTATTTCCTCGAACGCGACGTGCAGCCGGCGACATTCGGCAGCATCCCCGCCGCGCTGTGGTGGGCGGTCGCGACCCTGACTACGACGGGCTACGGCGACGTGGTACCGATCACGCCGCTCGGCCGCATGGTCGCGGCGTTCGTGATGATCTGCGGGCTCGGCGTGTTCGGCCTGTGGACTGGTATCCTCGCCACCGGCTTCGCCGCGGAAACCCGCCGCGACAATTTCCTCAAGACCTGGGAATCCGTCAGCAAGGTGCCGTTCTTTGCGGCGCTCGGTCCGGCCGCAATCGCCGACGTCACCCATATGCTACGCACCATGGATCTGCCGGCGCGCACCTTGATCATCCGCAAGGGCCAGGTCGGCGACTGCATGTATTTCATCGCCACCGGCGAGGTCGAGGTCGATCTGCCCGGCAAGAAGGTCAGGCTCGGCGAAGGCGCGTTCTTCGGCGAGATGGCGCTGCTCGGCAACAATCTGCGTTCCGCCAATATCAGCACCACCCGGGTATCGAAGCTGCTGGTGCTCGACCTCGTCGACTTCCGCGTGCTGATGGCGCGGCATCCGGATCTGTCCCAAACCATTGATGCCGAGGCCAGGCGGCGCGAACTCGAAAACAAATAACGGAAGCGATAATGTCCGACGCCGCGAAGACCGCAGCACCGCGGAAAAGCGCCAGTCCAAATTCTGAGAGCGACCTATTCCTCGACGAACGTCGCGGTATCGGCGCCGCCTGCGGCAGTGAGTAATCTGAAATGCATGCGATCAAGTCACTGTTGGTGGTCACCGGGATTGTGCTCGCAATCGGATTGAGCCTAATCGAATACCTCAACTTCACGGGATATTGCTATGCGGAAGCACGGTATCTGAACGACGATGAGTTGACTAGGATCGCCATTGCAGATGCCCTCAAGCATGTGCCCGACACGGTAGGGATTGTTCACTACTCCTCGGTCGAGGATGTACTTGCTAAAAATCCCGATTGCTGTGCTGTTCACAGACAGCATCGTGGCCTCTTCGAAGACTTGCTCCCGGGAACATGGGTTCGTGCTTTCGGCTGGTACATCGCGGCGATCGAAGTAGCATACCGTTATAGGGAAACACCATCGCTGAATTATCTCGACTCTTTCACATTGGTGAATGCGTGCGGACGCATCGGTGAGCGGCTCGGATCGTACTCTTCATCTCCGCGCAAGTCACAATAGCGAAGCACCAGGCTGGCTAGCCGATCGATGCCCTATTCCTCGACGAACGTCGCGGTATCGGCGACGATGGCGCGCGAGGTGTGGTAGCTGTTGATCCGATGGGCATTGTCGGCAAAGCCGAACGAAATGCCGCAGACCACGCGGCGATCGTCGGCAAGATGGAAGTGGCGGCGGATCAGGCCGGACTGGCGAGCCAGCGATGCCTGCGCAATGGTGCCGAGCCCGAGCGCCTGCGCCGCCAGCATGAAATTGCTGACATAGGCGCCGCAATCGACCGCGCCATAGACCCCGAGTGCCTCGTTGGTATGGATGATCGCGACATGCGGCGCGCCAAAGAAGTTGTAATTCTCCAGCGCCTGTTTCGCATAGGCCGCCTTGTCACCGCGCGGAATGCCGAGCGTGTTGTAGCTGGAAGCCGCTTTCGCGACGGCGCGCGAGATAGACGCCGAGATATGCGCGCGGAAACGGCAAGTCGCTATCCTCAGCCACGCCGGAACTGGCCTCCGCATGGACCGCCTGGCTAAAGCGCTCCTTCGCGGCCCCGCTCGCGATCACAACCTGCCAGGGTTGGCTATTGCACCATGACGCGGTGCGCTGGGCTGCCTTCAGCACGTGCTCTATGGTCTGGCGCGGCACTTCCGTGGGCTGGAAGGCGCGCACAGAGTAGCGTTCGCCGAGCAATTCCTCGAGCACGCCGATGCGTTCGGGAATGCTGTACCGGGCGCCGGCTTGTTTGGCTGCGGTTTCCGCCATCGTTGTCACCCCTTGATCAGAATCCTGTTGAACGGCACGTTCCTGTCGACCCGAATGTCGCCGGACGAACGGACCGCGCGCTCGGCGATGATGCACGGATCGCTCGCGGAAAAGCCGAGGCTACCTCGGCGCCATGCGGATCGCGCCATCGAGACGAATGGTTTCGCCGTTGAGCATCGGGTTCTCGACGATGTGCACGGCAAGCGCGCCGTATTCGGAGGGGTCACCAAGCCGCGCCGGATGCGGCACCTGCGCACCGAGGCTCTTGCGGGCCTCCTCGTTCAATCCCATCAGCAGCGGCGTCAGGAACAGGCCCGGCGCGATGGTGTTGACGCGGATCTTGAGGCTGGCAAAATCGCGCGCCGCGGGCAGCGTCATGCCGACCACGCCACCCTTCGAGGCCGAATAGGCGATCTGTCCGATTTGGCCTTCATAGGCTGCAACGCTCGCGGTGTTGATGGCAACGCCACGCTCTTCGCCGATCGGCTCTGCGGGCGCCAGCCGCTCGGCGAACAGACGCAGCACGTTGAATGTGCCGATCAGATTGACATTGATAACGCGGACGAACTTGTCCAGCGGATGGACGCCGTCCCTGCCAATGATACGCTGCGATGCGCCGATGCCGGCGCAGTTCATCAGCACCCGCGCGACGCCATGAGCGCCTTCCGCTTTTGCCAGCGCCGCCTTGACCTGTCCCTCGTCGGTAACGTCGCCGTGCAGGGCAATACCCTTCACTTGCGCCGCGACTTTTTCAGCACTTTCCTCGTTCTGATCGAGCACGCCGACTTTCGCACCCTTGGCGGCCATGGCCCGCGCGGCCGCCGCGCCGAGACCCGATCCTCCGCCGGTGACGATGACAGCAACCTCCTTCAACTGCATGATGTCAGCCTTTCCGTTGGTCGTTCCCTTGAAAGCCTTCGTCCTTGATCGATTGCGAATGGTGAGTAGCGAATAGGGAAAAGGAAGTTACTCTAATCCATTCGCTATTCGCCATTCCCTCTTCGCTACTGTTATTCCCTACTCGCGATATATGTAGTGCCATGAGGCACAGCCCCTAATCTCCCCGACGTCCCGCTTCCTTCCGCGATCCAACCGCGGTTTGTCGAGGACATCAACGGCTTACACCTGCATGTGCTGGAAGCCAGATTCGAAACGAAAGGCCGGCCTTGCGTGCTGTTGCTGCACGGCTTTCCCGAGCTTGCCTATAGCTGGCGCAAGGTGATGCCGGCGCTGGCGGAAGCCGGGACTGGGACACCTACCAGCGCCCCGGCGTATTCATGCAGACCACGTCTGCACCAGGATGATCGGCTGCTACCTGATCGAGGGCGCCGGTCATTGGGTGCAACAGGAACAGCCGAAAGAGGTCAGTCGGCTGCTGCTGCATTTTTTGAGAACCTGCCGTTTCTGAAATTTCTGAAACAAGCCAGGAGGCCCGGTCAAAGCGGGTTACGGAAATCAACCAGGGTGGCAATAGGAACTATTTCCCGGGAGGTTTGTTGCTGTCTATCCGGGAGGTGCCCGGAGGCATGGAGGAATTATGGATAAAAAAATCGCTGGATTGTTGGGAGCGGCGGTAGCGCTCGGAACCCTCGGAGCGGTTCAGGCTGCGCCCGCTCCGGCCGCGACCGACGTGTTGACAGCTAATTCGTTTGCCGATCTCCTGGAGCCGATTCCGAACGCCGTTGCGCTATTGCAGGCCATGGACGAATCCCCGCCGGCGGCATCCGCCGATGGCAATATTCAGGTGGCGCAGTACTACTATCACCATCATCACCACCATCACCACCACGGTTGGCGCAGGATTGTTCCCCGTATCGTGCCCCGCTATTACCATCATCACCACCACCATCACTATCATCACCACCACCATCACCATCATCACGGCTACTATCGCTAGGAGCCGTGGGCGTCAGATGACGGCAAACAGGACCCACGGGTCCTGTTTTCAGGTATCTATCCTTTTCCGGAAGCTAATCCTGACGGCTTTTCTCTTTCGCCGCGCGATGCAGGTGCCGGTACGTGCCGTCGAACACGGTGTCGGTCGACGAAGTCCATTCGGTTCCACCCGATAGATTCGGCCGATTGGCATAAATCCGCCGTGACTGCAGTTCACGCTCGGCGGCTTCTTCTTCGCTCATCCTTTCAAGCTCGAAAGCGGCTTCCTCCGGTATCACAATGATCTGCGCGAACGGCTCGCCGGATCTGAAGATGTGGGTGCGCCCCTCGGCCGGCGCCTTGAAGACGGCAAAGAACACCATCGGCCACCAGTTTCGCACCAGCGCCGGAACGGCAATCGGCACGGTATCGGTCACGTCGGTGTAGAAGCGCGGATGCGGCTCGGTCCTGATCGCCATGCCCTTTTCGACCTTGAGGTCCAGAAGCAACTGGTAGGTGTAAAAATGATCGCCGAAATTCCGGAACGGCGGCCATTGCAGGCCTGCATCCGGCGAGGGTCCCCAATCTCCCTCCAGGACCAGCTTGCCGTTCCGGGTGCTGACATGCAGTTCGTTGTCATAGGGATAAAACAACTCGATCCCGTATTGCGCGCCTTCCGAAAACGGAACGCAGTGCCACACCTGTTCGCGCGAACCATCGGCGCGAGGCTCACGCCTGCCTGCCCATCCCGGAATTTCGAGTTTGGTTCGACGCGGTGCCAGTCGCGGGTTATTCAGACGGTATTTGACCTTGTCCATCGCTTCCGGCCCCCAGGGATCGCTGCAAGATCGAACGGACAACAACCATAACGGTTCCCCACAAAGCCGGTTAGCCGCCTATTGCCGATCAAAACCGGTCAATCGGCATCGCAATGACGACGGATTTGACCCACGTGAATAGATACTATAATTTAGAATCATTCTAAATTGAGAGTTCCCATATTGTGAAGAGCTTTGCCGAGCTGACGGAACGCGAGGTGCTGGCGGTCGCGATCTCCTCTGAAGAGGAAGACAGCCGCATCTACATGGCGTTCGCTGAAGACCTTGCCGGGCGCTACCCGGATTCAGCGAAGATATTCGAGGAGATGGCCGAAGAGGAACGAGGTCATCGTCACCGGTTGCTGGAATTATACGAGCAGCGTTTCGGCCCTCATTTGCCGCCGATCCGCCGTGAGAACGTACGGGGCTTCCTGCGCCGCCGCCCGATCTGGCTGACCAAGAATCTGTCGCTCGATACCATCCGCAAGGAAGTCGAGACCATGGAGTTCGAAGCCGAGCGCTTCTACATCAAGGCAGCCGAACAGGCCAAAGATGTCGGTGTTCGTCGGTTGCTCGGCGATCTCGCCGAAGCGGAACAAGGTCATGAGAAGCGCGCGGCGCAGCTGACCGACCGGATTCTCAGCCCGAGTGTCCGCGCCGATGAAGACAAGACCCGCCGCCGCATGTTCGTGCTGCAATATGTCCAGCCTGGCCTCGCTGGATTGATGGACGGCTCGGTATCGACGCTGGCGCCGCTGTTCGCAGCCGCGTTCGCGACGCATCAAAACTGGCAAACCTTTCTGGTGGGATTGGCAGCCTCGATTGGCGCCGGCATCAGCATGGGTTTTGCCGAAGCGCTATCGGACGACGGATCGCTCACCGGGCGTGGTTCGCCCTGGCTGCGCGGCGCGGCCAGCGGAACCATGACGGCGCTCGGCGGCCTCGGCCACTCGATGCCCTATCTGGTGCCGGATTCATGGCCGAACGCCTTCTGGATCGCAACCGCGATTGCCGGCGTCGTCGTGTTCTTCGAATTGTGGACAATCGCCTTCGTCCGCGCGCGATACATGGATACGCCGTTCCTGCGAGCGGTGTTCCAGATCGTGCTCGGCGGCGCCATCGTGCTTGCGGTCGGTATCCTGATTGGCGCATCGTGAAAGGCCGCGCCGCGACGGCGGGTTTCCGAGGCCTGGACACTCAGAGCATTTCCAGGGCGCTGGAACGCCAAGCCACGCTGAAACGACATCAACTTCTGGCATAAGAAAACGCGACTTCCGGCTCAAGAGACATCATGACAGTTCGGTTACAATACGGGACCACCGCCAAGGTGTTCCACTGGCTCATTGTTGCGCTGCTGCTCGTGCAATATCCATTGGGCTGGCTGATGCCGGACATTCATCGCAACATGAAGCCCGGCGATGCCATGACCTGGCATATTTCGATCGGAATCGTGATGCTGGTGCTCATCGTGCTGCGGTTTGCCTGGCGCCTGGCGCACCCGGTTGCGCCGGAAAGCTCGCTGGCGCCGTGGCAGCGGGTGAGTTCGGAAGCGTTGCACTGGCTGCTTTATCTGCTGGTGCTGGTGACGACGATTTCGGGCTGGCTGTTCGCGTCGCTTCGCGGCTGGTCGATCTCGTTCTTCTTCCTGACGCCGCTGCCGATGCTGGCGTCGGAAAATCCCACGGCGCTACGCGCCATCAACCATTGGCACCAGAAATTCGAGTGGGCCTTGCTGATATTGATCGGGCTGCACGTGATCGCGGCATTGACCCATCTTCTGGTCTACCGCGACCGCATCGTGCAGCGGATGCTGCCGGGGTAGAATTCCCCGTTTGCTGCCATTCCGCGATAGGAGCCATCCGCCAGGCCGCATTGCCGCCGGCGCCGGAACTGAGCATCATTAGCCCGGGGCAGGAACCGCAGGAGAAGCGCCTTGGCAAAATCGCGGTGGAGTTTTGAAAGCGCGACGGAATTGTCGCGGGCGCTGGCGGCAAAGAAGGTTTCGGCCGTCGAACTCGCGCAGGACGTAATCGCGCGCATCGAACGCCATGATGGCAAGATCAATGCGATTTGTGTCCGCGATTTTGCCCGCGGACTCGATGCCGCGCGCACCGCCGATGCGGCGCGCAGGCGTGGCGAAAGCAAACCGCTGCTCGGCATCCCCATGACGGTGAAGGAATCCTACAATGTCGGAGGATTGCCGACGACATGGGGCTTTCCAGCGCAGAAGGATTTCGTGCCGCCGGACGACGCGCTGCCGATTTCGCGCGTCAAGGACGCCGGCGGCGTCATCCTCGGCAAGACCAACGTGCCGCTCGGGCTCGGCGACTGGCAGAGCTACAACGACGTCTACGGCACCACCAACAATCCGTTCGATCTCGGCCGCACACCCGGCGGTTCTTCCGGCGGATCATCGGCGGCGCTGGCCGCGGGCTACGGACCGCTCTCGCTGGGCTCCGACATCGGCGGATCGTTGCGGGTGCCGGCGTTTCATTGCGGCGTCTACGCCCACAAGCCGACCTTTGCGCTGGTGCCGTCGCGCGGCAATACACCGCCACCGCTTCCGCCGCTGCCGTTTGACCGCGATCTCGCGGTGGTCGGGCCGATGGCGCGCTCGGCCGCCGATCTTTCTTTGCTGCTCGACGTGATCGCCGGGCCTGATCCGCTGGAAGCCGGCAAGGGCTATCGGCTGGCGCTGCCCGCCTCGCGTCACCACGCGCTGAAGGGTTTTCGCGTGCTGCTGATTGACACCGATCCGCTCATGCCGACCGGCGAGGACGTGCGCACGGCGATCGAGAAGCTCGCCGGCGATCTCGGCAAGGCCGGTGTCACCGTCACACGACAAAGTCCGCTGCTGCCTGACTTCGCAGCCTCCACGCGGCTCTATATGCGGCTATTGATGGCGTTCCTGGCCAGCTCGTTCCAGCCGGAGATCTATGCGGGCGCCCAGGCCGCAGCAAGCACGCTTTCGCCTGACGATACGAGCCTGCGCGCCGAGCGGTTGCGCGGCATCACACTCAGCCACCGTGACTGGGTGGCGGCCGACGGCGGACGGACGCGGCTGCGCGCACAATGGCGCGAGCTATTCAGGAATTTCGACGCGGTGATCTGCCCGGTCATGCCGACGCCGGCCTTTCCGCATGATCATTCGCCGGATCAGGAAACACGCCGCATCAAGGTCGACGGCAAGGACTATCCCTATGCCGACCAGTTGGCATGGCCCGGCATCGCTACCCTGCCCGGCCTGCCCTCCACCGCCATACCGCTCGGACTATCACCGGAAGGATTGCCCGTCGGAGTTCAGATCGTTGGCGGGTGGCTGGAAGACCGCACGCCGCTCAAACTGGCGGAATTGATCGAGCGCGAGTTCGGCGGCTTCGTGCCGCCGCCGATGTTCGATGATTAGGCGAGGATTGCATCACACCATCAGTGCGAGCGCAGCGAAGCAATCCAGCGCCGAAGCAAAGAACTGGATTGCTTCGTCGCTTCGCTCAAACGCTTGGCGGTGCTCCGGGGAAGCGACGGGTTGCCGCGGCGTATCGCTCGCATAGATACGGACTCTCACCCAACGAGGACCGCGCCCATGGAGATGCCGAAATACAAGACGCCCTTATCGTCGGCGCCGGCGAAGGCCTGAGCGCATCGCTGACCCGGCTGTTCGCCCGTGAGGGCATTCGCATCGCACTCGCCGCGCGCCAGACCGCAAAGCTCGGTGCGCTGTGCAGCGAGACCGGCGCCCGAGCCTTTACCTGCAACGCAACCGACGCTGACGAGGTGGAGCGGCTGTTCGGCCTGGTCGAGCGCGAGATCAGCAGCCCTGACGTGGTGGTTTATAACGCTTCTGCTCGCGCGCGCGGCCCGTTGGTCGATCTGGTGCCGGCCGAAGTGGCGCAGGCAATCTCCGTGGGCGCCTTCGGCGGCTTTCTGGTAGCGCAGCAGGCGGCGAAGCGGATGCTGCCGAACAAGCATGGCGCGATCCTGTTCACCGGGGCTTCCGCCAGCATCAAGGGTTATCCGCAATCGGCGCCGTTCGCGATGGGCAAATTCGCGCTGCGCGGGCTGGCGCAGAGCATGGCGCGCGAATTGGCGCCGCAGGGTATTCACGTCGCTCATTTCGTCATCGATGGCGGCATTCGCAGCACGGCAAGGGTCGAGCCCACCGACCGTCCGGACTCGATGCTCGACCCCGATGCCATCGCCTTGAGCTACTGGAACGTGCTGCAGCAGCCCCGCAGCGCCTGGACCTGGGAGTTGGAGGTGCGGCCGTGGCTCGAGAAATTCTAGAACAACCAGCGAGGAGATGTGCAGGCCTAAGCCAATGCGGTATTCAAGGGAAACCAGGCGTTAGCGGCAATATCACCCGCGATTCCCGCAGCCAGGACGGCAAGCCTTCCGCTAATATGTTCGCGGCCGGTGAAATCATGGCCGGCAACGTGCTCGGCAAGGGTTATGCGGCCGGCATCGGCATGACCATCGGCAGCGTGTTCGGACGGATCGCGGGGCGAGAAGCGGCGCAAAATGCACGGAACCAGGATTCTCGAGGAAGCCGACCGCCTGATGACGGTCTGCAACGCCTGCCGCTATTGCGAAGGCCTCTGCGCGGTGTTTCCGGCAATGGAAATGCGCCGCGCCTTTTCCGACGGCGACCTCAATTATCTTGCCAATCTCTGCCACGCCTGCGGCGCCTGCTACACCGATTGCCAGTTCTCGCCGCCCCACGAATACAACGTCAACGTTCCACAGACGCTGGCGATCGCTCGCGCGGAATCCTATGCCGCCTATGCGTGGCCGGGCGCCCTCTCCGGCCTGTTCGCACGCAACGGGCTTGCGATCAGCCTGATCGCAGCTTTGAGCGTCGCGGCATTCATCTTCGGCTTTGCCGCGCTCAACGATCCCGCGGTGCTGTACGGCGTCCACACCGGGCCCGGCGCGTTCTACCAATTGATGCCGCACAATGCGATGGCGGCGCTGTTCGGTGCGGCGTTCCTTTACGCGATCCTCGCGCTGGTGATGGGCATACGCGCGTTCTGGCGTGATATCGGCGAGACGATCGGCAACACCGCCGACGCGGGATCGCTGTTCCAGGCGATGCGCGATGCCGGCGAGTTGCGCTATCTCGACGGCGGCGGAGGAGGCTGCTTCAACGAGGACGACCGTCCGACCGGCCGGCGCAAGATCTATCATCATCTGACCTTCTACGGCTTTGTGCTGTGCTTCGCCGCGACGTCGGTAGCTACGCTCTATCATTATTGGCTCGGACGCGAGGCGCCGTATGCGTGGTGGGACTTGCCCGTCGTGCTCGGCACGCTTGGCGGCATCGGACTCGTGATCGGGCCGGCTGGATTGCTGAGCGAGAGGTGGAAGCGCGACCCGGTGCTGGTCGACCGAGCGCGCATGGGCATGGATATGGCCTTCATCGCCATGCTGTTCCTGACCGCGGCTACCGGCATCGTGCTGCTGTTGCTGCGCGACACGGCTGTGATGGGACCGCTGCTGGCGCTGCATCTCGGGGTGGTGTTCGCGCTGTTCATCACGCTGCCCTATGGCAAGTTCGTGCACGGCATCTACCGCTACATCGCGCTGGTACGTTACGCGCGGGAGCGGCGGATGATGCCGGGGCGCGGCGCCGCCCTCACCTCTCCCTGAACGCACGCATCAACTGGTCCTTCAGCGGCTTGACCAGATAGGACATCATGGTGCGATCGCCGGTCTGGACGAAGGCTTCCACCGGCATGCCCGGGATCAGCTTGACTTCGCCGAGCTTTGCAACTTCGTCCGGCGGCAGCGAGACGCGGATAGTGTAGTAGGATTGGCCGCTGCGCTGGTCCGTATTGACGTCGGGCGAAACGCGGATCACCTCGCCGATCAATTCCGGGGTCGTGCGCTGGTTGAAGGCCGATAGCCGCAGCAGCGTCCTTTCGCCGATTTGCAATTTGTCGATGTCCTGCGGGTTGACCTTGGCCTCGACCTGGAGGTCGTCGGCTTGCGGCACGATCATCATGATGGCATCGCCCGCCTGGATCACCCCGCCGACAGTATGCACGGTCGATTGCTCGACGATTCCGTCCTGCGGCGCGCGGATATCGACCCGGCGCAACTGGTCCTCGGCGGTGACCTTGCGTTCAATATATTCGCCGATCTTGTCATTGGTCTCGCGCAGATCCTTGGAGACGTCGCTGACCATGTCCTTGTCGATCTGGATGATCTGCAATTCAGTCTCGGTGATCTTGCCCTTGGCCTCCGCCGTCGAGGCGATGTATTGCGCCTTTTCGCCGGCGAGCCGCGCCGCGTCGCGCTCCAGCGTGGTCAGCCGCGTCAACTGCACGAGATGCTGGTCGTAGAGCTGGCGAACGCCGACCAGTTCCTTGTCGACCAGCGCTATTTCCTGGTCCTTGGCCTGCGCCTGGGCTGTGAGGCCCGCGATCTCTTCCTTCAACTGCGTGATCCGCTCGCGCAATTGCGCCTTCTGTCCGCTCCGCCCGGTGGTGCGGACTTCGAACAGCTTGGTCTCGCTTGCCATCACGTCCTTGACGTCGGGATCGTCCGGGTTATCGAGCAATGCCTGCGGAAACACGATCTTGTCGAGGCCCTGCTGCTCGGCCTGCAGCCGGGCGCCGCGCGCCAGGAGACCGTTGAGGTTCTTGGTGACGATCGCGAGGTTCGCCTTGGTGACGGTGTCATCGAGCCGCACCACGATATCGCCGGCCTTGACGTGGTCGCCGTCATGCGCGCGCACTTCGCCAACGACACCGCCGGTCGGATGCTGGACCTTCTTGATGCTGGATTCGACCACGATCGATCCCGGCGCGATCAGCGCGCCGGAGATTTCGGCGGTCGAGGCCCAGACGCCAAGCCCGCCGACCAGGAACACGACCACCGACAGGCCGACGATCAGATGCAGCCGGATCGAGGATTGCGCGCCTTTTGTCTCGGCAAGGCCGATCTTTTGGCCGATCATTCCCTGACTGATCATCCCCTGGACGGTCATTTCTTGACCCCGCCTTCGCTGACGATCTTGATCGGCGTGGGCGGCGCGACCCGCTGGATCACCTGCCCGAGCACCGTCTCCTTGGGGCCGAAGGCCTGCATGCGGCCTTCTTTCAGCACCAAAAGCTGGTCAACACCTTCGATCCCGACCGGCCGGTGCGCCACCACCACCACGATGGCGCCGCGCTCCCGCGCGGCACGGATCGCCCGCGTCAGCGCTTCGTCGCCCTCGGTGTCGAGATTGGAATTCGGCTCATCGAGCACGATCAGGAAGGGATTTCCGTACAACGCCCGCGCCAGCGCCACCCGCTGCGCCTGGCCGGCCGACAATGCATGGCCCTGTTCACCGACCTGAGTATCGTAGCCGTCGCGCATCTTGATGATGAGCTGGTGCACACCGGCTTCCTTGGCGGCGGCAATGATGCCGTCGGAAACGGCATCGGGATCGAAACGGCAGATGTTCTGCGCCACGGTGCCGGCGAACAATTCGACGTCCTGCGGCAGATACCCGATGTGACGGCCAAGCACGTCTGGCGACCATTGGTCGAGCGCGGCGCCATCAAGCCGGACCTTGCCACGGAACGGCTGCCATACGCCGACCAGCGCACGCACCAGCGACGATTTTCCGGATCCGCTCGGCCCGATGATGCCAAGCCCACGTCCGGCCTCGAGCACGAAGTTGACGTCCTGCACGATGACTTTCTGTTCGCCCGGCGGCACGATGCTGACCGTCTCGACCGAAAGCCGGCTCGACGGCTCCTGCAGCAGGGTCTGCGCGGTTCGCGGCGGCAATTGCTCGAGCAGGCGATTGAGACGGTACCAGCTTTGCCGGGCGGCGACGAAGCTTCTCCAGTGCGCGATTGCAAGGTCGACAGGGGCCAATGCCCGCGCGCTCAGGATCGATCCCGCAATGATGATACCTGCCGTCGCTTGCTGATAGATCACCAGGTAGGCGCCGACACCAAGCACGGCCGATTGCAGCGTCATGCGAAGCACCTTGGAGATCGCACCAAGGCCGCCTGCGATGTCGCTGGCGTATTGATTACCCGTCAGATATTTTTCGTTGGCCTCGCTCCAGCGATTGGTCAATCGTCCGGACATTCCCATCGCCACCAGAACCTCGGCGTTGCGCCGGCTGGTGGCGGCCAGATCGTTGCGACGCGCCGCAAGCCCCGTCGCCTCACGTGCCGGTGCGCGCGACAGGTATTCCGTGACGAGGGTAAGGCCAACAAGGATGATAGCGCCCACCAGCGCCGTCAGCCCGATCACGAAATGGAAGGCGAAACAGATCGCCAGGTAGAACGGCAGCCAGGGCAGGTCGAAGAAGGCGCCGGGCCCCATGCCCGAGAGAAAAGAGCGCACCGCGTCGAGGTCGCGCAGCGGCTGCAGGCCTTCGTTGCGCGCGCCCATGACCAGCGGCAGGCGCACCATGGTGTCGAATACCCGGCGGTTGAGCGATTCATCGAGGGCGGTGCCGATACGCCCGAGAATTCGTCCGCGAATGAGATCAAGGATGCCTTGGGACAGGTACATTCCGCCCGCGAGGATCGCGAGGCCGATCAGGGTCGGCACGCTGCGGCTCGGCAGCACGCGATCGTAGACCTCCAGCATGAAGATCGAGCCGGTCAGATAGAGCACATTGATCGCGCAACTCATAATACCGACGCCAATAAAGGCGTGGCGACACGTGCGCAGCGCGTCGCCGAGTTCGGAACGCCGGACACCGGGAGCGCCTGCCATCAACCCTGATCTCTGCCAATCGGATGCGGGAACCCCGTTTTACCGATGTTTCGGCCGATCGTCCATTTATGTGGCGTTAACCTAAATACCGTTGGCCGGCCGGCCTCGTGCACTGTTCCATGCGGAACCTATTGGCGTCCAATGGCTTGTATTTGCGATCTTAACGGACACTTCGGGAGCAATCATGATTCACCGTTTCATCGGAATGACCGCCCTTGTCGCTGCCCTGGCGCTTCCCTCGCTGGCACAGGCCCAAGGGGTGCCAGGTGGAATTGAACGAGGTTCGCAAGACGGCGAACGTGCCGCCGGACCGGTCGGGGCCGTGGTCGGTGGCGTCGTTGGCGGCGTGGTCGGAGGCGTCGCCGGGGTGCTGGGCGTCGACGAACGCCCGCGCTTTCGCAGCTATGTGGTCGAGCAGCACCGCCCCTCTTATCACTATGCCGAGGAAGTTCGGGTCGGCACGGTTCTGCCTGAAGAGGGCGTCACCTATTACGATGTACCGCCGGAATATGGCGTCCACGGTTATCGCTACACGGTCGTAAACGGCCGCACGGTTCTGGTCGAACCGCGCACCCGCAGGATCGTCGAGATTGTCGAATAACTAACGGCGGTTCTTAAAAATAGAGCCCGGAAAGACAAAGGGCCGTCCTTGTGGGCGGCCCTTTTTCGAGCGAGTCAAAACTGTCAGAAACGGCCTCCCGAGCGAAGGAGGCGCATGATCACCAGCAGGATCACCGCGCCGATCGCCGAATCGATGATCTCGCGCACGAGACCGGCGCCAAGCCGAATACCCAGCTTCGGAAACAGCCAGCTTGCGACGAACGCGCCGGCAATGCCGATGAAAATATCGCCGACGATGCCGAAGCCGGTGCCGCGAACGATCTTTCCAGCAAGCCAGCCCGCAATCAAGCCGACGAACAGGATGACGAGAAGGCTTTCACCTGACAAATACATGGAATTTCCCCGGTTGCCGCGCGCCTGCGTCCGCGCGCTGGACAGAGTCTAACTGCAATTCCATGACCTGACGACTCCAATGTACTTGTCGCTTCGCTGCAACCCGAGAAATATCAACGAACGCACGCGGTATTTGACGCAACTTTCGTCCGCGGATGACGTTATATTGATATGACCCAACCCGACATCTGGTACGTGACCTTCGGGTCCGACAAAACGGCGAACACGGACGACGGTGCCAGTGCAGGCAGGGTGCGATCGACCCGAACGTTCAAGACGGAAGTCGACGCCAAACTGTTCGCCACGCAAATCCTGGCGAAGGGTTGGACCGCCAGCGCCGGCACGCTCAATCCATATCAGCCCAAGCAGGTTGTTGGTCCCGCCGAGGTCGAACGCTGGGCCGGCCTCGGCGGCTAGCAGGTTTCAGCAGAGTCTTCCCACGTCACCCAATGTCGCTGCTGCGGACGCGGCGAGGACAATGACGCCTCTGTTACACCCCGGCAGTTCTGCCACCACGTCGCGGCTGGGAGGATGACCCTGCAAGCTGCAGGCTCCGCTATTTCGTCAGCAGCGCGAACGCCCCGTTCCAGTCTTCCGGCGGTGGGTTGTTCTGGTAGTTGAGGATCCGCGCTTCATACAGATTGTAGAGCAATTCAAGCGAACGGGCAGCGTCGGTCTTGCGGCCGCGCTCGATTGCCTCCAATGCGCCGCCCCAATCGCGGCTGCGGTAGCAAGCCAGCATCTCGATGGTCAGATTGCGCAGGCGCTGGAAGCGGCCGGAATGCGCGGTGTCCTCGCGGCCGGCGATGGCGTAGATTACCTCGGGCTCTTTCTTGCCCTTGACCATGATGAAATCGAGCTCGAGGATCGCGAACTTGTCCTTGACCGCCAACGCGGTCTTCGAGCCGACGATGATCGGGAAGCCATATTCCTTGGACTGGCCTTCCAGCCGTGACGCCAGGTTGACGCTGTCGCCGAGCACCGAATAGTCGAAGCGCAGGTCGGACCCCATATTGCCGACCACGCATGCTCCGGTGTTCAGGCCGACGCCGACATTGAGCGGAATGTAGGCGGGGCCACCGTCCTGCGCCTCGATTTCGCGCTGCTTGTTCAGCACATCGATCCGTTCCAGCATGTCGACCGCGGCTTCGCAGGCATTGAGCTGGTGTTGCGCATCGTCCAGCGGCGCGTTCCAGAACGCCATGATGGCGTCACCCATATATTTGTCGATGGTGCCCTTGCGTGCCAGGATCGCGTTGGTCAAAGGCGTCAGGAACCGGTTCATCAGCGCGGTCAAGCCTTGCGGATCGTTCTTGTAGGACTCCGAAATCGAGGTGAAGCCGCGGACATCGGAGAACATGATCGTCATCTCGCGCTCCTCGCCGCCGAGCACGAGCTTTTCCGGCGACTGCGCCAGTTGCTCGACCAGCGCCGGCGACAGATACTGGCCGAACGCCGAGCGGATCTGACGCCGCTGCGCCTGCTCGCGTACGAAACTGGAGAAAATCATGCTGAGATAAATCGCCGTGGTCGACAGCAGCGGATAGGTAAAATCGATCAGAAGATTCCGGGTGTAGAAATACCAGGAGGTACCGATCAACAGCGAGGCGAACAGCCCGCCGCCGATGACGAGAGCGACCGGTCCCAACATCGGCGCGAAAATCACCACCAGCAGACCTAGCACCAGCGCGGCGGCAGCTTCGACAGCGGAACCCCAGACCGGCTCGGACAACAGCGCCTTTTCGAAATTGGCCTCGATCACCTGGGCATGGATTTCGACGCCAGGCATCTGACGCCGCTCCGCCGGCGTGGTCTTGTTGTCGTTCAATCCGACCGCCGAAGTGCCGATCAGCACGATCTTGTGGTTGATCTTCTCGGGCGGGACATTGCCTTCGATCACATCGGAGGCGGAAACGTAGATCGAGGGATCGTGCTTGGCGAAATGTATCCAAAGCTGGGCGTTGTAGTCGGTGGGGATGTTTGCACCCCGTAGCATGACGCTCTTGACCGGTCCGGTGGGTTCGGCCTTGACCATGATGGTCGGCGTGCCGGTCAGCACCCGCAATATCTCAAAACTCAGCGACGGCAGCGTCATGCCCTGAGCCCGCAACATCATCGGCACGCGCCGGACGATGCCGTCGCGCTCGGGCTCGATGGTAAACAGGCCGCGGCCCGCCGCGGCCGTCTCCAGCACGCGGACGTTGCGCAACAGCCCATTGAAATTGAGGAAGTAGTGCGTCGGATCTCCACCGAGCGTTGCGATCCCGGTTTGCGGAAGGCTCTTGTCGAGATTCGGATTGACCTGCTCAAGAGCGGTTTCGCCCAGGATCACGCGCGAACGCCGGATCGCATCAGCCAGGATCTGGTCGTTGGTCGGCAATTCCCGCAACTTGTTCTTGGTCACGTCGTCGAGGTACCGCATGGTGTCGGCGACGACATCCGGATTGAGCCGGTCGGGCTCCGAGAACACCATGTCGAAGCCGATCGCGAGCGCGCCGAGGTTCGTGAGGTTGATGATCATGTCGGCAATCCGCGTCCGCGGCCACGGCCACTGACCGAATTTGGCCAGGCTCTTTTCGTCGATATCGACGATGGTGACCGGCCGTTGCGTCTTGACCCTCGGCGCGATGCGCTGGAATCCGTCGAACACCCTGATCCGAAGTTCCTCGATCGGTTGTGGATCCCAGACACGCAGCGCCGCGAATCCGACCAGGATGGCGAGGCCCATCAGCCTCGCAAAGCCGAACGTCCGTGCGAACCAGCGTCGCAATGCCCTCAGGCGCTTCATGCGGTCTGGATATCAGGTTTGGGCGATCGGATCATGTCGGCGGGGGGCAATCAGGCCGGGATTGTTAACGGCGAAAAGCACATCGTGGCTGGCGCCGCTGCGGGAAGATACAGGTGCGGCCATTCATCTTGTCGTCGCCGGCCAAGTTGTGCAAATAATTTGTGGCCGCTGATCCGCAAGCACTGCCTCGTGCACGACAAATATTACTGGCTCGACGGGTTGACACGCTGCCACTGCCCGATCCGAAAAGCGATTTCGGCGCCGGGCGGCAGAACAGCGAGCGCGTGTTGCGGGAAGTCGAGCAGCGATCTAAACGAAATGGAAGTCGTGGGCGTGCAACAGCGCCTTCACGACGGCGCTCGTTCCGGCATCCATACTGTCGGGCACCGGAGCCATCTGGCCATGGCCGTCGTCATGCGGCTTGTCGGGATCCGCGTTCACAAAGGTCTGGCCGTCGAGCCGATGGGTGTCGGCATTCAAATAGGCGCCGTTCGTATCGTGGGCGTTATCGGCGAAGTTGAATACGAAGCTATGGCTGGTTGCGGCCACGGCTTGCGTTACGGTGCCGGGATCTGGCGTCGTGCTTGGGGCAACCGGCGGATCATAAACAATCGTGCCGCCATTGTTGTCGGTCGTGAAACTGAAATTCTGAGCCTGATAGACGCCGTTGAAATACAGAGTTGTACTGTGGGCGCCGTCGCTCACGAATAGCGAGTCATTCGCCGCGTTGAAGCTCTCGGTGAAGGAAGACGAATTGTGATCAATCCCCTTCAGATCGATCTGGTCGGACCCGGCCGGGGTGCCGTCACCGGTGAAGCCGGAGATGACGCCGCTGAAGCTCGACGGCGTGTCGATCGTCAGCTTTCCGGTCGAACCCTCGAACACCACATTCTCGCTGGTCGAGCCGCCGGCCTCGAACGTGCCGCCGTCGGCGATCGTGAACTGGAAGTCGCCCGGATGCGCCTTGAGCTGGGCAACGCTGACATTGTCCAGCGTAATCGTGTCCCCGGTGCTGTCGGCGATCAGGGTATTGGCGCCATTGGCGCCGGAGGCAACCGTGCTGTTCAGAAGCGCCGTAACACTGGCAAATGACATGCTGCTGATATCGATGACGTCGTTGCCGACGTCGAAATCGCTAATCGTCGCGCTGCCGAAATGCGCGTTGAAATTGTAGACGTCATGGCCGCCGTTGCCGGAAATCGTGACCCCGCCTCCAACATCGGTAAACGTATCGTTTTGAGCTGTTCCATTGACGACAGACGCGCCGTTTCCGACCAGCGTGATGGTGAGCGCCTGGTTGGCGGTGGTGGCATGCCCGTCGCTAACGGTTGCATTGAAGGTCAGGGTCAGCGTGTCGCCCGGCTGCAGGAAATCGAGATTGGCGTTGGCGGGATTGTAGGTCCAATCCAGTACATCCTGTCCGCCGGTCGTTTTGACGGTGCCAAAGGTGATCGCACCGGAAGCGATCAGCGCAGAGACATCCACGCCGGACGGCAGGGTCGTTGAGCCGTTGTATTCGGCGACGGCATTGCCAGCCACGGACGCCGTCAGCGTATCGCCGATGTCGGCATCGTTCACGGTGAGCGTGCCGGTGATCGGCCCGGCAAGATGGACGTGGGAATCCCCTGCCGAGATATTGTCGATCTCGAACGCATTCGAGCTGCTTGTCAGCACCACCGTGGTGAACGGCGCCAGATCCGAAAATTCGACGTAGCCGTTCGACGAAAACGACCCCTGACCACCATTGGCAAGAAGCGGCGCAACGTCAGCGCCCGAGTAGGTAGCGACCAGCTGGCTTCCATCGTAGAAGCTGATCGTATTGTAGGAGTCCGCCGACCCCCAATACAGGCCGAACTGATTCTGCTCGGTCGCAAAGGTGATGGTTTCCGAGCCGCCGGCGCCAATGCTCAGGTAATTCGTAGCATCCGGCCCACCCATGAACGGGGCCGCCGAGGCGGACGATGAGCCATTCACGACGCCGGCATGGCCCGACCCGCTAAATGTGGCACCGAGGGCAGTGCTCGTAAAGTCGCCGAAGCCAGCCCCGTTATTCGATGCGTAGCCGGTCTCAATACCCTTCTCATCGAACGTCTCAGTGGGTAGTCCGAGCGCGTTCGTTGTCGTCCCCGCGCTCAAGACAGTCGGCCCTAGAATAACTGTCTGTGTCGCCGGATTGGTTTCACCTGCAATTGTCGGGGCATCGTTGCTGCCGGTGATGGTGACCGTGATCGGCGTGGTCGCCGTACCGCCGTTGTGGTCGGTGACGGTGGCGTCGTAGGTCAGGACCAGCGTGTCGCCCGCCGCCATGAAGTCCAGCGCGCTGTCGGCGACCGAGTAGGTCCAGCCGTACGAACCATTGTTGGCATTGCCGCTGTTGGCGGCAAGCGTCAGCGCGCTCTCGAGCGCCGTGACCGCGGCCTGCTCGGGCGCCGTGAGCGCATGCGTGAGATCGTGGCCCGCCGCGTCCTGATAGTCGAACGAGGAATATGAGACCTGGACCGTCGGCCGGTCGGTGATGTCGACATCGGTGAACGTGATGGTGCCGGTGGCCGTATCGGTCGCGGTGCTTCCGGTGACATTCGGCGCCTCGGCGAGACTCGCGCTGGTCGCATTGGTGGAAGTGCCGATGAGCTGTACCGAGGTGACGGCCACACCATTGTCGTCGATCGTGGCCCAAACCGAACCATTAGCAGTCGCGACGAGATTCCCGAGAATCTGGTTGCCATCCTGATGTCCGTAATCAACGAGCGTGTCACCTTGTGTGATATTGCCATTTGGGCCAACGATGGCGAAGTGAACACCTTCGCCGCTCGAATCATATCCGCTCCAGGCAAATACGACGGAACCGTCCGCCAGTGATACCGTTTTGGCATCGCGCGGCCCCGGCGTTTGTGTCGTCAGCTGCGTCTGATCGCCGATCGGATTTCCGGAAACATCGAGCACACGGTATTCAATTTTGGCATCGCTCGGCGCTCCCCACGAAACGGCATAGCTGCCATCGTACCAGTCAACGAGGACCTTGCCGTCGGTTGCGATCGAGATATGGGGAGCAAACAGATTTCCGGTAGTCTGGCTAATCTCGAACGGCGATCCGGCCGTCCCGGGAATGACATGACCGGAACTGTCAAGAATCCGCCCATAGATGACATGACCGGAGCCGTCGGCCTGGCTCCAGGTTGCCAGAACATCTCCGTTCGGCAATTGAGCCATGTCGACGTCGTCGTACCATCGCACTTCCCCGGTGCCGGCGTCGATCTGGAACGGTTGGCTGTCTCGTGCAGTACCATCTGCATTGAAGGTCTCTGCAACGAGGTTGCCGGAACTATCCTTCCAAACAAAGAGAAATCCGCCATCCGCCAGCGCGGTCGCGTCGTGGATATTGAATTCGGCATAACTCCCAACAGCGCTGAAGGTATTGAGCAGGTTTCCGGCGCTATCAAATGCCGAGAAAACTAGCCCCGAGTCGCCGCTTTGACTGTAAGTGACCACGAACCCGCCGCCGGTGAGCGGAACGAGACTGCCATATCCAGCCGAATCGTCCACGGAGAACGAGTGCTGCACAACGCCGGATGCATCGACGATTCGACCCTCGCCCGGGAACGCCAGGATGACGTAGCCGCCCCCCGCGAGCGGGGCCTCCAGAATCGATGCGTTGCTCGGCGACGTTGCCGCCGCTGAAGTGACCGGAGTTTCGGCTTGGCCGTCACTGTTGAACACCCGTACGTCCACGCCATCACCGCTGGAATCATTCCAAACGTAAAGGATGTCGTTGCCGTGGCTGGCGGATGTAATGTTATTTTGACTGCCGTCAGCATTCGAGACGACGGCTAGCGGGCTAAAACTCGAGTTGGAATTAATATTATCCGTCGCCGTGATCGTCGGTGCGTCGTTGGCACCCGTGATGGTGAAGCTCACCGGCTGCGAGGAACTGGCGCCGTTGTTGTCGGTGATGGTGACGTTGTAGGTCACCGTCAGCGTCTCGCCGGCAGCGAGGAAATCGAAGGTATTGTCGGCGGCGCTATAAGTGAAGCCGATCGAGCCGGCACCGCTGTGGGTGCTGTCGGTCTCGGTCAGCGCCAGCGTGCTGGCGTCAGTCAATGCCGTGATCTGCGCCGCGGTCAGGCTGCCGCCGGACCAGACATAGCTCGGATCGCTCTGGGTTGCCGTGTGCGTATCGGTGAGGTCGACATCGGTAAAGGACAGCGCGCCCGAAGCAGAGTCGATATCCGTGGCGTCGCCGGTCTCGCCGGCGCGTTCGGTGATCGCATGCAGGCCGGTGCCATTGGTGCCGGACGTATCCGCAGCCAGGACGGGAGCGTCATTGCTGCCGTCGATGGTGACGGTGACGGTCGCGATATCCTGTCCGCCCTGATGATCGTCCAGCGTGACTGTCGATGTCACCGTCGCAGTCTCGCCCGCCCCGAGGAAGTCCAGCGAGCCGTCGGTGATCGCGTAGGTCCAGTCGATCTCGCCGTTATTGGTGTTGGTGACCGGCGTCAGCTGGAAGCCACTTTCGAGTGCGCTCGTCTCCGCGTCCGTCAGTGTGCCGCCGGTCCAGGTGACGGTCTGCAACGTAACCGTAGCTGTCGGCCGATCGGTCAGGTCGATATCAGTGAAATGAATGGCGCCGCCGGCCGGCGTGGAGTCGTCTACCGCCGGCGATCCCGTGACATCAGTAAGTTCCGCCACGGTGGCGGTTTGCGCGGTCTCGCCCGAGGCAAAGACCGGTGCGTCATCATTGGCATTCAGCGTGATCAGCAGGTCGTGATTGCCATCGTCGGAGCCAGCGAAATGCGCATTGGTGTAATCGCCGATCAGTTGCAGGGCGATCGAATGGCTACCGTCAGTGACGGTCAGGGTGCCGCCGGTATTGCCGGCATTGCTGACATAGGTTGCGGTGGTGCCCGGCCCGTAGCCGATTGTGGTCAGGTCGATCTGGTCGGTCGCAGCCAGGCCGACGATGCTGCCGCCGAAGCTGCCGGTGTCGATCTGCAACTTACCGTCGGTACCGGTGAATGAAACATTCTGCGTGTCCGACACATTCAGGTCGAGCACCGCGCCGCCGTCGATCTGGATCGTTCCGCCATCGTTCGCGACGCTGTCGGCGACAGAGCCGGTGCCGGTGATGGTCAACTGGCCGCCGGTAACCTCGATCGTCCCGTCATTGGTGACACTGGTGTTCGCCAATGTGACGTCGCCGCTGGTTTGCACCAGGCCGTGCGCTGCGACGTTGAAGCCGCCGCCAGTGACGCTGACACCGCTCAGCTTCAATGTATCACCGGTGGCGCCATCAACCTGGATTGTGGCGCCGCTGGCGGTGTCGTCGAACGCGGTGCCGGTAACCGTGACATTGTCGAGCGTTAAGGTCTGGTTGGCCTCGATGGTCACATGGCCGCCGTTCAACGCCGCATTGCCGTCGATCGTGCTGGAGCCGGTGACGTCGATCGTACCGTTGTCGGTGATCGCGCCGCCGTCGATCGTGGCGCCCGACAGCGTCAGAGTCGCGCCGTCATCGAGCTGGATCGTCGCGCCGCTGGCGGTATCGTCGAACGAGGTCCCGGTCACCGCGACGTCGTCCAGCGTCAGGGTCTGATTGGCCTCGATGGTCACATGGCCGCCGTTCAACGCCGCATTGCCGTCGATCGTGCTCGACCCCGTGACGTCGATCGTACCGTTGTCGGTAATCGTGCCGCCGGTGATCTCGGCATCGTTCAGCGTCAGCTTGCCGTTGCCGTCGATCGTGACCGTGCCGGCGGTATTGTCGAGCGTCGTTGTATCATCGAGCGTCAGCGCGTTGCTTGCGGTGATCTCGATGGAGTTTCGGTTGGTGACGCCCACATGGTCCAGCGTGACGTCGCCCGCAACCGAGAGAATCCCGGTTGGGCCCACCGTCAGCGTGCCGTTCGCGATGCTCGTGGTGTTTTCCAGAACCAGCGTCGTCAGTGTCGCGGCATCATCGACATTGACGGCGCCCGATCCGGTGACCGCGACGCCATCGAGCGTCGCGCCCGTTCCCTCAATGTCGAGCGTGCCCGAATTGGAAAGCGAGCCGCCGGTGACCGAAGCGCCGCCCTGCAGCGTCAGCGTGCCGGTGCTGTCGACCGTGATCGTGTGGTTGGTATTGGCGACCGTGGTAAGCAAATCGAGCGTCAGCGCGCCGAGGGCCACAATCTCGACACCGCCGGTGTTGGTGATCTGCTCGTTGTCGAGCGCGTTGCCGGTGCCGCTGGCGTTGATCTGGCCGGCATTGCCGAGCGTACCGTTTTTCACCACGGCGCCGCCATTGAGCGTCAGCGTGCCGTTTTTAGTGACGGTGACGGTGCCGCCATCGATGGTCGCGGAGCCGAGCGTCAGCGTCGCGGCGGAGTCGACCTTGACCGTACCCTGATTGGAAATGTCGATTCCGACATTGAGTGTGGCGCCGGAAATTTCGATGATGGCGTCGGCAGTAGTGTTCGAGATCGTGCTCTCGTCGCTGAAATCCCCTCCCCCGGCAAGCTTGATTGTGCCGGAGTTCTCCACCGCACTCTGGTCAAGCACCTCCATCTTGCCTTCGACGGTGATGGTGCCAGAATTGTCGACGATGGAATCCGCGTTGAGGTTGAACGCGCCGCCGACCGTGAGCGTGCCCTGATTGTCCAGCTCCGGCCCCGTATAGCCGTCTGGATTGTCGGTCGAGTGATCGTTGATGTTGAAATCGGTTCCGATCGCCAGCGTGCTCTGATTGATCAGCACGGGCGCGGCGCCGCCGTAATTGTCCATCTTCAGGCTGTGGGCCTCGGCCGCGCTGGCGATCGTCACCGGGTAAGTAGGCGTCAGACCTTCCAGCTGATCGGTGATGATGATCGCATCGTCGCTGGCCGTCGGCGCGTTCCCGGTTTCCCAGTTGGCTCCCGTGCTCCACAATCCATCGGGTGCGGGGCCCGTCCCGGTCGTGGCGACCCAGACCTCCGCCGGGGCATCGGTACCGGTGATGGTGACGGTGATGTCCTGCTGGGCGGTTGCGCCTTGCGAATCCGTTACGGTCACCACGTAAGTGAGCGTGAGGGTATCGCCTTTGGGAATGTAGTCGCCCAGCCAGACCGGGAGGTCGGCGAGATTCCAGCTGATCGTACCGAGCCCCGTGCCGGTGCTGTCGGTTGAAAGACCGGTCGTTGGATCTATAAGGGACGCGGTCAGCGCCTGATCGAACAGCGCCTGCGGCGTTGGCGGCAAGGTGAACGCGATCGTCTTGCCCGTGGTCGGGTTGGTCAGCGTGCTGGTCGGCGTCGAGACCGAAACCGTATGGATGTCGGTAAGATCGGGATCGTCGAATGAGATCGTGCCCGATGTCGCTACCTTGGTGGTCAGGTCACCGCCCGGCACGCTGGTGCCGCTATAGAACGCGATGGTCTGCGGCACCGCCGAGGTGATCACGGGGACATCATTGGTGCCGGTGATCGTGATCGTGATTGGCACCGTGGTGATTTCGATGTTCGGCGCGTAATTGTTGCTGACACTGGCAAGATAGGTCAGCGTCAGCGTCTCGCCGGCGCCGAGAAAGTCGAGCGCACCGTCGGGAACCGTGTAGGTCCAGGTCGCCGAGCCGTTGTTCTTGTCCGCCGGATCCTGAACCACGTTCAGCGCGACTTCCACCGCCTGAACCGCCGCCAGTTCCGTCGGCGTCAAACTCTTGCTGATGTCCTGGTGCTGGGCGTTCTGGTAGACGACCGAATCGAATTTCGTGCTCGCCGTCGGCTGATCGCCCGCGTCGATGTCGACGAAGTTGATCGTGCCGCTCGCAATGTCGGGCGTATGGCTTCCGGTAATGTCCTTCAGTTCGCCGAACAGGCCGGGTGTGGCCACGACCGTCGGCGGCTGATCGATGTGCTGGGGGGAGTTCGTCGGAGCCGACGGAGGAGGCGTCCCACTGCCCTGCGGGGTCACCACCAGGACAACCGGCGTAGCGATGATGCCGTCCGACCCCTTGATCGGCTGCAACATCTGCGGGACGATCGAATCGGTGAAATGATCGAAGGTCTTGGTGTTGGGATTGTTGAGGTCGGTGAATTTCTGCGAAAACACATCGCTGATGAGTTTTTGCAGTTCGGGCGATAGCGGACTGTTGGTGTAGCTGATGCCGTTCTGATTGATGTTGACCTGCTGGCCGGCCTTGTTGACGGTTGCGATCGGATCCAGCGTCGTCTTGTCGAACAGAATGTAGGAGCCGGTGTGGCCGTCCGGCTCGACCAGAACCTGGAATTTCGCATCGGGCAGGCCGTTCTGGCCAGGAACGTTGAAGTCGATCTCGACCAGCACCGCGGTGCCACGGATGCCCATGGTCGCGACCGGCGTGTCGACCTTCATGTCGCCGTGTTTCGCGGTCTCGCCCGCGACGAAAGAGATGGTGCCGGCCACCAGGCTGATCAGCGACGAGTTGTTCGACCCGTTGGGGTCGTAGACCATCTCGTTGAGTACCATCCTGGCGTTCGACGACAGGCCGAACACGCTGCCGTCGATGAAGGTGACGCCGAGCATCGAGTCGGAGCCGGTGGCGACGACATCGCCTTTCTCGACGTTGTCGCCGTTATTGAGAATGACCGAGACGCCGTTGCGGATGGCCGTCGCACTGCCGGAGAGCTTGGTGACATGGCCGATGACGTGGGCGGCCGCATCAGGGGCGGCGGCTTGTGCATACTCCACCTGGCCGGTGAGCGCGTTGACGATGTCGCCGGTGAGGTGAGCACCATCGGGCGAGGCCAGCGGATGGCGGTGCTCACCCTTGAAATAATCGTGCACGACCAGTTCGCGGTCGGCATTGGAAAGAATCAGGTCGACGCCGGACCGCTTGAAATCGGCGCCGAACAACAGATGCGCGTCAGGAACAATGATGGCGTCCGCCGGAGCATGCGCCGTCGGCGAATAGGTCTGGACATGGGCCTGCCCGGCCAGGCCGTCAGCGGGTAGCTGTGCGTCGAATTTGCCAACGAAATTCAATGGGCCACCGCAACAAAAAGGTTAATACTTGTATAATTTTCTCAGTCTATGCCGTGCATATCATTAGCGGGTGTGCCGCGAAACCTTCTGCCGCCCGTGGGAGTGCTGCGTAACCTCGACCACAGGGCCGCCGCTGCGGAATAATTCGGGTGCATTTTCAAAATAAAAAGCGTAGTATGCCGACGATCCAAGTATAAAATACGCGTCCGACACCATTTTAAAGTTCTCTTCGGATTTCAAAAAATATAGAATGCAACATCAATACTTTTACTTTCTTCGGGTTGCATTTCTTTGCAAGTTGCCGCGCCAACTTTTGAGGCAAAGCCGTGATCTAGCCTACAAAACAGGCTGCCCTCGACAAATTAGCCATACTTGGCCAAATTCGTCGAAAATACAGCGAAATTTCCACCCATTCGGCCCATCCTGAGCTGCCTGGTTCCCAACGGACGAACCCGTAAAACTTTCGGCAAACTAGCCACACGGCTTTTAGTCTGTTTGGCGGTTTCCAGGTTCAACCGGCCGCCATTAAGCCGAATAAAAGCCCCGCCGCTCATCCTCTTGCCCGCGAAATGATCCGGTCACGAGCAGGCCAGCTGGCCTCGCCGATGCCCGGACAAGGGGCGTCAGATGGGGTTTTTCGGTTGCGCGCGCGTTTGGCGCGCCATCATCTTCGTATGCGTCGCCTGGTTCGGGTCAGCCGCGGAGCTCACGGCGGGCACGCTGCAGCTGGTGGAACCATCGGTAGCGGCCGGCCACTCGAACGAGCCGTTCGGGCTGTTCACATTGCTCCTGTCCGAGGGCGGCTTGCGGGAAAAATGGCTGGGCGTCGAGCGCAGGCTTGACGACGAGCGGGTGCAGCTTGCGCTATGCGACGGCGACCGCCAGCGCTGCGTCTCTCCGGCCGCGCTGCAGCTTCTTGCCATCGTCGACAACGCGCGCGCGCGCGACGGGCGCGCCCGGCTCGGCGAGATCAATCGCGCGATCAATCTGGCGATCCGGCCGATGAGCGATCTGGCGCAATATGGCCAGATCGACGTGTGGAGTTCGCCGCTCGTCACCTTCGCGCATGGCGCCGGCGATTGCGAGGACTATGCGATCGCCAAATATGTCGCCTTGCGCCTCGCCGGCGTCGCTGCCGATGATCTGCGGCTGGTGGTCATGCACGATACCATTCGCGGCGAGGACCACGCCGTCGCCGCCGCGCGGCTGGACGGGCATTGGCTGATGCTGGACAACAACCGCATGGCGATGGTCGAGGATGTCAATGTGCGCAACTATCGACCGCTGTTCGTCCTCGATGAGCGCGGTGCCATGCGATACATCGATGCGCCATTGCTGGCCAGCGTGCCTGATCCGGATCCTGCGCTGGTGGCGCTGAATCTGGCGGGGCAACCAGCGACGGCCTCGTCTTCCCACCAGGACTAGCCTCCCAGGCGCACAGCGAAATACGGTTCGCTGCAAGCCAGCGCTTCCGCTGCAGACGCCATGCTGCGGCAAGCCATTGCGTGTTTATCTTTCCACCCACAGGGTCTAGGCTGCAACTCGGCTGGAGGTCTCTTTCATGCGCATCCGCGGGCGAGCGATCGCTGTTGCGTTTATCTGCCTTGTGACGGCGTCAAGCACGCTCATTGCCGACGAGAGCGAGCGCCACGAACCCGACGTCGACATGTTCGCCTCGATGGCCGGCAAATGCCCCGCGGTGAAAGTCGCAGGGCGCGATTTCATGTGCACCTCGGTCGCTTTCTTCCACAGCCCCGGCGGCCGATCCAGCTTCACCGTGCCGCTCAACGATCCCGATGACGACAGCCACATCATCACGTTCTCCGGCGACAAGGCCAGGAGGGACCAGGATGTTTACGAACTGACCGTCGACCGGATGCTGCTGAAATCCAAGGATCGGCCCAAGCTCAACGGACTGCCGGTGCCGTCGGTCGTGCTCGCAAGCGGCGCCTGCAAGCAGGCCGGGAATTTCGCCACACAGCGGGTCTCCAGCGTCTCCTGCGCGGCGACCGATGCGAACGGCGTGAAATATGAATTTCAGTTTGAGTCGGACGGCTCACCGATCAGGGTGATGATGGTCAGGGCCGTCGATCCGGAGGCCGATGAACGTCGCGCCAAGGCGCTCGCCGCGCATATCGAGCAGATCAAATGCCGGCAAAAGGCGGACGCCGAGGGCGTTCTGCCCAGAGACCGCACGGACTTCATTCTTCAATGTATGGACGAATAACGGGTAAAGCCATGCGAACGCGAACGATCGGTTGGTCCCTGCTCGGGTTGGCGGTAGTTGTGCTGGCCTGCTACGCCCTGAATCGGGGTGTCCTGGTTGGATCAAAGATCGAAACCGCGCGGCTGAGCGACGATTATCCGGTGCCGTTCTACAAGAAGCATTGTCGCTACCTGTTCTTCACCGGCATCCAGCAGGTGTGGACGAGTTCCGAGTCCACCAGGACAGAGGCTGAAAACAGTTCCTGCGCGACGCTGAAACGTGAGCCCGTTATTCACCGGCGACACAAGCTTGCAAATCCTGGCGACCCTCAGCCGCATTGATGGGATTTGCCGTCCAGCGTTCACCGCGCCGAAATCTCTTGGGTTCATGGTCCCGCTGAAAAACCGGCTGTTCCGAACACAAGGATGGTCCCGACGTCATGCAACCCGCCGAACAACCATCCGCCCTGCAGGTGCGAGGGTTAACAAAGCGTTTTGACCGCCTCGCGGTCGACGCGCTCGATCTCACCATTCACCGCGGCGAATTCTATGCGCTGCTCGGGCCGAACGGCGCCGGCAAGACCACGACCTTGCGCATGGTGGCAGGGCTGTTGCGGCCCGACGCCGGTTCGGTATCGATACTCGGGATCGATGCGCTGAATGACCCGGTCGCCGCCAAGCAGATCACCGCCTGGGTTTCCGACGAGCCGATGATCTATGACAAGCTGACGCCGCTGGAATATCTGGCTTTTGTCGCCGGGCTCTGGGGCATCGATCCCCGGACGTCCGAATCCTCCGCGCGCGAGCTTCTGGTTTCGCTGGGCCTCGAGCCGCATCTGAACGAACGTTGCGAGGGATTTTCCAAGGGCATGCGCCAGAAGGTCGCGCTCGCGGGCGCGCTGGTACACGATCCCCGTCTGATCATTCTCGACGAGCCGCTCACCGGCCTCGACGCCCTGTCGGCGCGTCACGTCAAGGGATTGCTCGGCGAGCGCGTGCGGTCCGGCTGCACCGTGATCATGACGACGCATATCCTCGAAGTCGCCGAACGGATGGCCGACCGGATCGGCGTCATCGCGTCGGGCAGACTGGTTGCCGAAGGCACGCTCACCGAGTTGCGCCAGCGGAACGGCAAGAACGACACCAGCCTGGAAGATATGTTCATCGCGCTGGTCAATATCGAGGATGCCGCCGCATGAGCTCCGCTGCGGCGCTGACCTGGTTCGCCCAGCACGAATTCCGCCTCGCATGGCGGGAATGGCTCGCGATGATGACGGGGGGCCGGCGCAAGCGCAAACGTGCCGTGACCGCGCTGACCGTATTCGCGGTGATCCTGCATTTGCCAGCCTATGCCGTGATCGGCCGCTTCACAGGCCTGCAGATGCCGCTCGACAAATCCTCGCTCATCGTGCTGTCGGCGAGCATCTTCCTGGCCTGGGCTTTGATGCTGTCACAGGCGATCGAGTCGGTGACACGGGTATTCTATGCGCGCGACGACCTCGACCTGATCATGTCGTCGCCGGTCCGGCTCACCAATATATTCGCGGTACGCATCGTCGCCATCGCGTTGTCGGTCATCTCGATGGCGCTGTTGCTGTCAACGCCGTTTGTCGACGTGCTGGTGATCGGCGGCGGCGCACGATGGTTGTCGGCATTCGGCGTCGTGATCGCCATCGGGCTATCGGCTTCGGCCGTTGCGATCGCGATCACGGTGGTGCTGTTTCGGCTGATCGGCCCGAGCCGGACCCGCCTGATCGCCCAGATCGTCGCAGCCGTCATCGGCGCCGGCTTTGTCATCGCGTTGCAGATCGCCGCGATCCTGTCCTATGGCACGCTCTCGCGCTTTGCCGTGCTGACCTCGGACGCAGCCGCAGCATTCGCACCCGATTCAGATAGTGTCGTCTGGTGGCCGGCCCGCGCGGTGCTCGGCGACGGCGAGGTGCTGCTGGTGCTGCTGGCATTTGGTGTGACGCTGCTTGGCGTGGTGATGGCACTGTTCTCCAACCAGTTCGCCGACACCGCCGCGCGCGCTTCGGCGAACGCGGCGCGAGCCAGCCTGGCCTCGCGCAAGACTGCATTCCGCACCGGCTCGCGCCAGCAGGCGCTGCGCTGGAAGGAATTCGCGTTGTTGCGGCGCGATCCGTGGCTGGTGTCGCAGACGCTGATGCAGCTATTGTACCTGGTGCCGCCGGCGCTGATGCTGTGGCGCAGCTTTTCCGACAGCTCGACAGCCATCGTGCTGATCACGCCGGTAATCGTGATGGCGGCGGGGCAGCTCGCCGGCGGTCTCGCCTGGCTGACGATATCGGGCGAGGATGCCGCCGATCTGGTCGCCACCGCGCCGCTGACGCCTTCTCGCGTGACGCGGGCCAAGATCGAGGTGGTACTGATCGCGATCGGCGCGATGTTCGCGCCGCTGATCGCCGCGCTGGCCTTTGCCTCGCCATTGCAGGCCGCCGTCACCGCGCTCGGCGTCGTGACCGCAACCGTCTCGGCGACTGCAATCCAGCTCTGGTTCCGGGTGCAGGCGAAGCGCAGCCAGTTTCGCCGGCGCCAGACTTCGTCACGGCTGGCGACGTTCGCAGAGGCCTTTTCCTCGATCGGATGGGCGGCGACCGCGGTGCTGGTGCTGACCGTTCCGCTCGCCGCGATCATCACAGCGCCGATGACGATGATCATCCTCGCCGGAACCTGGAGGATCAGTCCGCGACGCAGCCAGGTACCTGCTGATGTCAGTCCTGATCGCTGAGGCTTGCGATGTTCAAAGCGCCGGTCGCACGAGCTAGCGCAATTGGCGGTAGAGATAGACCGCGCCGTGCGTGCCTTGTTCGCGTTTACGTTCGATCTTGCCGTCCCTTGCCAGGCGGTCAAGCCGCGCACGCGTCTTTCGGGTGTCGTTCGCACGAATAAGACGTGAAATCGACGTACAGCTGAGCCATTCCCTCCCCGGCATAATCTCCAGGATGGCAGCCTCGATCTTGCGCGCCCGCATGCCCTGCGGCGCGTTTCTGGCCCGCTCGGTCATTGCATTCAGTCGCGCGGTTGAAGATCGTTGTTGTCGTCAGCGCGATCCGTTCCGAGGCGTCCCAGTCGTGTCGGGATGGCGAGCTTGTCTTTCAATTCGCCGCAAGTCTCCCGAGCAGCAGCGACGAGCAGCGAGCAGTTTTCGATATGCTCGAAGACGCGCTTTGCTTCCTTGCGATAGCGAGCCGCGATTTCGTTCAATTCATTGGTGACGAGCAAGGTATCACGAGTCATCGCTTCGCAAGCCTTGACGCGCTCGACCAGGTCGAGGCCCATGGATTCGATTTCTTTTGCGGTGGCTTCATATTCGCGGACTACCGCTTCGGCCGACAGTTTTCCGATTTCCGTGACACCTTCGCGGTGCTCCACATAGTCCGGCATGGTGGGATCCGTTTCTTTGGTCGGACGGGAGGGGCGATTGCTGGACCCACTCCTACCCGCCTGAATTGCACGCTCAATGACCACAAGGGAATCGCTCGGTGTGGACTTTGTCATGATGTTATCCGATCGTTTTGAAACTGACTAAAATGCCCTCTAAACCTCGGTCATCTCACGCGAACTTACAATCCAATTTGTCGGTTAAGCTTTTCAATTTAGATTAATTCTGGCGCTGCCGGTGAAGCGGGAACTTGCGTTGTTTGGGTGCTCGGCGCGCGGCTATATGAATTTCGTGTCCCACCTTGTCAGTTGCGGCGACCGCCCTTCATCAGCCGGTGCTTTCGGTTTAATGCAGCGAGCTCGGGAAGCCCGCATGGCCGATTTGGCTGCGCAGCACGGTAACGTTAATTGCCCCATTGGAGGGCAGCAGCTTTCCACAATGGCGATCGGGACGATCCCTTCGCCTCTCCCGGTAACCTTGCCGACTTACGTTAAGTTGGAAACGCGATTGCTCCGGCCCTGAGTTCCTGTTCCACCCGTCAACTAAATTCCGTGCTCTATCCGCGGAACGGACGCTGCCTTGACCTTCAATCGCGTTTGACGAGAGCTCCATGAATTTCAGCTCAACCACGCTCTTGCTGACCTTGTTGATGGCAATAGCTGGAGGCTCAGCATCGGCTCGTGGCATCGCAGTTGAAAATCTGGATGCCGGCTGCCATGCCCACCCGATGAGCGCCTCTCGTTCAGAGGGGCGTTGGACCTATCGGACGATTCGGGCAACGGGCCAAAAATGCTGGTTTCTTCGAACCGATCGCAGAACCACGCCGCGCGAACCGCGAAGCCTGATACTTGCCTTTGATGGGATAGGTAGCGATGGGATAGGAAGCGTGTTCACGCAATCGCGGGAGTCGGGTTGCCTGGTGGCACCCAATGCTCCATCGCCGCGCAATACTCGCTGGCGTTATCGTTTCGACAAGACGGGTCAAAGGTGCTGGCACCTGGCCAGTTCGTTCTCCAGGCCATCGCAAGCGATGCGAAAACGAACCAGCCTGCTGAACAAATCGAGCCAACCCAGGGACGAACCCAAGAAGAACGATCTGAAACAATTGCGGTCTGTTGCAGATACGAACGACAGCTTGCTAGCCGCCCAAAGCGCCTTACCTCAAAATACCCCGAATGCGGGCCAAACTGGCCAAAGCGAAGGCACCTTGAATGAAGGTACCTTGAATCAAGCGTTTCCGGAGAGTTTCGAAGCGCGCTGGATGGCGTCGACACAGACCAGTCAGCCCGTCGCTCCATCGAAGGTCACACCGGCCATTCCGCGCGACGACATTCAATCGCGCGCCGGGGACAGCGTTCAATCACGCGCCTGGACCGAAACCTTCCTGACCGCGGACCCTCCATCAGTCAAGTCAGGGAAGATGCCTCGCTTTTTGCTGACGGTAGTCGGATCGGTTGCAATAGCGATGGGCTTATTCGCCCTCATCAATGGGGCGCTAAGGTCTCGAGTTCTGGCGTCGAAATCCTACACCGTCGGAAGTCCCGGTTCCGATCAATCGCTTCCGGACGCCAATTCGTCCATTGCTGACATCCTGGAACGGTTGAACAAAGAGGATCAAAGCTAGATACGAGGCTCCCCGGCGAGGTCGTTGTCACGGCTCTGCATTGGCGCGTTTCGCACACTCTCGAAGACGGCAATCGACGTCAGCTCGAATTCGATTGATTGCGAGCTAAAAGTAAAAATCACGGCGGCCGTCGCCGGGCCGCTCTCCGCGCAATCAGGACGCGAGGCTCGTGACCTGGCGTTCGTCGGCCGGCAGAACGATCTTCCTGAGTTTCAGGAAGACCCGCAGCGCGAAGCCGAGCCAGACCGGTTGGGTCTTGCGGCAGAACGCCAGCTTGCGGACGCGGTTCTCGACGTGCCATTTGGCGTGCGCGCCATCCTTGAAGAAGATGACGTCCCCCGCCGTGTACCGGGTCGGCGGCATGCCGTCGCTCTCGAGCACGATCGAGCCTTCGAGGATCAGCACGGTCTCGTCGAAATCGTAATACCAATTGAAGCGGCCTTCGCTGCATTCCCAGACCATGGTCGATGCCAGCCCGTCCGCGCTCCTCGACAACACATGACATTGCGCGACCGGATTGCCCTCGATGATCCACGACGGCTCGATCGGGCGCGGCGTCAGATTAAGGTCGAGCTTGCTGGTCTCAATCAATGCGTGGGAGATCATCTGCGGAGCCTCATGGATAAGCTAAAAATTGACTTATTATTCAATGCGATACCGTCGCACCAAGGTAGCCGCAATGGTTTAAGCTTTCCTTACGGCAGACGTATCAATCCGCGCGTAAACAGGTGGCAGATGGCGCCCCTGTCGTTGTAGCCGGCCGGCCATCGCCCCAATCCGCATCTCATGGCTATCAGCGGGTTAAATGAAATCCGGTTTGTCCGCGACCGGTTCGGCCGCACAAGCCGACGCTGCGCGAATGGCGATGCGGCAACAGGCCGACGCCTCAGGCCCACTCGCCCTTGCGGAATACCGGGACGCGGCGGCCGTCAGCATGGATGCCGTCGATATCGATCTGGTCCGAGCCGATCATCCAGTCGATATGGATCAGGCTCTTGTTGCCGCCCTGGGCAGCGATCTGCTCCGGCGTCAGCCTGGTGCCGTTGACGAAGCATTTCGAGTAGCACTGACCGAGCGCGATATGGCAGGCGGCATTCTCGTCGAACAGGGTGTTGAAGAATAACAGCCCGCTCTTCGAGATCGGCGAGGAATGCGGCACCAGTGCCACTTCGCCGAGCCGACGCGCGCCTTCGTCGGTATCGAGCACCTTGTTGAGCACTTCCTCGCCTTTCGAGGCCTTGGCCTCGACGATGCGGCCGCCCTCGAACTTGACGGCGATATTGTCGATCAGCGAGCCCTGATAGGACAGTGGCTTGGAACTGACGACATGGCCTTCAACGCGCCGCGCATGCGGGGTGGTGAAAACTTCCTCGGTCGGGATATTGGCGTTGCAGGTGATGCCGTTCTTGGCGGTCGAGGCGCCGCCTTCCCATTCATGTCCATCGGCCAGGCCGATAGTGAGATCGGTGCCGGGGCCTGAATATTGCAGCGCGCTGAAGCGCTGGCCATTCAGCCAATCGGTCCGATTGCGCAGCGTGACGTTATGCTTTTTCCACGCCGCGACAGCGTCGTCATTGTCGACACGCGATGCCGCGAAGATGGCATCCGCCAGCCTTGCCACCGCGACATCCTCCTGATCGTCGGGAAAAACCCGCCTCGCCCATGATGGACTGGGATAGGCGATGATATTCCAGTTGACGTCGAAGGTGACGATCCGCTCCAGCGCCGGCTTGTAGGCAATCGAATTGGCCTTGCTGGCGCGCGCGACCTTCACCGGATCCTCGCTCGAGAGCAGCATCGGGTCGTCGCCGACAATGGCAAGCCTTGCGGTGTTGGCGGCAAAGGCTTTCGACATGCCGTCATAGAGCCAGCTTGCGGCGCGATCGAAGCTGCCGTCGTGGCCGAAGCGATAGCGCGACAACGTGACCGCCTCGTCGGAGAAGATCGGCGTCACCAGCCCCGCGCCGGCCTTGTAGGCATGTTCGGCGATCCGGCGCACCAGCGGCAGCGCCACCGTCGGCGCCGTCACCAGCAGATCCTGGCCCTCCTGCAATTGCAGGCCGACCTTCACCGCGACCTCGGCGAGCCGGTCGAGCTTGACGGGGTCGACCGGCGTCGAAATGTGGTGTTGGTGTGCGGTCATGAGGAGTCCCTATACGAAATCGAATGTGTTGCAGAGATAGGCGAGCCGACCGATCCGTTCAACGCCTTGAGGCCACCACCACGTCGTCTCCCGCTGTCCCGAGGTTGAGATCGCGCGGGCGAAGGCGGAAGGCGCGCTGCCGGCATGATCCCCACCGGAAGCCGCCGACGTAGCCCTTCGCGCCCGCCTGACATCCTCTCAGAAACAACCATCCCCTCAGAAACAACGCTACGCAGCTTCGAACCCGCGCCTCGATCTGGCGTTTCGATGGCGGCGGCAGGCCGCGATCGCCAGCAAGCAGGCGCAGCTTGAGGTGCAGCAAGCTGATTTCACGTATTCGAGCCGACGCAAAAGAGAAGATCATCCCTGCATGACGGCCGCGCCGCTCGGCAAGGACGGGCCAACGCCGCCGATCTGGTCGGGATTTCTCTCAAGCTGCTGCGTGAGATGACACGCCGTGATCGCGCCACCATGCCTGCAGCGCGGTCTTTTCGGCCGGCAGGAAGGTCGCATCCGGCGCAAACGTCCGCCAGGCGTCGCGGTGCTTTTCTGAAACCATCGTCAATACCGGCTTGCCGGCCGCGATCGCCGCCTCGAATGCACCTGTTAGCCCCGATCGCATCGCTTCGAGCTTGCCGAACTTGCTGAGAACGACGAGATCACCAGTCTGTATCTGAAGCATCAGACTGTCCGAGGCCGCGTTGACGCCGTCCGCATCGAGATGACATGAAGTATCGCTCGGCGCTGTCTCCAGATAGATCGAAAACGGCTTTCCGGTCGCGATATCGCGCAGGTATCCGGCGCTGCAACTGCGATCGGCGAGGTTATGGGCTTCCGCAATCACGCCGACGACCTTGACGCCCGCGGCCCGCCAGTCAGCTACCGCGGCGGCGAACAAGGTCTGGATGTGCTGGCTGTCTGCTCCGATCACGGCGGCAATGGGGGGTACGGCCGATACCATCGCAATCCTCCTCCGGTAGTCGCCAACAGCTTTTCGTCAGATGACGGGAAGCGGCGGGTCCTGTCGCGCTTGGCCAGGTCAGCGGCGGCGTGGCTTCCAGCATATCATCATAACCGCCATTCCGGACACAGGTTTCCGATCCCATTTGCGCGAGCCAACGCACCGATATATTAGAACGCATCGCTATATTACTATGTATATATCGTACATCGGTCGGCATGGCGGGCGCAACCGCACACGCACGCCGTCAGTCGATCTCCTGCACCAGCCGTCCGTCGGAATCATGGCAAAAGCCGGATAGGACTCAGGCAACGCCGAATGTCCGATACCGCCGCGCATGCTTACGCACTTTTGCAGAACCGGTATCCGTCCGTAACGAAAGCCCGATCCGTCAGGTCGCCACCGCAAATCGCATGCGCATCGCAACCCGCGGCTTCCCGCGGAACGCTCGCGCGGTCGAGGGCCACTGAATACAAAACCGCATGGTGACTTCGAGCCCAAGACGGACCTTATCAGCGACGGACCTTATCAGCGACGGACCTTATCAGCCGGTCGGTGGCTTGCCGGTGTTGACCGCCAATTGAGCGGCGAAAGCCCGTCTGTAGGCAGGCCGCGCTTCACCGCGGGCGAGATAGGCTGCAAGGTTTGGGTATTGGTCCAGAATACCCAATGATTTCAGTCTGAGCAGCACCGACACCATCATCAGATCGCCCGCACTGAACGCTCCATCGAGCCAGTCGGCATCGCCCAGATAGACTGAAAGTTGCTTCAGCCGGTTGCGAACGCGATCCTCGACCAGGGGCAAGCGCTCGTCGTGCCAGGGCTTGTCACTCTCCAGAAGCCTAGCGGTTCCAAGTTCAAGGATCGGCGGCTCCATTGTGTTGACCGCGGCAAACATCCAGCTGATCGCGCGCGCCCGGGCGTTGGCATCAACGGGCAGGAGGCCCGCATGGCGCCGGGCGATATGCAAGACGATCGCCCCTGTCTCGAACAAAGCGAGATCGCCTTCCTCATACGTCGGAATCTGGCCGAAGGGATGAAGAGCCAGATGCGTGGGTTCCTTCATCGCATGAAACGAAACAAGGCGAACCTCGTAGGGTTGGCCCACTTCCTCGAACGCCCAACGAACGCGCGTATCACGCGCCAGCCCCCTGCCGCCGTCGGGAGACCGTTCAAAGGCGGTAATGGTGATGGTCATCGTGAAGCTCTTCGCAAGGCTAAAGACCCGGCGTATCTCAATGCGCGATCGCTGCGCTCGCATTCTTCAGCGCTATCTGCACCGCAGACAACAATTATCTTTTGGCTCGGTCAATGAGTCCCGACCCCGCATGTAGACGGGACGCGGAGCGCGTCCCTGTGGGCCGCCATGTAATTGTAACACCAGCCGATTTGCGATAGACACGGACGCTTCCTTTCGAAGGAGCCATTCTTGCAAGGCCTGCCCCGCTCCGTTCCTTCGAGTGACGGAAATTGAGTCCTGGCCAGGACGTTCAGGAACGTTCGGCATCGATCCGCGGATGAGAAAGTATGGCGCGCAATGTCCTGATCCTTGGAGCCTCATATGGCTCCTTGCTGGCGACAAAGCTTTTGATGGCAGGTCACAACGTGACGCTGGTTTGCCGCGAGAAGACGGCGGAACTCATCAATCGCGACGGAACCGAAGTTCGCATCAAGCTGCGCGATGAGGCGGAGCACCGTGCGATCTTCTCGCGCGATCTGCCCGGCAGGCTGGACGCGACCACGCCCGCCGAGGTCGACGTGTCGCGGTACGATCTGGTCGGTCTTGCGATGCAGGAGCCGCAATACACCAACCACACGATCCGGGTTTTGATGATCAAGATCGCCGAGGCAAAGCTGCCCTGTCTGTCAATCATGAACATGCCGCCGTTGCCTTATCTCAAGCGAATCCCGGCGCTGGCGGAAATGGACCTGGAAGAGGCTTATACCGACGCCGAGATATGGCAACGTTTCGAGCCTGGCTTAGTGTCACTCTGCTCGCCCGATCCGCAAGCCCTTCGCCCGCCGGAAGAAGCGGCGAACGTCCTTCATGTCGGTTTGCCGACAAACTTCAAGGCCGCGATCTTCGCTGACGAGGCGCATAACCGGCTGCTTCGGGAGCTGGAAGCCGATATCGACGCGGTGACGCTGAGCGGCATCGATGTTCCGGTAAAACTCAAGGTATTCGATTCGCTGTTCGTCCCGCTGGCCAAATGGTCGATGCTGCTGACCGGGAATTATCGCTGCATCACGTTGCAGGAACCGAAGCCGATCCGCGATGCGGTGCACGACGACCTGAAACTCTCGCAATCGATCTACGACCATGTCGACGCCGTCGCCCGCCGTCTGGGGGCAGACCCGAAAGATCAGGTGCCGTTCGCGAAATACGCCAAGGCGGCGGAAAGCCTTCTCAAGCCGTCATCGGCCGCGCGGGCGGTGGCCAACGGAGCGCCCTTCATCGAGCGGGTCGACCTGCTGGTGAAATTGATTTCATCCCAGATCGGCATGCCCAACGCCGAGATCGACCGCACGGTCCAGGTCGTCGATCGAAAACTGAACGAGAGGATCGTGGTGGGCGAAACCGGCGCACCGTGACGCGTCCGCATCGTCATTCGGGAACGGTGGGCCAAGGTTGATGCGCTCAATCCGACGGCGGTCGTTCCAAGGTTGAGCTGCATCTTCGCTCAAGCCAAAATCGAACATCCATCGTCGTCGCAGCCTGTCGCTTCGCGCTTGTCTTCCGGCGTCTGGAGTTCACCCGGTCGTTCAGCCAGCAGCAAGCCGAGTCTGAAGCCCAGGGCGACGTCTTCCTCCTGTCCGAAGCCGTGATGGCGGATGAAGCCTTGCCGGTCGATGAGAACCGTTGACGGTGTGCCGCGCAGTCCGTAGGCCGCCATCGTCTTCGGGATCGGTCCCGACTCGCTCGCCATGTCGACGCCGACCGGAAAAGTGATGCGGTATTCGTGAATGAAGGCTTCGAGCGACACCGGTGTCATTGCCTCGTGATGCTCGAAGACGGTGTGCAGACCGACAACGGCAAGATCCGTGTTGCGCAGCATGCCGTGGATCTTTTGAGCCTGGGGAATCGCGTGCACCACGCAGCCAGGACAAAGCATCTGGAAGGTGTGCAACAATACGGGACGACCACGCAAGGCGCCAAGCGTCAAGGGCTCATTCGTATTGAACCAACGCGAGACCTCGAGTTCCGGCGCGAGAACGTATTTTGACTTTTGCTCCATAGACAATTCTCCAACGGCGAAGTTCAGTCGCCGAAAAACCTGGGCGGTGCACGGCACCACTCATCGCCGCCGCGACGCTTTCGACAGGAAGTTGCGCGACGTTGAGCTTGTCGTCAACAGGCCCGCGTTCGATCATGCAGGCGCCTCGACCTGTACACCGCGCCGCGATTCGGTATTGGCTCGTTCAACAATGCCGGTTGCTGGAGAGTTCCGGCATCGCTGATACTGGTGGTCATTTGATCATTTGGTCTTCGCATCATTTGACGGTAATCGTCAGGGGATCGCTGACGATCGGCGGATCGAAAACGGCGTGATTGGCCGTTCCCAACACGATTTGCAGGACATGACGCCCGGGCGACAGCGGAACCGAGGCTTCGGTTTGTCCGCCGCCAAAATGAATATTGTGCTCGTTCGACGGGATGACTTCGCCGGCGGCTGGGGCCTTGGTATCGATCAACAAATGGAAATGCCCGGTGTGGGGCCTGTCGACCCCTGCAGGAGCGATTCCCATGCCCTTGAGCCCCATGCGTATGGTGACGGGCGAGGAAAGCACATCGCCGGCGGCCGGGGAAATGAAGTAAACCTGAGGCTTTTCTTCTCCGGCAAATGCAGGCGCTGCCGCGATCGACGCTAGCACCAACGCGATGCGGGCCGCCCAATGAAGTTTCGGAACCATCGTCATTTTGTCGAGACCTCCTGTTGAAGGTTGAGCGAGTTGTTCACTTCGCGGCCGGCGTTGCCTTGCCCGGAAGCGAGAGATCTCCCGATCCGATCTTGAAGACGTCGCTGACGCAAAGCAGCGGCGCATGCAGATTGCCATTGACCTTGAGCGCCGTGGTCACGCCGTCGAACTGCACGTTCTCGGCAATATCCTTGCTGTCGAAAGGAACGGTGACGCGGACCGTCTTTGCTTCGAAGTGCGGCTTGTAGCCGGGACTGTCGATCAGAATCGGCGCGCCGGGCCAGGTCTTCGGAAGCCTCGGGTGGGTGCCGGCCTCGATGTCCTTGACCTTCAGCGCGGCAGGACCGCAGTCCGGATCCTTTGTCAGAACGACCCAATGGAAGTGCCATTTGGAGCCGTCGTTCTCGAACAATGGCTCGTCGTTAAAGTCGGGGTGAGCAGTTACGGCGGCCGCAAGAATTCCAGCGCCTTTCTCGAATCCAACTGCTTCCGGATCGATCTTGGTGGGCCATACATAGGCGTAGACGCTTGAGCCTGCGAACTTTCCTGTCTTCGCCGGCTTGTCCGACCCGGCTTCGCCCCGCGTCGTCATGATGAATGTAACCAGATTGCCCTTGGTCTCGGCGCGCGCTTGCAGGATGTCAAAGGAAGCCTTGACCTTTTCATTGGCAGCAGCGGTTATGTCATGGGCATCGGCATGCCCTGCAGCCAGCATCGCCATGAAGGCACTTGTCGCGAAAATGGACCCGTATTTCATCTATTTGCCTCTTGCCTTGATGTGATATCGACTCGATACTATCCTCGCGGAAGACTGTCAACGATTAATAGCGAGTCGATATCATATGGACATCCGAGCCGTGGAGGCTGCTCGACTGGTCGACCGTCTCGGAAGACTGGTCCGTTCCGGAGAGTCCCGTCAGGGGATCAACCCGGCACAGTGGGAGGCGCTGCGCTTTTTGGCGCGCGCCAATCGCTTCTCGCGAACACCGGCGGCGCTCGCGGACTACCTGGTGTCGACCCGTGGTACGGTCTCTCAGACTTTGATTGCCCTTGAGAGCAAAGGGCTGGTGCTGCGGCGGCAGAGTTCTCGTGACGGAAGATCCGTAGAGCTGGAGTTGACGCCGGCGGGGCTGGAGATGCTGGAAGACGACCCCTTGATCGAGCTGGCTCGCGACCTCGGAAAGGGCAGCAGCGACGACGGGTTGACCTCAACAGTCGAGGTCTTGCGCGACGCCTTGCGCCGGGCGCTGCAGCGCAACGGCAGTCGTCCGTTTGGAGTTTGTCAGAACTGCAGATATTTCCGCAAGAACGCTTCGGGGCGTGGTAAGCATCATTGCGCGCTAATCGATGAACCTTTGAGCGAAAGAGAAAGCGACCTCATCTGCAGCGAGCAGCAGCCGGCCTGATTACCCCAAAATGAGGCGACCTTTTACTACTACTCAGAGTTGTCCAATTCTCAGTTCCGAATATCGCGTCATTCCTGGTCAGCGGGCGGATTTCATTCATTTCGAAATCCGAGCAGGCCTTCTGGCGAGCGCCTAAGAAGTGGCATATTCGATACAAAAATTCTGCAGATATCTACTTAGTTACCGTTTTCCCGTAGTTTCACGGAGCTGCGGTAGGATTATTTTTAATCTGATTGCTCAAAATTAAATCAGGCGTAGGCGTGCCGCGTCGCGATTGCCTGGAGTTCAAGCAGCGGTGAGGTCTCGCGCAGTTCGCGTCCGGTCACGGTCAAGCTCTCAAAGTTGATCTCAATCCCGTTGTTCAACCTTTGCTAGATGGAATCATTCGAGGATAAAATGAAAGCGAAAATCAGCGTAGTACTACCAGCGGTTGTGTCAGTTTTGAGCTTGATGGGCGCCATATCCGCCGGCATTGCGGCTCACCAGGCATACCGGCAGCGGCAGGATTCCGAAGCTTTCCTCAACGTGAACCACGTCTCAGAGCTGTTGCTGCAAAGTGCCGGACAATGGGCGGTCGAACGTGGGCTGACGAATGCGCCTTTGAAGTCGCCGGATCCGCTGCCCATCGAGCTTCGCGGAAAGGTTGAAAACGCACGGCGAATTGCGGACCAGTCATTCACCGAAGCAGCCGGGCGGTTGCACGCCATCCCGGAGATGAAGCCCGCAGAAGCTCAGATCAGCGAGGCGGAAGCCGCTTTCCAGGCGTTCCTCGGCTTTCGGAGCCGGCTCGATCAAAACCTTCCCAAGCATGGTTCCGAGCGAGAACCCGCAGTGGTTGAAGGCTTCTCACCGTCAATCACCAAGCTGATCGACGTTTCCGGCAATTCGCTGCGGCTTACCCTGGAGACGGTTACACGTGCGCCGACCGCGGCTCTTGGTCAATTGGTCAGTCTGCGCAACCTGACAGCGCAGATGGCAGAGAACGCCGGAAGAGAGCGGGCCTTGCTCGGAGGAATCATTGGTTCACAAACCAAGATCAGTACCGCCGGCGTCCAGACCATTGCCGGATATCGCGGGAAAGTAGACCTCGCCTGGGACACCATCTCACCGATCCGCAAGCGCGCGGATTTGCCGAAAAAAATCGCCGACGCGATCGCGGGCGTCGAAAAGGATTATTTCCAGGTCTATGGCGAAACGCGTGATGCCGTGCTCGCGGCGGGCGAGACGGCAGAGTACAAGATCAGCGGCAACGAATACGTTGCGCGCGCGACCACCGCGATCAACTCGATTCTTCGGCTCGCGGATGCCGTGGGCGAGGCGGCCGATCAGGAGGCCACCAACGAAGCTTCGAACAGCAGCTCTCACCTGATCGTCGCCAGTTCGATACTGCTCGCCTGTCTCGGTCTGGCGCTGTTCAGCTTCTGGGTCGTGATCGCGCGAATCGTGCGGCCGTTGTCAGCGCTGACCGGGGCGATGGGTGAACTTGCCAAGGGCAATTTCGAAGTGGTGCTGCCTGGATTGGACCGCAGCGACGAAATCGGTGACATGGCGCGGGCGGTCGGGACCTTCAAGGTCAAGAGCGAGGAGAAAGCCCGCGAAGAAGCGGACGCCAAAATGAAACAGGATCGCATCGCCGCCGAGCAGCGCAAGGCGGACATGCAAAAGCTGGCCGATAATTTCGAGACGGCCGTCGGCGAAGTGATCCAAACGGTGTCGTCGGCTGCGACCGAACTCGAAGCTTCGGCGACCTCGTTGACCCAAACAGCGGAGCGGACGCAACGGCTCACCAACGTCGTAGCCTCGGCTTCGGAGGAAGCGACAGTCAATGTGCAATCCGTGGCTTCAGCCAGCGAGGAGCTGGCTGCTTCGGTAAATGAAATCAGCAGGCAGGTCCAAGAGGCCTCGAGCATCGCGGGCGACGCGGTACAAAAGGCGCAAAGTGCCGACCGCCGGATCACTTCGCTGTCTCAAGCATCTTCAAAGATCGGCGACGTGATTGAGCTCATCAACACGATCGCCAGCCAGACAAATCTCCTGGCGCTCAACGCGACCATCGAGGCCGCCCGCGCTGGCGAGGCCGGCCGCGGCTTCGCCGTGGTGGCGGCCGAAGTGAAGGCTTTGGCCGAGCAGACCGCGAAGGCAACCGCCGAAATCGGCCAGCAGGTCACGAGCATTCAGTCCGCAACGGGCGAATCGGTGGCCAACATGAAGGAAATCGGCCTCGTCATCGGCAGGATTGCGGAAATCTCGGCGACGATCGCCGCGGCAGTCGAGCAGCAAGCCGCCGCGACGCAGGAGATATCGCGCAACGTTCAGCAGGCCGCCAGCGGAACGTCGGAAGTCGCTTCCAATATCACCGAGGTGAGCAGCGGAGCGTCCGAAACCGGTAGTGCTACGACCCAGGTCCTGGGCGCGGCGAAATCCCTGGCCGGCGATACCGATCGTCTGAAGCGTGAGGTAGCGAGGTTCCTGGAGACTGTCCGGGCCGCCTAGCGATAAATGAATGCCGGGTGAAGCATTATTTCGCCCGGCATCTTCGCACTGGTTCGCTATCGTTAACTCTTTCCCTCCTCGGAGCGTAGACGGACCGGCTCGGGGATACCCTCCGGGAGGTTATCCCCGGACCTGATTTCCCCATTTCAAGCGTCAGTTCTGCCAATGCGGCCCCCGCCCGGTGCCGCCTTTTTGCGTTTCGTTAGCTATCATTTGTAACCTGACATTTTGTGTTGCCCGGTAGGCTGGTTGTCCACAACAGACGCTACTCGTTCCCGGAAGTAGCGCGATGGGGGACATCAAATGCAACTACAAAGATTTTCTTTGGCGCGCTCCGACTTGAGCAAATTGAAGGTTTGCGCTGCTCGACCGGCGACTGAGCTGGTCCTGTACTTTGGCTCTCGCGCCGGCATTACGTCGGAAAAGCCTTTTGCCAGGCTTAAAACCGCGTTTCCGAATGCGACCATCGTTGGCTGCAGCACCGGCGGACAAATTCGAGACGACGAACTGATTGATGACGATATCGAAGTTGTCGCGATGTCGTTCGAAAACACCAGGATTGGCCTCGCGAGCGAGGTGCTCGCCTCTGTTGAAGAATCCCGGCAGTGCGGATGCCGTATCGGCGAAAGGCTCAAGAGCGCGGACCTGGCGGGAATCCTGGTTCTTGCCGACGGCCTGAATGTGAACGGCGGCGATCTCGTCGCCGGCATCACGAGCGTCGTCGGACCGGAGATCCCGCTGATCGGCGGCCTTGCGGGGGACGGCTCGGATTTCGTGGAAACGCTCGTCGGGGCGGATGGCGCGCCACAAACCAAGCTGGTGGCCGCCATCGGCTTCTATGGAAATGCCGTGCGTTTTGGACACGGTAGCGCCGGCGGCTGGGATGTATTCGGCTCCTGGCGCACGATCACCCATTCGCGGAAAAACGTGCTCTTTCAGCTGGACGGCGAGCCCGCCCTCGACCTGTATGAACGCTATCTCGGCGATGAAGCGAAAAGTCTGCCTGGCACAGGCCTCAGGTTTCCGCTTGAGGTGATGGATCCCGAGAACCCCGACCGCAAGATCATTCGCACAATATTGTCAATCGACCGAGATCAGCGATCGCTGACGTTCGCCGGCGACGTTCCGGAGGGTTGGCAGGCGCGCCTTATGCGCGGCGTTTTTGATCACCTGGTTTTAGGGGCCAAGGATGCAGCCCGGCAGGCCAAACGCGGCACTGTCGAGAGCTTCAATGGAGGACGGCTCGCTTTGCTCGTCAGTTGTATCGGCCGACGCGTATTGATGGGGCAGCGCATTTCCGAAGAGATCGAAGCAGCGCTGACCGAACTGGGGGAGGATTTCGCTCCGTTCGGGTTCTACTCCTACGGTGAGATTGCGCCGCAAGCCGATTCAAGAACTTGCGAACTGCACAATCAAACGATGACCATAACCACGATTGCCGAGACAGCGGCCGTGTGATTGCGATATATGCGCAAGTTGTTCGAAAGGCAGTTGGCGAAGGCAACCGGCCCCTCGGGGGAGCTGGACATCAATGTTCTCGCCAACCTCGTGACCTCGGCCTACGACGAGGCCGAACGAGATCGCCAACGAACCGATCGCGCCATATCGCTGATGATCGAGGAAGTGCACCAAACCAATGCGCGGCTGCTTGATGCCTTCACCATCGTCCCCGAAGGGCTCGTCCTGCTGAACGCCGAAGGCAAGTACGTCCTCTACAATCAGCGTTTTGTCGAGTTGTACGATCCGATGCGCGACACGATCCGGGTCGGCGCCGACTTTTCCGATACAATTCGTGCGGCTCTTCGCCGAAATTATTATCCAGACGCCGCAGGACAGGAAGGGGCATGGCTCGCAGAGCGGCTATCCCGCCCGCGAAAGGAACACTACCGCACCGAACAGCGCATCAGCGGAGATCGATGGCTGCGCGTTGACGAACGAAGCACCGCTGACGGCGGAAGCATCGGAATTCACGTCGATATCACCGATTTGAAGCACCGCGAAGAATCGCTCAAGGAGCGCTCCGAACAGCTCACCGAAGCCCAGCGGATGGGGAAAATCGGAGACTGGGCCTACGAGCTCGGCGCGGCGCATGTTCGCTGGTCTGCGCAGGTATTCAAGCTGCTGGGTTTTGCGGCCGACTCCTTCAGTCCGAAGCGGGAAGCCGTGATGTCGATGTATGTGGGTGATGGAGCCAAACGGGTGCTCCAGGCTCAAGCCGAGATTGTGCGGACACGCGGCGACAAGAGCGTCGACGTTCAAATCAGGAAATCGGACGGGTCCATCGGCGAGTTCGTCGTGACCAGCAAGCTCATGCTCGGCCGGAACGATCGGATCATCGGCTTTTCCGGGACAATTCAGGATATCTCCGAACGCAAGGCCGCCGAGCGAGCTCTTGAGAGTCTGGCCTATTACGACACGCTCACGGGGTTAGCCAACCGCGCACTGTTTCAGCACAAAGTAAGCGATGCCCTTGCCCGTTGCGCGGAATCCGGCGCTCAGATGGCACTTCTTCTGCTCGACCTCGATCGCTTCAAGGAGGTCAACGACACGCTTGGGCATGATTCCGGCGATGAGTTGCTTGCGACGATAGCCCGGCTGATTTCGCGTGTTTTGGGAGGGGACAATTTCGGCTTTCGCCTCGGCGGCGATGAGTTCGCCATTGCCGTCATGGACCCCACAGACCGCCAGTCCGTTGCGCGTATCGCAGCCGAAGTTATTGCGGCGCTTTCTGCTCCCATAACGCTTGACCGCGGCGAAGTGAGAATTGGAGCCAGCATCGGGATTGCGGTGGCTCCGGACGATGGAGCGAATCTCGTAGATATTCTGCGTAGCGCCGACGTCGCTCTCTACCGCGCAAAGGAGAATGGCAGAGGCTGTTTCAAATTCTTCGAGCCCGATATGAATGCATCGGTACAGAAGAAGATGGTGCTGTCGCGCGACTTGCGACTTGCAATCAGCACCAGCAAGGGTCTCAAGCTGTGGTATCAGCCGCAGGTAGATCTTGCAACGGAACGGGTCAACGGCTTCGAAGCCCATGTTCGCTGGGAACACCCGGATCTCGGTTACGTCTCGCCGAACGAATTCATGCCGGTTGCAAGAAACTCGCACCTGCTCCGCGATATCGGATTATGGAGCCTGCACGAAGCGGCGCGCCAGGCAAGGGCATGGATCGACGCCGGTGAGACGCCGCGGGAGATCGCCGTGAGCGTCTCCACAATGCAGATCTGTCATCGCGATTTTGTGGATGACGTCGCGCTCGTCCTGAACAACGTGCATTTACCTCCTCAATATCTGTGCCTGGAAGTGACCGAAGGCCTGCTGATCGACAATGTCGTGGATCGTATCCGTGCAGTTCTCCGGGAACTGAAGCGTCTGGGCGTGACGTTGCTACTCGACGATTTTGGCACCAAACATTCCTCCCTGAACTATCTGCTTCAACTGCCGTTCGACAGAATCAAGATTGACCGGATATTCAAGGACGAGGCGTCAAATTCCCGCCGGGCGCAAAAGCTTCTTCGCGGCATCATTGCTGTTGGACATGACCTCGGCATGAAGACGTCGGTAAAGGGTGTTGAGTCGATGGAGGAGATTGGCATTCTCAGGAAATTGGGATGCGACATGGTGCAAGGTGATGCTATCCTGCCGCCATCACCAGCAGCAGAGTCTTTGTCCTACGCACATTCGGCTGCATCCGGACGCAATCGGGGGGCACGGTCGACCGATACCCGGCGGAAAGCGGGTCTTGGCTGAGTTGCTGCGGTGTTTCGTGGCGGGTGTGCGCTGCGCTCAAGATCGGTCGCCGATCCCTACGGCGTCAGCCTGCGATAGGATTCTCAGAGCCTGAGGGGACGGCTCGCCTGGCGCATCTTCGCGAACTTACGCAGTTCCGTTTGACCGTTTTGACCTGGCAAGGCGCACGCCTCGATCCCTGCCCGGACGGGTTCATACAAGCGAGGAAGCGACGCTCGCCAATATCCGATCTCCCTGGTCGACGGCAGCAACACTGCGCAGCCCATCAAGTGCCAGCTTGATCAGTTCATCGTCGGCTTGCGCAGAACAGACGGCATAGACCGGATAGAAAAAGCTGGGAGCTCCCGCGATGATGTGCAGCTTTCCCGCCGCGACGTATGGTGCCACGACGCGCTGCCGGAAATAACCTGCTCCGCCGGCTTCGAGGATATAGGTCAGCGCCAGGGGACCGTGGCTGACGAACAGACCGGGATGATTGTCGATCGGAAAACTAAGCTCATGATGGTGGGCGAACTCGGATCCCCAGTCCACGTAGACGTAGCTGTCGGGGTCGATCTGCTTTGCATCCGGGTTGGTCGTAACCAGAACCAGTTTTTCCTCCAGAAGCAACTCGACTCGCGCGCCTGGCCGGTACTGCGGGGCATACATCACCGCCACATCGAGCGCGCCCGTCGAAACCTGATCGGTCAGGCTGTCCGGCACCTCAAGCTGAACGCGAAGCGCGACATCGGGCGCAGAGCGACGCATCCAGTGAAGCCATTCGATGAGCCACGGACGCCACAAATTCAACTCGCCACCGAGGGTCAGAACCGCGCGGCGGCCTGCCGGCACGGCGACCTGATGCCGAGCTCGTTGCCACAACTGCACCAGCATTGGCGCGTAGCGCAGAAATTGCTCTCCGGCCCCGGTGAGCGATGCGCCGTTCTTGTTGCGGATAAACAAGGGACGGCCGAGTCGCTGTTCGAGCGTCCGAATACGGGCGCTGACGGCCGTCTGGCTCAAATTGAGCTGTTCGGCGGCGCGCGCAAAACTGCGCGCTCTAACGATTTCCAGAAAGGTTCGCGCCAGCTCGACATCCATGCAGCACCTCCAAACAGTCTATATAGCACTTTTATTGTAGTAAAGAAGCTATTAAATTCGTTTGCTTGCTTCTAATCGGCAAGCAAGGATTGAGCGACGGCCGTGGAGAGCTAATGCCAGACCTCGGGGAAAAATGCGAATTCCGGGGGCCGCGGCCGGTCGGATTGATATAGCAATGACCAGGCGAACTACCGATTTCGCTGGCACGGATGTTCTGGGCTTGGCCTCGGAACGGGCCGCGGCGAGAGAACCTTTGGTGCCGAGCACCGTTGTTGAAGCGCGGGGCCCCGCCTCGGCGCGCGTCACCGCCAAGACCATCTTCGACGGAGAGGAAATAGAAATAGTCTTGCGCGGTCGGGTTCGCGGAGGATCTGCCAGGTCGACCATCGCTCCGGTGGCAATCGAAACGCTCGAAACCGAAAACCCGCAAATCGTCGACGTCGATCTTGGCAGCACGGCCGTACAGCGGAATGTCAGCGCCGGCCAGCGACTGGATCGCCGTCTGTTTCCGCGCCAACAAGCGTCTTGAGGCTGCGATGTCTCAGATTAGCGAAGGCTCCGCACTGGTTCTCGCGTTAGCGTGGGCAATCTGGATCTACGAGCTCGCGAAGGTCATGAAGGGACAGCGAAATCGCCTGATCGACCTGCCAGTCGGTCCCAGGGAGAAGTCGAATGCTGCGGCGATATCCCCGAATCTCGAACCACTCATATCCAGAATTCTTCGATGCGATGGAGACATGGCCGTCGCAGACTTCCTTGGCGAAAGACTGGCGGCCTATGAATCAATTGTTGCCGCCTACCGCTCCGGCGATCGCGAGACGCTACACAAGCTCGTCTCCCCGGAAGTCTACGATGCTTTTTGCGACGCGATCGAGGCACGTCAGGAGGCAACCAGGACGGTATTCTCACGGATCGATTGGCCCGAAATCCTTGCCGGTCTCATCGATGACAACCGCATGGGGGTTTCCATCCGGTTCGCGGCCGAATATTTCGAGTTGCCGTGCGACTGTTCGGGTCAATCGGTCGTAACAAAGCCGAAAAAACACCACAGCGTCGATATCTGGACGTTTGCCCGGGTCCTGTCGTCGCCCGAGGGCGAATGGCGCCTGATTGCAACGGAGGCCGGTGCCCGATGACCAGGAAAGTCAGGACACGCCACATCGGCCTCGCCCGGGAATATGTCGAGGATACCGAACCGAACCAATATGCGTCGCCGCCGTGCTACATGCATGAGGTAGATCCCGCTTACTTTGGACTGGATCCTTCACCTGAGGCAACACGCCTTGAAGGAAACCGCACGACCAGGGAGCCATCAAAAGGGAAACGTCACGAAGCCGCCGCTCCGGATCAACCGCACCGATGCGCGGAGAATGTCCAAGGCATCTCACGCCCCACGAAAAAATGACGCGGTCGTCCGCGTCTGGAATGTTCGTCGGCGACGGCCACCGCAAGCACCGCCAAGAATACGCACAACCGCGACGGGCTGGACTGTGCGTCCAGGTCCATATCACGACCCTTCCGATTGCGAGATCCGTTCGACGGCGGCAAGCCCGCACTTTAGACCTGCGATCAGGTCGATCTCGGCCTCGAGCCCGATCGAGAGACGCAGCAGACTGTCGCTGATACCGGCGGCGCGGCGCGCTTCCTCTCCCATGCCGGAATGCGTCATCGTGGCCGGATGAGCGATAAGACTCTCGACGCCGCCCAACGACTCCGCGAGCGTGAAAAGCCTGACGGCATCGACGAAGCGCCGCACGGAATCGGTTCCGCCCCGCAGCTCGAAGCTCAGCATCGCGCCGAAACCTTCCTGTTGGGAAGCGGCAAGCAAGTGGTTGGAATGCGTTTCGAGACCGGGATAATGAACGATAGAAACGGCTGGGGATTTTGTCAGGAAACGCGCTACGCTCATTGCATTCTGTTGCTGTCGCTGGATGCGGGGAAACAACGTCCGCAGTCCGCGGAGCGTCAGATATGCGTCGAACGGCGCGCCGATCGCGCCGGTGAGGTTCGCCCAGGCCGACAGTTCTTCGACATCGGTGGGATTTGCGGCGATGACGGCACCCCCGACCACGTCGGAATGTCCATTGAGATATTTCGTGGTGGAGTGAATGACGAAGTCGGCACCATGAACGATCGGCCGCTGCAGGGCCGGCGAGAGAAACGTGTTGTCGACCGCGGTTTTGGCGCCGGCTGCCCTGGCGCGCGAGGCAATCTCGCGTATATCGACGACCCGCATGAGAGGATTACTCGGTGTTTCGACAAGGACGAGCTTGGGCCCACGCGCGAAAGCCGGTGCCAGAGCCGACGCATCGCCCTGGTCGATGAAAGCGACATCAAACTGGTCGCGGTCCCGCCGGGCGCAGAGGAGGCGATAGGTGCCGCCATAGCAGTCATGCGGTGCGAGCACGAGATCACCCCGCCGTACCGTTGACAACACGAGGTCGACCGCTGCCATGCCCGACGACGTTATCACCGCGCCCGCGCCTCCCTCCAGCTTGGCCAGCGCCTCTGCCAGCATGTCCCGGCTTGGATTCGACGTCCGGGAATACTCGTGCCGGCCGCTTTGCGCGAAGCCCGGAAAGGCGAACGTGCTGGACAGATAGATCGGCGGCGTGACCGAATGGAAATCGGAGTCAGCGACGACACCGTGGGCGGCTGCTATTGTCTCCGGCTTGTTCTGTTCGGACATGAACGGCCTGCTTGACTCGCATTTGGGATTGGTACGGGAAGGTTGCGTTCCCGTCGACGGAGCTTAAACGGCTGACGTTGAGTCAGTCGTTGAAGTGGCGTCCTTCCTTGACCTCAGCGACGTAACCGGCGCGGATCGCGAAGTCTCCGAAAGGCTCGCCCTTTTTCCGGTCGCGTGCGTAGTGCTCGAGCACCTTGTCGAGCGCCGCCAGGATGGCTTGCTCCCCGGCATTCTCGAGATACATCTTGTTGAGACGCTGGCCGTGGAAACCACCACCGAGATAGAGGTTGTACTTGCCGGGCGCGCGGCCGGTAAGGCCGATTTCCGCGATATAAGGCCGTGCACAGCCGTTCGGACAGCCTGTCATGCGGATGGTGATGGGATCATCGGTTAGACCGTGCGTCGCGAGCATGACCTCGATCTTGCTGATCAGATCGGGCAGGTAACGCTCGCTTTCGGCCATAGCGAGACCACAGGTCGGTAGCGCCACGCAAGCCATCGCGTTCAGCCGAAGACCGCTGCGGCTTTTCGGTTGATCGAGATGATACGCCTCAATCATTGCCTCGATGCCGGCCCTGTCTTCGGGGGCGACATCGGCGATGATCAGGTTCTGGTTGGGCGTCAGGCGGAAGCACCCCTTGTGGGCGCGGGCAATCTCGCGCAATCCATCCAGTGCGGGATGGGCTTCGCTATTCGCAATCCGGCCGTTTTCAATGAAGAGCGTGCGATGCTCGCGGCCATCCTCGCCTTTCGACCAGCCCAGCAGGTCGCCGTTTGAGGTAAACGTGCAGGATCGTGCTCGAGCAAGCGGGAAGCCAAGCCGCTGCTCGATCTCGCCCTTGATCCAGTCGATACCCTTTTCGTCGATCGTGTATTTGAATCGCGCATGCATACGATCGACCCGGTCGCCATAATCGCGCTGTACGGACATGATGGCGTCAATGGTCTGTATCAATCGTCCCGCATCGACGTAACCGATCACGTCGGCGAGCCGTGGATAGGTTTTCGGATCCTGATCGGTGCGACCGAGGCCGCCGCCGATTGCGACGTTGAAGCCTGCGAGTTTGCCGCGATTGGCGATCGCGATGAAGCCGAGATCCTGGGAATAGACGTCGATGTCGTTGCTGGGCGGGATGGCAAACCCGATCTTGAACTTCCGCGGCATATAGGTGCGGCCGTAGAACGGCTCTTCCGGTGCGTCGCTGCTCTCGCGTTCGGCTCCGTACCAGATTTCAGGGTAAGCGCGCGTCTTGTGAACGGCATGATCGCTGGCTTGCTTGGCGAGCGCGTAAACCTCGCTGTGCAGCCTGGACAGCAGCGGATTGACGCCGCACATCACGCCCCTTGTGTCGTCGCCGCAGGCCGCCCTGGTGTCGATCAGAACGTCACGCAGGCCACGAATAACGGTGCGAAGGTCGTGCTTCATGACCCGGTGAAACTGGAACGTCTGACGCGTGGTGAGCCG
>JAGXAJ010000083.1 GCA_018971625.1 Pseudomonadota bacterium
TTGACGCAGGCTTTCAGCACGGCTTTCAGATGGCGCTGGTTGAGCTTGGAGCCGGTCACGAGCGCGGCGACCTTCTGCTCCTCCTTCACCTTCCAGTCGATATAGGTCTCGATATCCGGGTGATCGGCATCGACCACCACCATCTTGGCAGCGCGGCGGGTGGTACCGCCCGACTTGATCGCGCCGGCGGCGCGGTCACCGATCTTCAGGAAGCTCATCAGGCCGGAGGAGCGGCCGCCGCCGGACAACTTTTCGCCTTCGCCGCGCAGCCGCGAGAAGTTCGAACCGGTGCCGGAGCCGTATTTGAACAGGCGCGCCTCCCGCACCCAGAGGTCCATGATGCCGCCCTCGTTGACGAGGTCGTCGCCGACCCCTTGGATGAAGCAGGCGTGCGGCTGCGGATGTTCGTAGGCGGATTTCGATTTGGTCAGCTTGCCGGTGAAGGGATCGACGTAATAATGGCCCTGGCCGGGACCGTCGACGCCATAGGCCCAATGCAGGCCGGTGTTGAACCATTGCGGCGAATTCGGCGCGACCATCTGCCTGGCGAGCATGAAGCGCAGCTCGTCATAGAAGGCGCGGGCGTCCTCTTCGCTCGAGAAGTACTTGCCCTTCCAGCCCCAATAGGTCCAGCAGCCGGCGAGGCGATCGAACACCTGCTTGGAGGAGAGCTCGCTGACATAGCGCTCGTTCTCCGGCAGGCCCGCGAGAGCCTCGGTGTCCGGCACCGAGCGCCACAGCCACGACGGCACGGTCTCTTCCTCGACCTTCTTCAGGCGCGCGGCGACGCCGGCTTTGCGGAAATACTTCTGCGCCAGCACGTCGGAGGCGACCTGCGACCACGCATCGGGAACCTCGACGTTTTCGAGGCGGAAAACCACCGAGCCATCGGGATTGCGGATCTCAGATGTCGTCAATCTGAAATCGATCCCCGCGTAGGGTGACTGGCCTTCAGTGGTGTAGCGCCGTTCGATCCGCATGGTAGTGCCCCGTTTCTGCTTGCCGGACCGTTGTTCCCCGGGCCGGATGTTGTTCCTTGAGCGGACGCCTTGTCCCGGGTTGTTGCCCATGATCCGGCGATCCGCAGCTCAGCCGGTGGTCCGGCCTGTTTCTCTCGGCGGCAAAACCGGTGCGAACACCGCCTTGCCGCGACACGATCCGGAACGCCCGTTACCGGGTCCTCCAGCTCATGCATTTAACGCCCCAACCCATCGTCTGGGCCGTTTCCGGCCCGTTTTTCACGCCCGTTTTTTCCCTGAATTCAGGGCACAAACACCTGCACCCGCTGCCTCAACCGGCCGTCGGAGTGGTTATTCTGGAACCCTTTTGGGAGCGACCGGCGGGGGACCCAAACACACTCGCGCCGAACGGGTCGAAAGCTAGGCAACTCCTGTACGCCCGTCAAGGATTAGTACGAGTTCCTGAATCAAATACTAAATATGGTGGAAAACGGAGAAAAACAGGGGGAAGCCCGCGCCTGTTTCTTGGGCAAGTATCAGTGAGTCCTCAGGGATTCCAAGCCAAAAATTGTTCTTCGGGGTGGGGAATCCGGGCTGCTCCCGCTGTTCACAGGACAGCGATTTCCTGGGTTTTCGGGGTTGCTCTTTGGAGACTCACGTAAGGCCACGGAAAGCGCCGGGCTGGTATCCCGTCCGGCCGTGGCAACGGCGGCGGATTGGGCAGCAAGCTAGCTCCGAATTCTCACTCCGATTCCCCCCTCGTCATGACAGAATCGAAACCGGCGGCCGCGCATGGGCGGCTGGCCCGTGCGGACCTTCATCCCGATCGGCTGGGCTTCAACTGGCCGGCCAGCGTCTAGGCCGAGCGCTCCACCAACTCGAAGGTGATGCCCTCGGGACCCTCGAACAGCCGCAGCTTTCGGCTGATGTAATCCATCTCGTCGCTCAGCATGGTTACGCCGTTGGCCACGAGGTGCGCGGTGGCCGCCTCGATGTCGTCGACGCGGAAGGCGAGGTGGTTGAAGCCCCGTTGTCGCAGATTCGTCGGGTGCGCACCCGGATCGGTCCCGGGGGCAGGGTCAAACTCAAGCAACTGGATCTCGAAATGAGGATCCGCTCCTTCGAGGACGAGGGTGATGTGCTGCGCTTTCATCCCCGGCATGCCCATGTAGCGGGCAGGCCGGCCACCGTCGATCGTCGCGACGTGATCCTTTCTGAAGCCAAGCAGGGCGAAGAACTCGATCGCGCGGCCGGCATCTGCCACTGCGATCGTAACGTGATCCGGATTGAGTATCATCTTGTCACTCCCTGTCATCAACGCCACTCGGCAGCGCCGGCTTACACGTCCGAAAGCGTACACCCACTTACGTCGGGTGAGGCGCAGCGCTCGCCGCCAGACTCGTCCGATCAATTCTGGTAGACGAGTGGTGTCGGCATCTGACCGAGCGCGTAGTCGAACCCGACGAGGCCACCCAGGGCAGTGGCGTGATTCTGGCCCAGCTGCGCCGTGAAGGAGGCCAATCCGCTCCAGGCCGACGTCAAGGTGAGTTGCGTACCAACGGTAGCGGTTCCCCAATCTCGCCCGAGCACCACGGCGGGCAGCGAATAGCTGGGCGCGGCAATGGTGGTCAGCGACGCCGTGACCATCCGGTCGAGCGGGTCGAATTCGTGATCCCATGCGAGTTGTGCGAAGGGGTGCCATTTGCCGCAGTCGAATCTTACCTGATAGCCAAGCACGCCTACCTCGGAATTGCGGACCTGGTCGCCAAACGACAGGCTCGTGAAGCTGCCGCCTTCGGTGAAGCCGTTTACTCTCGCTTGCTGCAGGATCAGGCCCGCGACCGGGCCATGCGTCATCGCACCGGCGTGGAAATCATAGCCGATCTCGGCCGCGAGCGAGAGATCGGCGCCGTCGGTCGATCCGTCGTTGGCTTGAACGGTAATGCCGATCGGCACCGTCCGGTTGGTATCGTAGCCGAGCCAGGCAGCGGTGCCAGTGAGGTCAGCCCACCAGTTAGTGTTGCGATACGCCGTATAGAGGCTTAGCGCGACGCTATCCTGCTTGTAGCCGCCGCCGAGCGAGAAGGTTGGATTGACGTAGCCTGCGGTCAGCGCGGCGCCGGCGAGCCAGCCGTTCTCCCATTTGTAGTCGACGCCCATGCTGCCGAAGAGCGGAAATCCAGGGTCGCTGGGAAATCCCGTGGAGCTGTTGTCGAGTTTGAGGTACGAGAGTTGGCCATTCACCCACACGTTCCAGCCGGGCCGCCGCAGACGCTGTGCGAGATCGATCTGCTGCTGAATGCCGGTGATCGTCTGGAATGTGGTCTGGACGGCGGTTTCCGCGAGGTAGGATATTTCGCTCGGCGCGAGCAGCAGATTGTAGAAATAGTCGGCCTCGATCTGCTGGCCCGCTTCGGTGAGATGGACGCCATCCATGAACAGGTAAGTCTGCGTGGCATCGGCTGATTGCAGATAGCCGTGCGTCGTACTCGGCGCTGTGGTCGGCGCGCAGGTAACTCCATAGCCGGATGTCAGCCCGGACCCGATTGCGGGCAGGCAGGCATAATTGCTCGGGCCAGTGGCCAGGGGGTCATGCGTGATGCCGAATGCCACAGGATTCCGTTCCACCGCGGCAAATACCGAGACGGTATCCGCCGGAATAAACCTGACGCCAGCCGTGGCCAGATCGCTCCAGGTGGCGGAGACGATTGTCTTTGCGTAAGCCGTCCTGGCGGGATCGTCGGAAGGGCCCGGATAGTAATTGCTCATGATGATGTAACGCGCCCCGGCGGCCTGCAGGTTAACCAGGCTGTTCGTCAGGGCTTGGGCCTCACCGAGCAGGTAAGCGACCGCAGCCGGGGAAGACGGACCGAAGGTCGAGAGCGCCGCGCTGGCATCGTTGCCGCCGCTGGCCAGCAAGTAAATGGCGTTGGGATTGGCGTTGCCGTTCACCGATGCCACGTAATTGTTGATCTGGGTTGCCGTGCCCGGGAGCAACGGATTTGGATATTGGTTTCCGGTTGACGTAACTGGAACGTAGCCTGGAGGCACGAGATAATCGACCGCGTTGCCGACGGCGAAGTTTGTCCCGCCGGGCTGACTGGCGGAATTTACGGAAAGGCCGAAGAAGCCGGCGAGAATCTGCGCGTTGCCGAGTCCCGGGCCGGTGGGGTGAGCGTTGCCACCCGCCGCCAGGGAGGCCGCGATCGATGCGTCGACACTGGCAACGCCGGTTGAATGCAGGCCGCTGCTCGCACCCGTATACCAGCCCGTGTCGACGGTGCTGTCGCCAAAGCCGATGAGCTGATTGAAATTCTGCGCTTCCGCCAGGTGTGCCGAGCATAACAATGCAGCGCCCGCAAAACAGGCTCGCTTCAAATACACCCCGACCCCCGATCAAGCCTCAGCAGCTCGCGTTCGCGACAGGATATATCAGGCGGAGGAAGCGAACTACGACGAACCAGCCAAATTCTGAAAAAACGTACGCATCCTTGGTTGCGGCCGCAGAGTAGCGAGGTGGGAAGTACCGTATCGTGGCCCCGTTTTGCCTGTCGTTACTGTTGACTTCCCGGGCCGCTTCACCTGGAGAGACGAGCGCTTGCAGTCGGTTTTGCCAGACATTCGTTGACGGCCGCCAAGAGCGCATTCGGGGTAAACGGCTTGCGCAGGCAGACGGTTGCGCCGAGTTCAAGGGTCATTTTCAGAAAGTCGGGCGAGGGCGTGTCGAAACTCGCAAAGGCATAGCCGGACATCGCGATCAGCGGAATCTCTGGCGCGCGCTCGTGGAATATCCTGATCGATTCGAAGCCGCGCATGTGCGGCATGAAAATGTCGACGAGCATGACGTCGAACGTGGCAGTATCAAGCGCGCAGAGACCCGCTTCGCCACCGTCCGCAATGGTGACTTCAAAACCCTCGCGTTGAAGGCTCACCTCAATGGCCATGCAAACCATGGGGTCGTCATCGACCACAAGAATACGCGGCACTCGCAACGTCTCCCATCAGCAAGAGTGCGGGAATCCAGAATGCGATCGAATCAAAATTATCTTGCAGCGATTAGGGCCGAAACGGGTCAATGCGTCTGCACGGTGGAGTGCATAACGGGTGAAGCCAACTCAATCCTCCACACGATTACCTGGTTCCGGGCACGTCGATGCCCGCGTGGCCATAGACGGAAATGACATGGCCGAAAATAACATGGCCGAAAATAACGTGGCCGGAAATGACGTGGGCCGGAAATGAAACGGACGGCGCGCCACCCGCGCCGTCCTCGATTTCGAAACAGCCTTGTAGTCAAGGATCGGCCATCACGGGCAGGGATGCCGATAGCCGTCATAGCCCAAATAGGTGCCCGATTGCGGATCGTAGGAGCGATAGGTTTGCATGCAGTAGGCGACGTCACCGCCGCCAGACTCCGGCACCGCGGCCACCACGCCGCCGTCGTCATAATACTGGTCATCATAATAATCCGGGCCGGCGTTGTAGTAGTCGGGGCCGTCATAATAGGCCTGCGATGCGAGCGCGCCTCCAATCGCGGCGCCGGCAACGCCTGCGGCTACGCCGGCACCGAAGTGGCCGCCGTGGTGAAAATGGCCACCGCCGCTGAAGCGGGCATTGCCACCTTGGTGGAAGTTGCCACCTGGATGGAAGTTGCCGCCGGCGGGGCTCCGGCCAGCGCTATGTTGGAAGGCGCCGTGGGGCGGGTCGGCGAAACTTGCGGTAGGCATTGCGATCGGCAAAGCCAGCGTCATGACCGCAGCAGTGCTCAAAACTTTCAGACTGATCATCATAAACTCCTTTGGCGGGATACCTGCCAACCCATTTGGGAAGCGGATGTTCCAGCGCCCGCAACGATTGTGCGATATGGTAGGCCGCTGATCGCAATTGTGTGCAGAATGAATGGGTTGCGACGCTATTTGCGACGATTCGTCATCCGGTTTTTAGGTTCGGAACTGGACATATTCGGCCGGTGATGGCACATCAGGATCGCAACTGCACCCGAACCGGCCAAGCCCGATGAAACAATTCCTGCTCAAAATATTCACGTGGTGGAATGGCCAGACTTTCGGCACCCAATTGTGGACCTGGCGGTTCGGCGAACTGGTGGGTACGGACGAGCAGGGTAACCGCTATTTCCGCACCAAAGGTCGCAAGATCGATCCGACGCTCGGCTTCGAGCGACGTTGGGTCATTTATAATGGCTACGCCGAAGCCAGCCGCGTGCCGCCATCGTGGCACGGCTGGCTACACCACACCGTCGATGTCGCGCCAACCGAACAGAATTACACGGCGCGCGAATGGCAAAAGCCGCATGTCCCGAACATGACCGGCACGCCCGCGGCGTACCGTCCGCCGGGCTCGACGCTCGCAAGCGGCCGCAGGCCGAAGGCTACCGGCGACTACCAGCCGTGGACGCCCGGAAGCTGAGCCGTCGCGGCGCTGCTGCGCAGCGGTCGAATGGATGCCATCCGAGCCATCGCACAGCGCGGACTGATCGGCGCTTGCCGGCTTTCCACAAGCAAACCTTGTGAACAACGGGATCAGCGGGGACATTCCCGCGGGTTCGTCGTTACGTTCTTGTGCTTCGGACGCGATCGCGGCTCAATAGGGTCATCTTACGGAGATGGGAGACCATCGCGTCGGTTCGGGCAACAGTTCGCGACTGCCCCGATATGCAGCGGCTGCCGATCAGGATACGGCCGGGAGATAGGCCCCCGGTGCTGAGGTTCTGAGATCGCCCGTCACAATGTGGAGCTGCCGTAGGACAGGAAAGGCCGTCTGGGAAACCAGGCGGCCTTTTTCATTGTGCGCGGCGCGATCGCGTCGTCAGCGCGCACGCGTTTTGAGTTCGCCGATCAAACGCCTCGCAACATCGTTCCCAGCAGCAAAACCACATAGGCAATCAGCAGGACCGTGAATGCGTGGACGCCGTGAAGAAGCGTCAGATGACCGTAAGTCGCGAAGAGCGCGACGATTGCCAGCAAGACCGAGATCACGAAGGTCGGAACAGCCGGCGGCGTCAGGTAGAACCGCCTGATGGGCCGTGTGTAGGGTATGGGATATTTCTCGCTTCAGTTGTTCGGCTGGCAACGGCTGCCGGCGGCATTTGTTCCGCACCGCGCATGGCAGTGGCGAGCTAGCTGTTCGAAACGCTCCATAGCCTTGCAGCGGCGCGACGCATGGCGTCGCTGCGGCGCGGCTGGGTGGCTGACAGCCTTTCTTTCATCGACGCGAGCACATCCGCAGGCGCAACGTCAGGCGAGCCGGCATTGAAGGGTGGTGCCGGGTTATATTCGAGCCCAAGCTGGATCGTCTCGGCGGTCTTGCGATCGACCAGGATCGAGACCAGCGTCAGCGCGAAATCGATGCCTGCGGTGATGCCGCCGCCGGTGATGCGATTGCGGTCGACGCAGACGCGGGTATTGGTCGGTATCGCTCCGAACGGTTCAAGAAACTCCATCGCGGTCCAGTGTGTCGCGGCGCGATAACCCCTAAGCAGGCCGGCTGAGCCCAGCACCAGAGATCCGGTGCAGACCGACGTAATGTATTTGGCGCCCACCGCCTGCCTGCGCAGAAAACCGAGCATCTCCTCGTCGTTGACCATGTCGTTGGTGCCGGCGCCGCCGGGGACGCAGATCACATCAAGCTGCGGGCAATCGGCAAAGTTTATGGTGGGCGTGAGCGTCAGCACCGAGTCGCTTGCGACCGGCTCGATGCGCTTCCAGATCAGATGCAACTCCGCGCCGGGCAGGGCTGCGAACACCTGCAATGGTCCGGTCATATCGAGCTGGGTCACCTTCGGAAATATGACAAGACCGATCTGCATGGGTGCCGACATCGAAGGAGCCTTTCAGGGTTTTTCGCCGAATTTGCCGTGGGCCGAAGCTTTGCTTGACGCGAACATCGTGTCATGTTCGGCTCCTGTCTCAAATGCCATATTTCCCTCATTTAGAGACATAGGCCCAGACCATGATCGGCGTTCTGATTTTTCCGGGCTTTCAGCTGCTCGATGCGGCCGGCCCGGTCTCGGTGTTCGAGATCGCGATGCGCCACGGCGGCGCCTATCCGGCCATCAAGACGATCGCAGTAAATCCGGGCCCGGTTCGCAGTTCATCCGGCGTCGAATTGCTGGCGCGCGGCTTGCGCCCGCACGGGACGATCAGCACGCTGATCGTGGCCGGAGGCTCGGGGGTGGAGACCGCTGCGAAATGCGAAAAGACGCTTGGCTTCGTGCGTGCGATGGCCAGGCGCGGCGTTCGCATCGCCAGCGTCTGCTCGGGGGCCTACATCCTTGCCGAAGCCGGTCTGCTCGACGGCCGTCGCGCTACCACGCATTGGCGCCGGACCAAGGATTTTCTCGCTACCTATCCCAGGGTGAAGCTGGAGCCCGACCGGATCTTCACCCGCGACGGCAATATCTGGACCTCGGCCGGCATCAGCGCCGGCATCGACCTCGCGCTTGCCATGGTAGCGGAGGATTTCGGCGACGAGGTCGCGCGGGACACCGCGCGTCAGCTCGTGCTGTATCACCGCCGCAGCGGTGGTCAGTCGCAATTCTCCTCGCTATTGGAGTTGAAAGCGCCGACAGGTCGCTTCGGACCGCTGCTCGCCTGGGCGCGCGAGCATCTCGACGAACCGCTGACGGTGGAAGCGCTGGCCGAGCGCGCCGGCATGAGTACGCGGCATTTTGCCCGCGCCTTCATTGCCGAGACCGGCTCGACGCCGTCGAAGGCGGTCGAGCGGCTCAGGATCGAGGTGGCCCGGCAGCAGGTGCAGTTTTCCAGCGCGGCGATCGAGCGCGTCGCCGAGACCACCGGCTTCCGCGATCCCGAACGGATGCGCCGCGCCTTCATCCGCGCCTTCGGCCAGCCACCGCAATCGCTGCGCCGCGCGGCGAGGGCGGGTGTCTGACGCATCAGCCACCCGCTATCGCGCCTATTGGTTTACGGGACTGTTGGTGCCGTTCATGTTGTAGCTATCGCAAAGCACTTTCCAGGTGCCGTGCTGGCGTTGCCAGACCACGAGATATTTGCCGACATTCGCGGTGTCGTCGGGCTTGACGTGCGGCGCGAAACAAACCACGCCGAAATCGCACGCCATGTCGCCACCGCTGGAGATTTCGATGTGCGTCGGGTGGAACTCGACACACAGGTCGGGCCTGATTTGTAGGCAGCCTGCCAAACCTTGCGGATTTCCGCGTGTCCTCGGGCGATTGGATGAGCCGGCCAAAGCACCGACGCGTCGGGTGCATAAAAGGCCATGACGCGATCGATATCCTTGGCGTGCGCTGCCTTGCTCCATTCCTTGTCGAGCGCCCTGATCGCGGCTCCTTCCGGGTGGTTTTTGCCTGTCATCCTCACTCTCCTTGTCAGCTCTTGCTTTCGCCGGCGGTCCGGGATCGCCGCCCGGGCGACCCGCGCATCTCGGCCAAAAGTTGAGCCGCTTCCCTTAAATCCCTGGTGTCGTGTCCTTCGGTGAACCAGTCGTAGATCGGCGCCAGCAGCGCCAATGCTTCGGTCTTCTTGCCTCGGCTGGTCAACAGGCGCGCCAGAGTGGTCGCAGCGCGCAACTCCCAGGACTTGGCTGCCTGCTTGCGCGCGACCGCCATCGCCTTGCGCAACGTCGTGATCGCCTCGTCGGGGTAGCCGCGCAAGATCTGGATCCAACCCTTCAGGCGAAGCATCTCGGCATAATGCGATCGCTCCTCGCCGGCTTCGATCTGCGCAACGCTTTCCTCGATCAGCGACCACGCGCGGGCATGGTCTCCCATCAGCGCGAGCCCTTCGGCCTGCAAGGTCTTGAGATACCATATCCATATGCGATGTCCGGTCTGCATCAACTGCTCGATGCTGCGATCAAGTCGAGACACGGCCTCGGCCAAACGTCCCGCGTGCAGCCAGGCGACGCCCCCGCTGATCTCCGCCAGGATTTCGCCGAGCAGGGCGATGCCGCGCTCCTGGCCGATACGTTCTGCTTCCTGAGCGCATCGTTCCAGGGTATCGGAATCGCCGAGATAGCCGAATAGTTGCGCGCCGAGCGTCAGTGCAAAGGCGAGGTCGAACGGATGACCGCGGCGCCGGGCATTGGCTTCCATGGCCTGGTTCGCCGTTAGCGCTTGCTCGGGATAACCCGTCATCCAGAGCAGTTGACCGCGATAGATGCCTTCGCCGGTGAAAGGGTCGGTGTTGGTAAGGGCGACGAGGCCCCAATGCCGTTCCGGATCGTAAAGTTTGCGGACATAACCACCGGAGCGGAGGGCCTTGGCAAAATCGCCGAGCCAGTAATGGCAAGCGGAGGCGGCTCGGTGGCCGAAGATCTCCAGGCCGTCGTCGCCGAGTTCACTGCCGCTCTTGGAGAGCCGGCCCGCCCAGCGCAGCGATTCCGTCAACCGGCCAGCGCTCATATAGTGCACCGACAAGGTATTCAGGATCGGCAGATACGCGGCGCTGTGCTTCAGCGCTTGTGTAAGCCGCCAGGCCGGCACCAGCGTCTGGCCGACCTCCGCATGGGCCCAGCCGCGGTGCGCCACCAGCGCCGGGCCGAGCGCGGTGCGTAGCGAAATCTCCATGCGGTCGCGAACCTTGGACGGCCGCAGTTTTGCAAGCGCCGACATGCCCGTGCGCAAATGGCTGATCGCTTCGGGCAATGCAAAGCGTTGCATCGCGACTTCGCCAGCGCGCAGCCACAGCGGCACGGCGACGCGATACTGCTCCGCGGAATTGTAGTGAAAGGCGAGCAATTCGGGGGCCTTATCTCGCGTATCCGGCCAGCGCTCTTCCAGGAGATGGGCGATATCGCCGTGCAACTGCTTGCGCCTGCTCTTGAGCAGCGAGTCATAGGCGGCGTCCTGAACCAACGCGTGGGAGAACGTATAGACCGAGTGAGGAATCTCGCCTTGACAGGTCGCAAGCCCCGATGCGGTCAGATGCTGCAGGCCGTTGGTCAGGACGTCTTCACTCATCAGTTCGAGCCCAGCGCTCAGTTCATAGCTGAACTCACGGCCGATGACCGAACCGACCTGCGCGATTTCCTTGCTGACTGCAACCCGATCGAGGCGGGCCATCAGCGAGTCGCGTAGCGTCTCGGGAATCCTGATGCCGGCCGAAGACCCGGCATAGGCGTAGTGATCGCCGTCCACGACCAGGTCGCCGGACTCCAGGATGGTCTTGGTCAGTTCCTCGACGAACAGGGGAACGCCATCAGCCCGGTCGATGATCTGCGCGGCGAGGCCCGGCGGCAATGCTTTTCCGCCGACTACATTGGCGACCAGCGTTTCACTCTGCCGCGGCGTGAACTTGGCGAGGTCCATTACGCTAATGGCCGGCAGGGATGCCAGCGGCGAGTTGAATTCGGGTCGCGCGGTGATGACAAGCAACGCAGGAATGCCGGGCAGCAGTTCGATGAAGCGCATGAGTAGATCCAGCGACGTCGGGTCGGCCCAGTGCGCGTCCTCGAACAGAAGCAGCGTCGGTCTCAGCCGCGCATGGGCGCGGACAAACTCGATCAGGACGCGCATCGTCTCTTCCTTGGCGAGCTTCGGCGAAAGGAGAATCGAGCCATAGCGCTGCTCATGGGGAATCGAAAGCAACGCCGCGACCAGACGCATGTCGTCCCTGGCAAGGCCGAGACGGTCGATGGCCAGTGCTTCGAGCTTGTTCAGCCGGGCTTCCGCGCTGCCGTCATGGCATGGCTGCAGCGCGCGTTCGAAAGACGCCCTGATCGGATAAAAAGCGCTGTTGATGAAGAATGGCGAGCATTGAAACACCAGGGTTTGGCGGCCTTCGTCCTGGATACGCTCGCGCAGCGCACTGGCCATCCGGCTCTTTCCGATTCCGGATTCTCCTCGCAGCAGGATCGCCCGTCCTACCCCGGTCTCCTGCACCTGCCTCCAGTCGTCGAGCAACGCGGAGATTTCCGCGCCGCGCCCGACGATGGGCGTCAGGTCGCGCTGGGTCGCTGCCTCGAAGCGGCTTTCGGCCCGGCTGACGCCGAGCACGCGATAGATCCTGGTCGGCCCGCTCACTCCCTTCAGCTCTTTCTCGCCGAGGTCGTCATATTCAAAGCCGCCGCCCGCCATCCGGCGCACGCTCTCGCTCACGATGATGGAGCCGGGCTTGGCGATGGTCTGGAGGCGCGCGGCAAGATTGATCGTCTCGCCTACCGCGTTTCGTTCGCCGGAGGCGACGACGGCCATGCCCGAGGTGATGCCGATGCGCACTTGCAGTCGCCCGACGCCTGGCAGATGCAGGTGCGCAAGGGTGTCGACGATATCCAGCCCCGCACGGACCGCGCGTTCGGACTCGGCCTCGTGCGCCAGAGGAAAACCGAAGAAGGCGACGACGCCATCGCCGAGTACCCTGAAGACATATCCTTCGTAACGATTGACGCAGGTCTCGCAGGCTTCCTCGTAGCTGCGAAGCACGATCTGCATGGCTTCGGGATCGAGCTTGTAGGAGAGCTTGGTGAAGCCCACCATGTCGCAGAACAGCACCGTCAAATGGCGCCGTTCGCTCGTCGATGTATCGCTCTGGTGGGAAATCCCCGCCTTCTCTGTCGATTTCTCCCCACGCAACAGGTTGCGGATCCGCTTGCGCGGTCCGAATGGCAGGCCGAGTTCCTGCAGATCGCTTTCGGTCAGCATCCGGAGCGTCGCCAGATCGACCTCATTCTTCTCGAATGTGTCGAGAAATCGTTCCAGTTGGTGGAGCTTGAGCCATTCCGAAAGTGGCGTGGCTTTCATGACGGCATACCGCTGCGGCCACGCTGCTCGACCAGGATGCCATGGTTGACCAGCCAGCCAGCGATCGCCAATCCGGATTCCAGCGACATGTGGTTCGACCAGGATTGCGCGATCTGCAGCGGCGTTCTGCCCGGCTGCAACATGCGAAGCAGCGGCGCCAGCTCGCGCCTGCCAAGGAACGCAATCGGACTGGCGAGACGCGGATGATGCAAAGCGGAGGCGAGGCTGACGAAATCGCCTTGCAGGCAGGGCGTGGACGCGAATTCCAGCTCGGACGACAGCTCCATGGGCGTGGTGGCAAAGCCGCGCGCGTCGATCGCGCGAAGCGGTGCGGGGTCCGGCGCAGCCTTCTGGCCCGCGCGCTGTTGCCAGAACGGATGGGCGCAGCGCTCGGCAACGTCGCGATAATGTTCGGCCGCCCAGCGGCGATGGCGTTCCGAGCATTCGCCAAGTTGCGCGCGATAAAAGTTCAGCGCGGCGTCGGTGGATCCGGGCCGGCGCAGCAGCGTGTTGGCGACAACCGCGCCGGAGAGCGCGGTCTGAATGGCCTTTTGAACGCCGCTCGAGGAAATCGGGTCGATCGCCAGCGCCGCGTCGCCGAGCTGAATTCGGCCGGGCGCCACGCAATCGTCGTTGAGATAGGGCGTCGCGTCGATCGCGCGTACCGCCGCGATCAGCTCGGCGTCGCCGCAGTCGTTCATCATAGAATGCTCGCGCGCCAGCCTTCCACCAGAGTCCGAAGCCTTTCCGTAGGCTGATCGCCATTAATGGAGTAGGCGGCATAGAGATACTGCACCATCAGCGCATGCTCGACCTCCGCGCCTGAGGTCAGGAGCATGATCAGATGATCGCGCCAGCTCATGTCTGGTCGTTTGTTGCCATAGACCGGGTCCGTCACCTCCACGATCTGAGAGTTCGGGTCTTTTGGATTTGTCCTGGCGGGGCTGTCGGGCAAAGGCACTCCAACGTCAGAGGCCTGGAAATCATACCGCGGGCAGCAAAAGCACATCGTAAAGCGCGCTACCAAGGCCTTGAAACCAGTAGAGTTGCGGTTGAATACTGTCAAGTGTTCGCGCTTTTGCAGGTAGGGGATTGAGCTGCGGCACGAGGAAGTCCTTGATCGATCTAATATTGCCGGGAAGTCGCGATCGAAGCTTTCCCTGAAACGCGAGAGGATCGTTCGGAGTCAGATGTCTTAGTTCGTGCCGGTTTGCATCAGCCCCAGCTTGCATCCGATCCATTCCGTCGTCGGCGCCTGGATCAGGATCGTCATCAGGATGGTGATGAAAGTGACGGATTCGATCAGCTTGGCGCCGGGGGCGTTCATACCTGACAGCAGGCCCGCCAGCGCCGCCGGGATGATGCCGGTCTCGCGGGTCCAGCACATGAACAGCATCTCGCGAAAGCTCCAGCGCGCGCGGCGGTCGGGCAGGGTGCACAGGAATACAGTTACTGGACGTGCGACCAACATCAGCACAGCGGCGATAGCGGCGCCCCCGAGCCAGTATTGGCCAATCAGTGCAAAATCGACCTGCGCGCCCAGCAGCATGAAAATGAACAGACGTAGAATGAAACAGGTGGTCAGCACGAAGTCGTCCAGCTTCTGCATTTCGTCCGGCTCCATTTTGAAGCCGAATGTTTCTTTGTTCCCGAGTACGATGCCGGCCACGAAAACCGCCATGAAGCCGCTGGCCGCAAGTCCATCGGCCGCGAAATAGGCCCCGATCACTACTGCCAGGGTGACGACCGGGGCATACTCGGCAAGGAAGCCCAATTTTTCATGGGCGATCAGCAGCGCGGCGAGATAACCGAAAGCCGCGCCCGCGATGATGCCGATGACGGATTGCCGGAGGAGATCGGCGATCGCGTGCGCCATCGAAAATCGGCCGCTGCCTGTCGCGACAGCTAGCAAAGTGAAGGTGAGGATTGCTCCCATCGCATCGTTGAACGCAGATTCGCTCATCGCAGTTTGTGCCAGACGGTCGCGAATGCGCACCTGACGGAAGATCGGGATCAGCGTGGCCGGGTCAGTCGAGGCCAGGGTGGCGCCCAGCAAGAGCGCAACGATCAGGGGAATGCCGAAAATGTGGCAGGCAGCGAGGCCGACAATCCCGGCGGTAATCAGCACGCCTGCGGTCGCTATCACCACGATGGTGACCCAGACCTGTTTCAATACGTTAAATCGAACCGACGCGCCACCGTCGAACAGGATGTAGCTGGCGCCGAACAACAGGACGATCTCGTTCAGCGCAGAGTCCGCCTTGATGTCGATCAGCCCGGAGACCTGCGGGCCAAGGACGATCCCGGCCACTAGAAACACCGCGACATCGGGTACCCGGATCTTTTGCGCCAGCAGGCCGGCGATGGTGCCGATAGCCAGAATGAGACCGCACGACAGCAGCGTATGCCGGGCGATCTCGATGGCGGCTGAAGTTTCCAATTCGCGTTCGATCTGTTTGCAGTGGGCGCTATGCCGTGTCAGTTCAATGCTTTCAGCCAGCCGGCGATTTCGCTTGCCGCGACATTGGTCTGTGGCAGCAATTTGCCCATGGTGAAGAAGCCGTGAAACTGGCCCGGAAATGTTCTCGTCGTGACGGCGACGCCGGCATCCTTCAGTCGCGCGGCGTATTCGTTCCCTTCGTCACACAGGGGATCGGCGCCTACAGTCAGTACATAGACCGGCGGCAGGCCGGCCAGCGTCTTGGGGCGGGCCGGCGAGGCGCGCCAGTCCTGTCCATCGGCAAGATCGTTCAGATAATGGTCGCGAAACCACTTTACGACGACGGTGTAGGTGAGCAGGATGCTGGTCTCGGGGTCGCTGTGCGAGGGATGCGTCAACGCAAAATCGGTGGCAGGGTAAATCAGCACCTGGCCCGAAATATCAGGGCCATTGCCGTCGCGCGCCGCGAGCGAGACCACCGCGGCGAGATTGCCGCCGGCGCTGTCGCCGCCGACCGTCAGCCGCGACGCATCGATCCCGAGCCGCCCGGCATTGCCGGCGATCCACTTGTTCGCCGCGATAGCGTCATCGACGGCCGCCGGGAATTTATGCTCGGGCGTGCGGCGATAGTCGACCGATATCACGATCAGTTCGCCTTCATGCGCGAGCTTGCGGCACACCACGTCGTGCGAGTCCAGATCGCCGATCATCCAGCCGCCGCCGTGGAAGAACACCAGGCAGGGCGCAAGGCCGCCGGCCTGCCGCAGTTTTGTCGGCGTGTAGATCCGCGCCGGGATCACGCCGGGCGGCGAGGGGATCGAAAGCGGCTGTACCGATTTCAGTTCCGGGGGCTCGGGATTGGTGACAAGGCGGCTCTGCAGATAGAACGCGCGCGCTTCGATCGGCGTCAACGTTTCGTAAGGCGGCCGACCGGCCTCCCGGAACGCCTTGAAGACAGCGGCGGCATCAGGATCGAGCACGACGGGCATGACGGAAAGGCCTCTCGAAAAATTCACGGGCTGTCATGACGGGCGATGCGAAGGCGATCCCCCGAGGGATGAGTCTAGGCTGCGCTTCGGTCGCCGTCCACGGTGTAGACGTGCCCGATAACCTGGCTCGCCTCGCCGAGGGCAGGAACGTCACTAAATGCTTCATCTCCAGGAAGATGCCAACCATGTTGATGTCGACACGCGACGAAACGTTTCGAGCGAATGTTCGGGGCGAAGTCGACGACCTCATCCGCCGGCTGACATCGGCGATAGTGGCCTCGGCGAGTTTGGCAACGCCTTAGTCACAACCTGTCTATACAGGCTGCGGCAATATGCGCCGCATTCGGCGCCGATGATGAGGATCGCGCCTGATTTGCTCGAAAGTCCTTGTTCCGCGCGGGCTATTCCGCGTGCAGCGAGGGCTCGCCAGACCGGGCGGAGCGCGGGAAGTCGCCCTTTCCCCGCCGTATTCGGCGTGTTAACCCGATGGCCTGCGGGCGGCTCATAGAATGTACAATGGCGTCAGCCCGATTCGCCCTTTAAAGCCGCGCGAGATGCTTCGAACCATTGCTCTGACTGGCTTCGCGGCCCTGCTCGCCGCTTCAATGATCACGCTTGCGCCGCCGGCGCGCGCGCAGATCGGCAACATCTTTTCCGATCCCGCTCCGCGCCCACCCGGCAATATTCCGCGTGGCAATCAACAGTCGGCGCCCGACGACGAGGAAGTGGTGCCGGAATTGCCGCGGGGCAGGCTGCTGCCGACCCGTCCGCCGCCGGCGCAGTCCGTGCCTCCGCCGGGCTCGGTGCAGTCGCAGCCGCTGGCGCCGCCGCCGGGTACCGCGATCGCTCCACAGAACACTCCGCAGCAACCGGAGCAGGGCGTCGCCGTCGCGCCGCCCGGCGCCAACCCGCCGGGACAGCGTCAGTCCAAAAGCGTGCCGCAGGCGCCGGCTCCGCTGCAGCCCGGTGACGAGGTCGTCACTGAACCGCCGGCGCAGAAGATCATCAACAAGAAGGCGAGCTTCTCCGGCCTCGACAAGATTACCGGGCGCATCATCAAATTCGACGAGGACATCGGCGAGACCGTTCAGTTCGGCGCGCTGCGGGTCAAGACCGACGCCTGCTACACGCGGCCGGCGACCGAAGCGGCCAACACCGACGCCTTTGTCGAGGTCGACGAGATCACCTTGCAGGGCGAGGTGAAGCGGATCTTTTCCGGCTGGATGTTCGCGGCGAGCCCCGGCCTGCACGCGGTTGAGCATCCGATCTATGATATCTGGCTGACCGACTGCAAAGGTCCGGAAACCACCGTCGTAACGGCCGCGCCTGAAGCGCCGAAGCCGGCCGCGACACCTCCGCCGCCCGCGCAGAGGCGCGCGGCCCCGAGGCAGGCCCCGCGCCCGCCACTGCCACCGCAGCAGCAGACGCAACAGCCGCCGCCACCTCCGCCGCAGCAACCCGGCGGGCTGTTCGGGATTTTCCGGCAGTAGGCCCAGCATGATCCCGAAAAGTGGTCACCGGTTTTCGGGAAAGATCATGCCTCTAATACCAATCCTCAAATTGATCGACCGATGTAGGCCCAGTCGCGGAGCCCGATTGACATGATCTTCCACGGCTGGTCGACGAGGATGTTCCAGACGTAACAGCAGTGGTCGACGATGTCGTCGTAGGATTTGAAGACGCGGTTTGACAGCCAATTCTGGCGCATGAACTGCCAGATGTTCTCCTGGCTGTTCAGCTCGGGCGAACGCGGCGGCAATGGCATCAGCGAGATGTTGTGGGGGACC
>JAGXAJ010000084.1 GCA_018971625.1 Pseudomonadota bacterium
ATCCAGGGCGTCACCTTCAATACCGCGGGTCTTGGTCTGTCGACCCTGACCGCCGGTACCGACTTCCTTGATTCCAACTCGGCGAACGCGGTGCTCACCTCGCTTGGTCAAATCAACACCACGCTGCGTTCGGAAGCCTCGAACCTCGGTTCGAACCTGTCGATCGTGCAGATCCGTCAGGACTTCTCCAAGAACCTGATCAACGTGCTGCAGACCGGCGCCTCCGACCTGACGCTGGCCGACACCAACGAGGAAGCGGCCAACAGCCAGGCGCTGTCGACCCGCCAGTCGATTGCGGTCTCGGCGCTGGCGCTCGCCAACCAGTCCCAGCAGAGCGTGCTTCAGCTGCTCCGCTGATACCGGCGCTTCAGAAAAAAGAATGGCCGGACCTTCGTCCGGCCATTTTCGCTATCAATAGCGATCGCATGAGATCGTAACCGCACGCGAACTCAGGCCGTCAGTGCCTGTTCAAGATCTGCGATCAGATCTTCCTTGTCCTCGATGCCGATCGACAGCCGTACCATGTCGGGAGCAGCACCCGCCTTGGTCTTTTGTGCGTCATCGAGCTGGCTGTGCGTGGTCGATGCCGGGTGAATCACCAGCGAGCGGGTGTCACCGACATTGGCGAGGTGCGAGAACAGCTTGAGGTTCGATACCAGATTGACGCCGGCGTCGTAGCCGCCCTTGAGGCTGAAGGTGAATAGCGCACCGGCACCCTTTGGGGCATATTTGCGTGCCAGGTTGTTGTATTTGTCGCCGGGCAGCCCTGCATAGTTGACCGCGGCCACCGCTGCGTGGCCGGCGAGGAATTCCGCGATCGCCCTGGCGTTCTCGCAGTGCTTTTGCATTCGCAGCGGCAGGGTTTCGATACCGGTCAGGATCATGAATGCATTGAACGGCGACAGGGCCGGACCGAGATCACGCAGGCCAAGCACGCGACAGGCAATCGCGAAGGCGAAATTGCCGAAAGTCTCCTGGATCCGGATGCCGTGATATTCAGGCCGCGGCTCGCTCAGCACCGGATACTTGTTATCCTTCGACCAGTCGAAGGTGCCGGCATCGACAATGATGCCGCCCAGCGAATTGCCGTGGCCAGCGAGGAATTTCGTCAGCGAATGCACAACGATGTCGGCGCCATGGTCGATCGGCCGGATCAGGTAGGGCGTCGCCAGCGTGTTGTCAACGATCAGGGGTACACCGGCCTTGCGCGCGACTGTCGAGATCGCCTCGATGTCGGTGACACTGCCGGAAGGATTGGAGATGGACTCGATAAAGATCGCCTTGGTATGTGGCGTGACCGCGCGCTCGAAGCTGCCGATGTCGTCGGGGTCGCCCCACATCACGTTCCAGCCAAAGCTCTTGAAAGCGTGGGTGAACTGGTTGATTGATCCGCCATACAGTTTACGCGCCGCGATGAACTCGTCGCCGGGCCTCAGCAATTGCTGCAACACCACTACCTGGGCGGCGTGACCAGAGGCCACCGCAAGCGCCGCGGTACCGCCTTCAAGGGCGGCGACGCGCTCTTCCAGTACTGCGTTGGTCGGGTTGCCGATACGGGTATAGATGTTGCCGAACGCCTGCAGCCCGAACAGCGAGGCGGCATGATCGGCGTCGTTGAATACGAATGATGTGGTTTGATAGATCGGCGTCGCCCGCGCCCCGGTAGTGGGATCGGGCTGCGCGCCCGCATGCACCGCAAGCGTGGAAAATCCGGGAAGGCGATCGGTCATGCTTGTTTCCTTTATGCGAGCCACATTCGGCAAGATGAGCATAGGGAGCGAGAGACAATCGCGGCAGAGGCTGTTGCAGTCAAGGCGGCCGGATGCTCGTCAAATTCCGGGAATTCCTGCTTCGCTGACTATGGCGTCACGAAAGGTCGTTCTTGTTTTTCGCGGCGCGGTCGGATGCGGCGGTTTCGCCGCCGCTGACGCTCGTCCGGTTCAGCGAAAGCCGCATCCCCTGGGTCGGCATCGGCGCACGCTTCGAACTCAGCGTTCGGGAATTGACGCCCATCCACGAAATTTCCGAGGACAACCTTCCATATTCGATCTTCGGGCAGCGATTCATCACTACCTTGATGCCTGCGGCTTCCGCCTTCGCGGCCGCCGCGTCATCCCGTGCGCCGAGCTGCATCCAGATCACTTTCGGCAATGTCATAAGCTTCAGAGCTTCATCGACCACGGGCATGATGCGGTTTGAATTCCTGAAGATATCGATCATGTCGACGGGACGGCCGATATCGGCAAGCGAGGCGACGAAGGGTTTGCCGAGCAGGTTCTTGCCGACGTGGCCCGGATTGACCGGGATCATGTCATAACCCCGTTGCGCCAAATATTTGAAGGCGAAATAGCTCGGCCGGACGTTGACCGGTGAGGCGCCGACCATCGCGATGGATTTCACGGTATTGAGGATTTCGCGGATGTAGTTGTCGGGATAGGCGTCATGGTTCATTCGAAGATTGTCCAGCGCAAGAAAAATAGCCATCGCAGAAATCTGCTTGCCCACCATAGCTCGACACGCTGGAGATAGCAGCGACCAGGTGGCTGGTTCGGCTGCCATGGGTCGCTCCGCTCCACTTGGCAAAGATGGTAATCGGGGCTCTAGCGATCCTGCCATTTCGGCTCGCGCTTCTCGATGAAGGCGCCGATGCCTTCCGCCGCGTCGCGGGCCATCATGTTTTCGGTCATTATCTCTGCCGCATAACGATAGGCATCGGCAAGGCTCATTTCGGCCTGGCGATAGAACGCGGTCTTGCCCAGCTTGACCGCGTAGGCAGATTTCAGCGCGACCTTTTTCGCAAGCTCGATCGCCGCATCGCGCTCGGCACCGGCAGCGACGACGCGATTGACGAGGCCGATGTCGAGCGCCCGGCTCGCGGAAATTGGCTCACCGGTGAGCAGCATTTCCATGGCCTGCTTTCGCGGGACGTTGCGCGACAGCGCCACCATCGGAGTCGAACAGAACAGCCCGATATCGACGCCCGGCGTGGCAAAGCCCGCAGCTTTCGAGGCGACTGCGAGATCGCAGCTTGCCACGAGCTGACAGCCGGCTGCGGTGGCGATGCCCTGGACCGCCGCGACCACCGGCTTCGGCAGGTGCACTACGGCCTGCATCATTGCGCTGCAGGCATTCATGATCTGGGCGAAATAGGCTCGCCCGCGATCGGCATCGCTGCGGCGCGCGGTCAACTCCTTGATGTCGTGGCCGGCGGAAAAAGCCGGACCGTTGGCGGCGATCACGACCGCGCGCACATTCTTGTCATCGCGAATTTTATCGAGCGCGGCGTGCAGTTCGCCGATCAGCCCTTCCGACAAACTGTTGCGAGCCTGAGGGCGATTGAGCGTAAGCAGGGCGATGCTGTCGATTGTTTCAAGCAGCAGGATCGGCGATTGCGGCGTCGTGGCGCGGGCAGTCTGACCAGTCATGACAATATCCGGGTGGGCGCGACGGTTATCCTATTGTAGCAGACGGCCGCAGGCGAGGGCGGGTACTGCGATATGACAATTGCAAAAATGAGCGTGCAGGAACTCGATCAGTTTCTCCACATCGAGTTTCCTCCGGCCTTCAGCGCCGGCGATATCGCTATCGAAGGCGTCGATGGTCAATCCTGTCTGCTTCGCCAGCGCTACAGTGACAGTGACAAGATGTTGCGGCCGGGCCGGACGGTGCCGGACCAACGCTGATGGCGTTGGCGTAACGACCAATCTCAACGTCAATTTTCTGCGCAAGGGCCAGCCGGGGCAGGATGTGCTGGCGGCGGTGCGGCTTTTGAAGTTGGGGAAGCGGTTGGCGATCGGAGAAGTCAGCCTGTTGTGGGGGACATCCCCGGGACCCAATTGCGCACGTGACCTCGGCCTATTCCATTCCAAAAACTTAGTATTTTCCAAGGTAATATAATACAATATTTATAAGCCATTGGTTTTGCATGCATAATCGTCCACGTCTGGCATTGACGTCGGCAGTGAGACTATCTAGAAACGCGCCCGATCGGCGCGCTTCGCGCCGGTTTCCATTTTCACGGATTTCCTCACATGAAAACGTTTTCGGCCAAGCCCGCCGAGGTGACGAAGAAGTGGGTCCTGATCGATGCCAGGGGTCTGGTGGTCGGACGGCTCGCTTCCCTTGTCGCGATGCGGCTCCGGGGCAAGCACCTTCCCACTTACACGCCTCATGTCGATTGTGGTGACCACGTCATCATCATTAACGCGGCGCACGCGGTGCTGACCGGTCGCAAGCGCGACAACAAGGTCTACCACAATCACACCGGTTTCATTGGCGGCATCAAGGAACGCACCGCGAAGTCGATCCTCGAGGGTCGTTTCCCTGAGCGCGTGGTCGAAAAGGCCGTCGAGCGGATGATTCCGCGTGGTCCGCTCGGTCGCGTGCAACTCGGCAATCTGCGCGTCTATCCGGGCGCCGAGCATCCGCACGAAGCCCAGCAGCCCGAAACGCTCGACGTCGCGGCAATGAATCGCAAGAACATGAGGGTCGCATAAGATGTCCGATACCATGCAGTCTCTCGATCAGTTGTCGGCATTGAAGCCCGCGGCTCCGGAAGCTTCGAAATACGTGAAGAAGGTCGACAAGTTTGGCCGCGCCTATGCCACCGGCAAGCGCAAGGACGCGGTTGCCCGCGTCTGGATCAAGCCGGGCGCCGGCAAGGTCATCGTCAACGCCCGTGAAGTTGAAGTCTATTTCGCTCGCCCGGTATTGCGGATGATGATCCAGCAGCCGCTGGTTGCTGCGGCGCGCACGGGCCAGTACGACGTAATCTGCACCGTGACCGGCGGTGGCCTGTCGGGCCAGGCGGGGGCCGTACGCCACGGTCTGTCCAAGGCGCTGACCTATTTCGAACCGGATCTGCGCGGCATCCTGAAGAAGGGCGGCTTCCTGACCCGCGACTCGCGCGTGGTCGAGCGCAAGAAGTACGGCCGGGCCAAAGCGCGCAAGTCGTTCCAGTTCTCGAAGCGATAATTGCTTCGTTAAAATTTGCTGCAAGAGCAGCACGCATGAAACTTCGAAGGGCGCTTTCGGGCGCCTTTTGCGTTTTGAGAGCGGGCTGGCCGCGACGAGCTATCGTAGGCGGCATGAGGATTTTATTGGACCCGAATGTTCCACTCGCCGTCGCGGCTGAGGTGTAACATCGCCGATCGGCAGTATCCGCTGCTTATTTGACGATGAATAGACGCAATTTTTTCTGAAAACTTGCGGCCCCGAGCAAACGGATTGCCAACACGCCTGTCCTAGGTTTTCCCGGTGCTGATGCGTGTCCGTCCGATCCGCCTCGGTATGTGGGTAACACTCGGGCCGGTGGCACATCCATGTTTCTCGATATCTCGACGCTTTACCTTGTCGCCACCATGATGGCGGCGATGCTTGGAGCCATGCTGATGTTTTTCGGCAGGCAGGAGAATATCCCTGCGCTGAAATGGTGGGGAACAGCCTATCTGCTCGGTGCAGCTTCGGTGGCGCTATGGACGCTGGCCGGAGGCATGCTGGGAGGCAACGCGTTTGGCGGGATGCTTTCGCTGGCGCTGACCTCGGTCGGCTTCCTTGCCTGTGGCATGGTCTGGAATGCGTCGCGGGTGTTTCACGGCCGTAGTCCCAACCTGCCGGGGCTTGTGCTGGGAGCAATTGCATGGATCGCCGCTGTCATGGTGCTGGGGCCGCAGGCTTCTGCGCTGCGCATGACGATCGGCGCCGGCATTGTCGCTGTCTATGCGGCGCTGACGGCATCGGAATTGTGGACCGAGCGCCGCCGGACGCTGCAAAAGCGCTGGCCCGCGGTCGTGGTGCCGGTCCTGCACGGCGCGGTACTGATGCTGCCGATCCTGCTCGGCAGTTTCCTGCGTCCGCAGGATGCGGAGTTCGGCAGCAGCATCTGGGTGACGATATTCTCCATTGAGCTCGTGCTCTACGCCGTTGGCACCGTATTCGTCATTTTCATGCTGGTGTCGGAGCGCACGGTGACCGCGCACAAGACCGCAGCCTCGACGGACCCGCTGACTGGCATGTTCAATCGCCGCGGCTTTTCCGAGGTTACGGCGCGCGTGATCGAGCGCGAGGCGAACGCTGGCCGCCCGGTGACGGTGCTGATCTTCGATATCGACCATTTCAAGTCAATCAATGACCGCTTCGGCCATCCTGCGGGCGACGAAATTCTCAAGCTGTTCTCCACTATTGTGATCAATGCACTACGCATCAGCGATCTGTCGGGACGCATCGGTGGTGAGGAGTTCGCGGCATTGCTGCCCTGTTCGCTGGAGGAAGGTGTGCTAGCGGCCGAGCGCGTGCGCGAGGCATTCGAAGCGTCGGGAATCGTGGTCGACGATGGCCCGGTCGATACCACCGTCAGCATCGGCGTTGCCGGTGGCCCGGCAGGTACCGAACTGGAGGTGCTGCTGGCGGCTGCCGACACCGCGCTGTATCAGGCCAAGCGCGGAGGACGAAATCGCGTCGAAGCCGCGGAAGAACTGCCGTTATCGCTGGAACAATGGCGGCGCAAGACAGCGGGCCTTGCCAGCAACGTGCCGCGCCCAGCCATTGCCAGCCTCGCATAGCGGCAAACCGCTTGTGGTAACCAGCCGTTTACCATTCGCTCCATATTCTATCGACTATGGACTCTCCGCGCAGGCGAAATGCTCATGCCGTCCTGGTGTCGCTCGAAGCCGACGCAAAATCGGCGCGCGGAGGATTTGCCTGTCTGTTCTCGAGTTCAGACGAATATGAGCGCGCGTTGATCTCGGAGCGGCGCGCGCAAGGCCGCTATAATCATTGGCGCAGCCGCTGGCCGATCGTGATATTTGTCGGCTGTTCGTTGGTGGTAGCAGGCTCCGTGCTGCTTTTGAATTGATCGGCTCTGCACGCGGTCGGGAACATGACTTGGGACATCGTAAGGTGCCGCCATGGCGCCTTTTTCTTTGCCGGCAGTTGGGTTAGAGAGAGGGCTCTCAATCGGAGGGCCATCCCCGATGATCACCGAAATCGCCCAAATCGACGTCAAGCCCGGCACCGAAAAGGATTTTGAAGAGGCAGTTGCGAAGGCTCGGCCGCTCTTTCTACGCGCCAAAGGGGGCAAGGGGTTCGAGCTCCACAGGTCGATCGAGAAGCCATCGCGCTATCGGCTGATCGCCAAGTGGGAGACGCTGGAAAATCACACCGTCGATTTCAGAGGCTCTCAAGACTTTACCGCGTGGCGCGGTCTGGTGGGTCAATATTTTGCCGCTCCGCCGGAGGTGGAGCACACCGAGACGGTGCTGAGAACCTGAGAGGCGCCTCAGTTTGGAGCCGTTTCCCGCGAGGTTCCCGCAGCCTTGAAATAATCGATTGTGACTTTTGCGATCGCCATCAGCGGCAACGCCAGCGCCAGTCCCCAAATTCCGAACACCACGCCGAGCAGGATCTGGAATGCGAATAGTGTGGCGGGAGGAATGTCGAGTGCCTGACGCTGGATGATCGGCGTCAGGACATAACTCTCGAGCGCATGCACGCCAAGGAACAGGATGAACGCGCTCAGCGCAGCGACCCATCCGGACGCAAGGCTTGCGAGCACCACGATCAGCCCGGCGAGCAGGGCGCCGACGGTGGGGATGAAGGCGAGCAGGCCGGCCTGGATGCCCAGAATGAACGAGCTCTGGATGCCGATCAGCGCGAGCCCAATCCAGGTCACCAGGAAAACCGCCGTCATGGTCAGGATCTGCGCGATCAACCAGCGCTCCAGCGTATCGCTAATCCGATCCACGATGATTGTGGTGCGGGCGCGATGCTTGGCCGGCGTCAGGAATAGCAGGCCGTTGCGATAGACGCTCGGCTGCGCGGCGAAGGTCAGTCCGAGGAACAACACGATAAAGAAGTTACCGACCGCACTGACCGTGCCCAGCAACAGCTTGAAGGTCTGGCTGACGATCGCGCCGCCGCTTGACGCGATAGCGCCAGCGCTCGGAAGATTACGCGTTGGCGCAGGAGCGGGTGTTTCCGTTGACGGTGTGGAAGAGGCGTTGGCGGCGGGATTGCCGAGTTCAAAGTAGCTGGTATCGATGCCGTTTCGCTCGAGGAAAGCTTTGACCGTCACCAGTTGCGACTTAATCGTAGCGCTCAGCGCAGTGGCCTGCTTCGCGATCGTGGAGCCGCCGAGAAATACCACACCCGACAACAACCCGGCGAGCACAAGGCAGACAACGGTCAGCCGTAACGCATGCGGAAGCCTGATCACGCGACCGAGCAGATTGGTCATGGCGTTCAGCGCGACGCCGAGCAGCATGCCGGCAAAGATCAGAAACAGCGTAGCAGCAAAAGACCACGCAAACAGCAGCAGCGCGGCAAATCCGATCACGCCGATGCCGCCCACCGATATCGCCCACGCCAGATCGCTGCGGGCGGAACGTCGATCATCAACCGGCACTGGCAAATCGCTTCCCAGGAAGTCGGAACCAGCCTCGCTTGCTCCTGATGGGTTCGGCGCTGCACACAAGAGGGAAATCATCCAGGAGGTCGGGCGGGAAATGAAGCGAGGCTGTTCAAGTAGGCGGCCAGAACAAGGCCTTGATAAGCAGCACGCTAAAGGCGATCATGCCGACGGCGAACAGACCGACTATCAACTTCGAAGCTAGCGGTGATTTCCATCGAGTTCGATGCGGAAGGGCCGGATCACCGTTGAGGGACCGCCCGTCAGGCGGCCAGTCCCAGTCCTGATTTTTCGCCATAGATAGTTCCGTGGAAGCCTGAAAAAGTCGCGATAGCTCTATCGACGAGCTCGAACCATGCTGCAGTTCTGGGCGCGCTGTCGTCGAGCCTACTCGGGGTCCATGCCAAGGTAAAGGAGTTGGAGGGCGGTTTTCGCGGGGCTGAAGCTCGCGATCAGTCCGGAAGCTTTTCCGCACGAACATCTCCCAACCATAGGCCTTGCCAGCCCCCGGATGCAAAGCAACTTCAGCCTTTTCGCTATGCAGGAACCGGCTGATTTCGGCCTTGACTACGACATTGCTGGAGGAACTTGATCGCTTGCAGCCGTCGCCCTTGTTTGCGTTTGTGCCGCTGGCGCCATTGCCGCGGAATTTGCTAGCCGGTGGCTTCCTGATGATCCTGCTGAGGCCGTTCATGGCCGCTTCGGCCGGCCTTCTTGGTGCGGTGCTGTTCGAATGGATCAGGCGCCCGGTCCGGCGGCTTTACACGAAATGGCATTTCGGCCATCCGAGACGGCATGTTGATCCTGGGTCCCCAGCCGGGCATTATTACTGCGGTTTCGTGGCGTGGAGCCTGGAAGGGAATGAGACGGCCGGTAGTCGGTGTGATTGGAAACGCCTATCGCATCGAAAATCGCTTTGCGACACAGATGGTCGCTGAACGGAATCTCCGCGCGGTTGCCGAGATCGCGGGCGCACTGCCGTTGATGTTTGCCGGCTTGCCCGAAATTACAGATATCGGCGCGCTGCTGGACGCGGTTGATGGTGTCGTGTTGACTGGCGCGCGAGCTAACGTCCACCCGACTCGCTTCAAGACCGAACCCCACGCCAGGCATGAACCCTATGACATCCATCGCGACGATGTGGCCCTGGCCCTGTCGGAAGCCTGCGTCGCCCGAGGCGTGCCGCTGTTCGGCATCTGCCGCGGCTTGCAGGAAATGAATGTTGCCTTTGGCGGTTCGCTACATCCTGAGATCCGCGAATTGCCCGGCCGCATGAATCACCGGATGCCGCGACTTGAAAATGGCGAAATCCATCCTGATCCCAAGGTGGTTTTTGCCGACCGGCATGACGTGGCACTCACGCCCGGCGGCGCTTTCGCAACGCTGCTCGGCCGCGAGACCATTCGTGTCAATTCGCTGCACGGGCAAGGCATTCTGGAGCCGGGCAAACGCGTTATTATCGAGGGCGTCGCCGAAGACGGCACCATCGAAGCAATCCGTATCGCCGATGCCCCTGGTTTTGCGCTCGCCGTGCAATGGCATGCGGAATACGATCCGCAACGCAACCCGATCAATCGTGCGCTGTTTGAGGCGTTTGGCGCGGCGGTACAGGCTACCCAGCAGCGCTAGAGCCGACGCGCTTCAAGCGGCCTATTGATCCTCATGCCGGCACCTCAAAATTGGCTGGCAGGCATCCAGTTGATGAGAAAAAAGGCGCCCGTTTCGGGCGCCCTTCCATTCTCTTGCTATATTTTGGCGGACGAGGATACGCCCCGCGCGCCGATTACAGCGAGTAATACATCTCGAATTCGACCGGATGCGGGGTCATTTCGAAACGCTCGACTTCGGTCATCTTCAGTTCGATATAGCTGTCGATAAAATCGTCGTCGAACACGCCGCCGTTCTTCAGGAAGCCGCGGTCCTTGTCGAGATTCTCAAGCGCCTCGCGCAGCGAACCGCACACCGTCGGGATCGCCTTCAGCTCTTCCTTGGGCAGGTCGTAAAGGTCCTTGTCCATCGCCGAGCCGGGATCGAGCTTGTTCTTGATGCCGTCGAGGCCAGCCATCAGCATCGCGGCGAAACCCAGATAGGGGTTGGCCATCGGGTCGGGGAAGCGTACCTCGACGCGCTTGGCCTTGGGGTTGGAGGTATAGGGGATACGGCAAGAAGCTGAGCGGTTGCGCGCCGAGTAGGCGAGCAGCACTGGCGCTTCATAGCCCGGGACCAGACGCTTGTAGGAGTTGGTTGAAGGATTGGTGAAAGCGTTGATCGCCTTGGCGTGCTTGATGATTCCGGCGATATAGGACAGGCAGGTCTCAGAGAGATCGGCATATTTGTTGCCGGCGAAAACCGGCCTGCCTTCCTTCCAGATCGATTGATGGCAGTGCATGCCGGAGCCGTTGTCGCCATAAACAGGCTTCGGCATGAAGGTAGCGGTCTTGCCGTAGATATGCGCGACCTGGTGGATGCAGTATTTGTAGATTTGCATCTGGTCGGCCATCAGCGTCAGCGTGTCGAACTTCATGCCGAGTTCGTGCTGGGCGGATGCCACCTCGTGGTGATGCTTCTCGACCTTGACGCCCATCTTGGCCATCGCGCCGAGCATTTCCGAACGCATGTCCTGCACCGAATCCTGCGGCGGCACCGGAAAGTAGCCGGCCTTGGTTCGGATGCGATGGCCGAGGTTGCCGCCCTCATATTCAGTGTCCGAATTGATCGGCAGTTCCGAGGAATCCAGCTTGAAGCCGGTATTGTACGGCGTCGTCTGGAAGCGGACGTCGTCGAACACGAAGAATTCGGCTTCCGGCCCGAAGAACACGGTGTCGCCGACGCCCATTGACTTGACCATGGCTTCCGCCTTCTTGGCCATACCGCGCGGATCGCGGTTGTACGGTTCGCCGGTGGTCGGCTCCAGCACGTCGCAGGTGATGACCATGGTGGTTTCCGCGAAGAACGGATCAAGGGTCGCGGTGACGGGATCGGGCATCAAGCACATGTCGGATTCGTTGATCGCCTTCCAGCCCGCGATCGACGAACCGTCGAACATCAGGCCTTCGGCGAACGTCTCGTCCTCGATCATGCCGGCGTCGAACGTAACATGCTGCCACTTGCCGCGTGGATCAGTGAAACGCAGGTCGACGTATTTGACGTCGTTGTCCTTGATCGATTTCAGGACGTCTTTGGCGGTCTTCATGAATACCCCTCTTGGCTGCCGGTCGGTTTCCAGGCGATGGTGAGATTTCGCGAACAATTCGGGCGGCGGGAGCAGCCTTGTTTTCTTGTTTTTTTAAGTCACGACTTGCGGGATAGCACCCGGCTTAGATAGCGTCCAGCCCGGATTCCCCCGTTCGGATGCGAATGGCTTCCTCGATATTGGACACGAATATTTTGCCGTCGCCGATGCGGCCGGTCTGGGCCGCGCGACGGATCGCGTCGATTGCTTTTTCGACGAGGTCGTCGGAGATCACGATCTCGATTTTGACCTTGGGAAGGAAGTCTACGATGTATTCCGCGCCACGATAGAGTTCGGCGTGGCCCTTCTGCCGGCCGAACCCCTTGGCTTCGGTAACGGTGATGCCCTGCAGTCCGACTTCCTGAAGCGCTTCTTTCACCTCGTCGAGCTTGAACGGCTTGATGACGGCTTCTATTTTTTTCACTGAATGTCTCCCGGGCATTTCGCTATTTCTGAGCGCGGCTTTGTCGACTTGGAGCCTTGGTGTGCTGGTGGTTCGAGGGTTCGTTCTGGCGAGCAGTCCGTGTCCATTCGTTGCGGGTTAGCCGGACGACCTGGAGCAAGATCCAGAGCCGGCTTCGTTGCGAGAGAGTCGGCTTTTTCAAAAGCAGGGTCTATGCCAAGTTGCTCGGGTGCCCGATTATGGAATATTATCAAACTTTTAGCGGATACCGCCGGCATTTGGCGAGAGAGGTTACAATGTCGGCCGCCTAACGGATAGGCAAGCAGCCCAATCGGTGTGCACCCATCAATGATTTAGAGCCTCGCGGGACTGTCAATTGCCTCGGAATGAGGCGCTCTTATTAGGAATTTGGTATGGAAGTTTTGACCACGGCTGAAATGGAGCACGCCGATCGGCTCACCATTGCCGCCGGAACGCCCGGCTTCGCGCTGATGCTCAGTGCAGGCCAGGCCGTGGCGCAGGCGGCGATGGAGCTTGCGGACGAGGGACCGATCCTGGTCGTTGCCGGCGACGGCAACAACGGCGGCGACGGGTTCGTGGCCGCAGCCGAACTGGCTGCGCGCGGCCGCGAGGTTTCGGTCATCCTGCTGTGCGAGCGCGATAACCTGCAGGGCGATGCGGCGTCGGCGGCGCGCGGCTGGAAACATCCGGTGCTGCCGTTCAATCCGCAGGCTATCGGCAAGCCGGCCTTGATCATCGATGCGTTGTTCGGTGCCGGTCTCAACCGGCCGGTAAAGGGCGATCCCTTCGAAATGATTGAGGCGATCAACGCCAACGGGGCGCCGGTGCTGAGCGTCGATCTTCCGAGCGGTATCAATGGCACTACCGGCGCAGTGATGGGCGCAGCCGTCCGCGCCACCGAAACCGTGACCTTCTTCCGGCAGAAGCCCGCGCATCTGTTGCTGCCAGGCAGGCTGCATTGCGGCCGGGTCCGTGTGGCCGATATCGGTATCGAGGCCCAGGTGCTTGGCGAGATCGCGCCGCAGACTTTTGAGAACACCGCGGAGGTCTGGCACAGCGCCTTTCCGGTGCCGCAGGTCGACGGGCACAAATATAGCCGCGGGCACGCCGTCGTCGTCTCGGGCGATATCGCAGCAACTGGTGCCGCGCGGATGTCAGCGCGGGGCGCATTGCGGGCCGGCGCCGGGCTGGTGACGTTGGCCACGCCGCGGAATGCGCTTGCCGTCAATGCGTCGGCGCTCAGCGCCGTGATGGTGCACGCCGTGGATACGGTGGTTGAGTTTGCGGAATTGCTGGCCGACAAGCGTCTCAACAGTTGCGTGATCGGGCCGGGGGCTGGTGTCGGCGCTCGCACCTGCGATCTTGTCCTCACAGCGCTCACCGCGAAGCGGCATCTCGTGCTCGACGCGGACGCGCTGACGAGTTTTGCCGACGCGCCCGATCGGCTATTCGAGGCGATCAAGGTTTCCGCCGATCCGCAAGTCGTGCTGACGCCGCATGAGGGGGAATTCCCCCGGCTGTTCAGCGACATCAGCAACAAACATCCGCTGCGCTCGAAGCTTGAGCGGGTGCGGGCAGCGGCCGAGCGTTGCAGCGCCGTCGTCCTGCTCAAGGGGCCTGATACGGTTGTGGCCTCGCCGGACGGCCGTGCGACCATCGCCGCCAACGCGCCGCCCTGGCTGGCTACGGCTGGCGCTGGTGACGTTCTGTCCGGAATGATTGCGGGGATGCTGGCGCAGGGCGCACCCGCATTTGAGGCCGCCTCGATCGGGGTCTGGGTGCATGGCGAGGCGGCGCGCGAGGCGGGACCGGGTCTGATTGCCGAGGATCTGCCGGAAACGCTGCCGGCGGTGTTCCGGCGGCTCTATGACGCCTTCGGAATCGCCTATTGAGCCGGCCCATTCATCCGACGCTGTACCATTGCAGTCGTCTCGGCGCCGCCCAGTAAGTCGCTGTCGCTTCCATCAGCCAACGTCCGGAATAGTCAGCCGCGAAGGCGATCAGTTGGGTCTGGCCCGGTTCGACTCCCAGCGTATCCAGCCAAAATGGCTTCCAGCCGTCGTCGAGCCGGTCCAGCAGCCGGAAATGATGGCCATGAAGGTGGAAGATGGTCGCGGTGGCCGCGCGATTTGTCAGGGTTAGCACGACGCTGCGGCCCGCTTTGGCGTGGAATGCGGGGGGCACCGAGGCGGAGAAGGTCTCGGGTACCACCCAGCTGGACGGCGTTCCGTTCAAGGGTAAATCGACGCGCATTGCGCCCTTGAGGTCAAGTTGCGCGGGCAGGGCGTTGGACGGCAGCGCCGGCGCCGCGACCAGCTGCGCGGTTCGGAGCGGCGGCTCCTTCGAGCCGACGAGACGGGCGATTGGGCGAGCCTCGGTGCCATCATGCAGCAGGACGGATGCGACCGCGCCTGCGGGCAACGTGGCGTCGATGAAGACGTCGGCCCGGGCGCCCGGAGCCAGCACGACGGCGCCATTGCGGGCCGGGAACGGCTCGGCCGGCTGACCGTCGAGTGCCATCACCTGGACATCGTGATTTTCGATTTTTACAGCAATAACACTGCGTTGAAATCCATTGATAAGGCGAAGCCTGAGACGTTCATGGAGACGGGTGAGAATCTCCGATGTGAGCTGTCCATTAACCGAGCGGAACGGCGTTGTGCCGCCCGGGTCGCTTCCGGGGGCTATCGCGGTTCCGTCGGGGCGTAGCCGCCAGTCCTCAAACAGCAGCACCTCGTCACGATCGACCGCAACCATCTCGCTCTCGCCGACGATCAGCGCGCGCCCGCTCGACGGGAGCGCTTGACCGTCATTGAACAGTTTGACGTCACACATGAAGGTACCTGCATGACGCAATGGAATCGTAAAACTATCTTTGGCATTGGCTGCCAGCGGCGCCCTGGCCAGCAGCGGCTCGCTGGCGGGAACGCCGTCGATGCCATGCAAGTTAAGCGCGATCGGCGCCGCCGTCTCGTTCTCAAGCTGGACTTCGAGTGCGTCACCGCGTTTGAGGCGAAGCGGGGCATAGCCGGGAGTTGTGACAAGCGACGAGATCGGGGTTGCGGGCTGCCCTGGACGCAAGCTGACGGCGCCGGCTTTTGCCCGCAGCGCCAGCACAGGCTGCCCTGAAGCAGCCGTCCGGGAAGGCAATGCCGGGACGACCAGGGCCGCTCCCAATCCAGCTATCAACTCGCGTCGATCAGGTCGCCCGCCCACCCTTGGAATGCGCTCCGCCATACCTGATGCGGATCATTTTCCACTTCAGATGTCCAGTTGCCGCGGTTCGCCGGCAGGCGGTAAGCGGCCATTTTTTTGCTGCGAACCGATGAGCCCATGTTATAAGCACGCCGCTCGCGGCATCGCGGCCGGACATGATGCTATCAGCGGGCGTGGCGGAACTGGTAGACGCGCTGGATTTAGGTTCCAGTGACGAAAGTTGTGGGGGTTCGAGTCCCTCCGCCCGCACCAAGCGCTTTCAGCGTTTGCATGACGAATTACTGGCGAGCCTGTCCCGATGCGGGGTGGGTTAGCCGAACCAGCGGCGCAGGCTTGAAAGGTCGAGCGCGGTCCATTGACAATGTCCCGGGTGATTGGCTTGGGACGAAAGCGGAAGAAGATTGAAGCCATGCAGGTCACAGAAACCCTGGCCGAGGGATTGAAGCACGAGTTCCAGATCAGCGTTCCCGCATCCGATCTCGACGCCAAGGCGGATGCACGTCTGGTGGATCTCAAGGACAAGGTCCGCCTCAACGGCTTTCGTCCCGGCAAGGTGCCGGTCAGCCACCTCAAAAAAGTCTATGGCCGTTCCGTGATGGCGGAGACCGTCGAGCAGACCATCCGCGAAACCAATTCGCAGATTTTTACCGAACGCGGCTTCAAGCTGGCGACCGAACCCAAGGTTACGATGCCGACGGAGGAGAACGCCGTCGACGACATCCTGACCGGCAAATCCGATTTGACCTACACGGTGTCGATCGAGGTCGTGCCCCCGATCCAGTTGGCCGACTTCAAGAGTTTCTCCGTCGAGAAACCGGTGGCCGAGGTGACCGATGCCGATGTCGATGATGCGATCAAGCGTCTCGCCGAGCAAAACCGCAAATACGCCGCGAAGGCTGACGGTGCCAAAGCGGAAACAGGCGACCGGGTCACCATCAACTTCGAGGGCACCGTCGACGGGACCCCGTTCGACGGTGGCACCGGCGAAGGCATCCAGGTTGTGATCGGTACCGGCCACTTCATCCCCGGTTTCGAGGACCAACTGGTCGGGATCGCATCAGGCGAGACCCGTCTTGTGAAGGCTTCCTTTCCGAAGAATTACGGCAACTTCAAGCTCGCTGGTAAGGACGCCGAATTCAAGACTACAGCGACCGCGGTTGAAGCGCCGCAGGAGACCACGATCGACGACGATTTTGCCAAGTCCGTCGGCCTCGAATCGTTCGACAAGCTGAAGGAAGCCCTGCGCCAGCGCATGACGGCGGAATTCGCCGAGACAAGCCGCCAGCGCCTCAAGCGCCTGCTGCTCGACCGCCTCGACGAAGCACACCACTTCGAGGTGCCGCCGTCGCTGGTCGAGGAAGAATTCAAGCAGGTCTGGGGTGCGGTCCTGCACGAAATGGGGACCACCGGCAGGTCATTCGCCGACGAGGGGACAACTGAAGATGAGTCAGAGGCGGAGTATCGCAAGATCGCCGATCGCCGTGTCCGGCTCGGCCTCGTGATGTCGGAGATCGGCGAGAAAAACAAGATCACCGTGACCGACGACGAGGTCAGCCGTGCAGTGATCGATCGCGCGCGTTCGATGCCGGGACGCGAGAAGGAAGTCTGGGACCACTATCGCAACAACCCCAATGCGCTGGCCGAGCTTCGCGCGCCGATCTACGAGCAGAAGGTAGTCGATTTCATCCTCGAACTTGCCACCGTGACCGAGAAAAAGGTGACACGCGAAGAGCTGTTCAAGGAAGATGAGGAAAAGAGGGCGACTTGACAGGCGATCTCGTGTTGATGGCGAGCACGGGACGTTAATGATGAACGGCAAAAGCGGCCGGGCGGCGACATCCATCGCTAGGCGGCTCGATCCGAATCAGCTTGAATTTGGCGCACTCTTCAACACCGTTGCCCGGTCTTGTGGCCTGGGAATTGGTCCATATCTGTGAACGTATCTTTGTCTGTGAACGTGTCTTTCGAAGTCCTGCATCACGGGGTGTTCGTCCGCGGCCGGCAATTCCAGCCATTTTCCCGATTGCCGATGGATGTTCGCTTCCGCCAACCGTTGGGTGATTAATGCGCGATCCCGTTGAAACCTACATGAACCTCGTACCGATGGTGGTCGAGCAGACTAACCGCGGTGAACGCGCCTATGACATTTTCTCGCGACTTCTGAAGGAGCGCATCATCTTCGTGACCGGACCGGTTGAGGATGGCATGTCGATGTTGACGGTGGCGCAGCTATTGTTCCTGGAAGCCGAGAATCCAAAGAAGGAAATCTCGATGTATATCAACTCGCCCGGTGGCGTGGTGACATCGGGGCTTGCGATCTATGACACGATGCAGTTCATTCGCCCGCCGGTGTCGACACTGTGCACCGGGCAGGCGGCGTCGATGGGTTCGCTGCTGTTGGCGGCTGGCCACGCGGACATGCGCTTCTCGTTGCCCAATTCGCGCATCATGGTGCATCAACCCTCCGGCGGCTTCCAGGGCCAAGCTACCGACATCATGCTGCATGCGCAGGAGATCCTGAGCCTCAAGAAGCGCCTGAACGAGATCTACGTGAAGCACACCGGACAGACTTACAAGGCGATCGAGGACGCGCTGGAACGCGACCGGTTCCTCACCGCCGATATGGCCCGCGA
>JAGXAJ010000015.1 GCA_018971625.1 Pseudomonadota bacterium
GCCGTATCCGGGCAATCGTCTCCACGATCAGCATCCCCGACCACCTGCTTCATTCCAAAGCAGGCAGCGCAACAGACCAATCTGTAGGGGGTCAATTTTGGACGCCGATCCCCCGGCTTAGGGGGTCAATATTGCAGGCCGAATGACATCCCGGTGGTGCGGATGCGCGAGATGCTTCTCGAAAGCCATCCGCTGCGTAATTTGGGAGCGACGCTGTTCGAGCCGGAGCAGTCGTTTGCCTATCTCGAGACAGCACCGCAGAACCTGCCGCCGCTGCCCGAGAAGTATCGGACCATCCGCTACCCGAGGCCGCCGAAGCCAGCGGTGACGTTCAGCACAAAGCTGATGCGCGATCCAACGGTCGTCGCGCTGTTTTCGACCCCGCTGCCCCTCGAGCTTACAGAGCGCGATAAGGCCAAGAACAGGCTGATCTACTACTACCGCAGGCCCGCGCTTTTGATGATCCAGGCCGGCGAGCTGACCCCGGAGCAGGCCGCAATCCTGTTCTCGACCAGGACAGTGGCGACCGTACAGCGCTGGATGGAAGCGGGTGTTCCCAAGCAGCGCGTGCCCAAGGTGGAGACGGTCCTCCCCGATAGCTGGGTTGCCGAGATCAAGGCGATCTATGCGAGGGAGCCCCGCATTTCGCCCGCCACCGCGCAGCGTCTGCTGGCGAAAAAGGACATCGTCATCTCGGATTGGCTGTTGCGCCGGCAGCTGCAGCGTCTCGAACTCGGCTCTTATGGGGTCGAGGGCAAGCAGGCAGCTCAACAGGGCCGGCGTTTCTCGCAGCGAGTCTATCTGGAGGAGGATTGCGGCCCGTTGCCGGTCGAGAATCCTACCGTAGCATTCTTGCTTCATTATAAGTGGTCGCAGAACCCGCTTTCGGTACGCAGCACCGGGCAGCGGCTACGCGGCAAACATTTTCCGAAGATCCATCCCCTAATCAAGACGGGAAAGCTGTCGGTCGACGGCGCGGCGAAGCTGTTTCGTGTGAAGCCGGCAACAATCCGCACCTGGATAGCGGAGCGCGATGCCTTCCTTGCCGCCGGCGGAACGGACCCGGAAGAGTATAGACAAATCCGGCGCATCCCGCCTGCGGAATGGGCAAAGGAGATTGACGAACTGTTCTCGGCCGAGCCTGGCATCAGCGGGCGAGAAGCCCACCGCCGCCTATGGGAGCGCGGGTATCGGCAGTCGTACTTTATTATGCGGAATTATGCCAAGGAGCGCGGGTTGACCGAGCGCGAGCCGGAGTGGTGTGAGACGCTCAAACGGTTTCTCACCGACGATCCCGATATGGAGCTGCGGGAAGCTCATCGGCGATTGGAGGGCAGCAGGAATTTGCCTTCTTATTACACCATCAGACGGTACGCGATGGAGAAGGGACTGGTAGGACGCAGGCATAGCCCGCCCAAGCGGCGTGCCAAATCGTGGCTTGACGAGTTGCGTCTGAGCACTTTCCGCGATCCCGGTTCTGTTGGTTGAGCGACGCGACGCGGAAGCCGCCCAGTTGCCGGCGCCCCATTTGGATGCCGTCCCATCGCATGTGCTCGCCAGCAGGTTGCAAGAAATTCTGCCCTTTCGCACCTTGAGCCGGTCAGAGCACGGCCGAAAGGCGCCGTTTCGGGCCCGAAAGACGGGTCAAAATTGGTGTGCGATGGGTGCGGCGAAATCACGAAAAAGGGCGAAACGAGATGGAATGGGATGGAAAAAACGCCCCGGAGACGAACGAAACAGCCTTGTTTTACTGGATTTTGCTCGCGTACACGCTCTGGCCGTCGTCCCGTACGGGACGACCTCTGCGGCTCCCAAGCCATTGATGTACCAGGACAAAAGCAACGCTGGCTGCTAGCCGCTCGATCCTTTGGTGCACAATTGGTGCGAACAGAATACGGATCATCGCCGCGGGCCCATCGCCCAGCGGCTTCTCCAATCAAGCACTCTACCTTGGCACCCAGCCTCCATCAAACAGCCTCGTAGGCTGGCTACGGCTGATCGTCGGATCTTCCCATGGGGCGACGGCAGATTCGGCCAGCGATTGGTCGAACTAGGTGTTCAGTCCCGAGGTCAAGTGGATGGGATCGATCCTGAAACGGTTTGGTTCGTCGGCCCATGCTTTGCAGATAGCTTCATAGGGCGTGAGACCGCCTAGGGTCTTAAGGCGTCTGGCGAAGTTGTAGGCATCAAGGAAGGCGGCGAGGTGATCTTCCAATTGCCGGTGGGTTTCGTAGTGGTATCGTCGGACGGTGACCTCCTTGAGCGTGCGGTTCACTCTCTCGACCTGGCCGTTGGTCCAAGGATGGTTGGGCCTAGTCAGGCGATGCTCGATGCCATGTCCTAGGCAGGCCCGGTCGAAGGGATGGCCGCGCCAGCTTGCGGTGGCGCCATAACGGTTCTTGGGTAGGTCGGCGAACTGGATACCGTTGTCAGTCAGGACGGTGTGGATCTGGTAAGGGACAACTGCCGCCAACTCGCCGAGGAAGGTCCTGGCCGCAGCACCGGTGGCCTTTCTCACTAGTTGCGCAAAGACATACTTGGTGGTCCGATCCACCGCCACGAAGAGATAGAGTTTGCCTTCCTCGGTACGAACCTCAGCGATGTCGATGTGAAAGTATCCCCAGGTTCATGGGCGTGTGAGAAGCTTGGCGGGATCTACACCAAGCACCACCGCGATGCGCACGACGGAGTCGAGGGTGGCATTCGTCTCGCCTCGCTCGAAGTCGCTAATCAATGCCCGACGGATGCCAGCTCGATCCGCCAAATCCGACTGTGTCATCGTGAGGGAGAGGCGCAACTCACGGACGTTCCGGCCGAGAGTAGCCCTAAGCCGCCGTTGCGCTCTCTCAAAGATATCGGATCCGACCACGGCTGCTCCGCCAATCGTTCGCCTGCCGAGCCGTCGCAAAGGGCGACGCGCACAATCTGCCATTTCATGCGCGCCGACCATACGGCCAAACCGAGATCAAGGATTCATTGTACTTTGTCGCGGTGGAAAAAACCCGCCAGGATTGGGGTTTGCGCCGACCTTTCGTCGCTGGGCGGAACGTCTACGGTAGTTCGTCACTCGTCCGGACCCGCAGGGTGTTTCCTCCTAGCGGGGCGAACGAACGCGATCGGCAGGTCAGGACGATGAGCTGTTGATGCCGGGCGGCCCGGCTGAGAGCGTCGAACATCATGTTGATGCGTTCGTCATCGCAGTAGACAAGCGCGTCGTCGAGGATGATCGGGACGTTGCCCCCTCGCTCGGCCAGAAGGGTTCCCATGGCAAGGCGCACGAGCACCGCGATCTGCTCCTGCGTTCCGCCGGACAGCCGTTTGAAGCTCTCCGACCTCGCCCGCTTCATGCCGGCAATGATGAACCCGTCGCCCAACTCGAGCTCCGCACCTGGAAAAAGATCGTTCAGATAGGGTCGCAGGTGACGCCGGACGGGCTCGTAGTAGCGGTCCCGGCCTTCGGCGAGGCAATCGCCGACCGTATCGCGCAACAACTGTAGCGTGGCGATACGTTCCTCGATGCGCGCGCACTCGCGTTCGGCGATCTGCCGCTGTTCTTGCGCAGCGGCGTACGCTTCGCCGACGCCGTCGCCTCCGGCCGCCTGGATCTGTCCGGTCAGCCGGCCGATATCGCGTTCCAGCGACATCAGTTCCGCGTTGTGGTTTTCAAGCGCTCTCTCCAGCCGCGAGCAACGCAGTTCGCGGCGCTCGATCTCGGCCGAATCCGGGGCTGCCTGCCGGACGGCGACGAGCGTAGCCGCCTTGGTCTGTTGCGTGGCTTCGCAGGCCGCCACTTCGGCGACCAGAGCAGCGTCGCGCGCCGCGCGGTCGTCATCGGGACAGAGGACGAGGTCCTCGGCAATGCTTTTCCGAACGAATTCCAGTCTCGTCGAGACGTCGGCGCGGCGCACGACCGCGGCTTCCACAGCCTTCTGGTGCTCCTGCCTGGCCGCCGCGAGCTTTTCACGCCGGGCTTCGAGCATAACGCGCCTCTGCTCATGACCGAGCCTTTCTGAATCTATCTCCGCCTGACCGGGCAGCGCCGCTCGGCCGGTCGCCGTGAGGACCGCGTCGATGGCCGCCCGCACCTCGGCGAGCTCGGACCTCACCGCGGCGCCGGCTTTCGCCGGATCGTCACTTGCTTCGAGGCCCTTCAGTTCTGCGAAGACCCCGCGACGGCTGTGCTCGAGATCGCGACGCCGCGTCAGGATCGCATGCGCCTCCACGGCGTCGCCCACGCCGGACGCAGCAAGGAGAGCCGACCTCTCTACATCGAGTCGTTTGCGCGCTTCGTGCCGGGGATGGAGAGCTGGCGTGACCGTAATGGTCGCGAGATCGCCGATTGTGATCTTCGTCGGTGCCAGCACAGCTGCGGCGTAATTTCCGTCGACGTCGAGCGAACCGACCCGCACCCGCCCGGCGCCCGCCGGCCCCACTTCGATTGCCACGGTCGCTGCTGCCGCCGATAGCTGCGCGTCCAACGATGCTAGTTGACGATCGAGATCGTCGAGCCTGTCGACGGTTTCCGGATCGATGCGGACCTGCGTGAGCTGGGCATCGATAGTCGTGAGACTGCCTGTGGTCCGTTCCAGCGCATCCAGGCGGCGGATCAATTCGTCTTTGCGCGAGGCGCGAAACGCCGCGGCGACTAGTCGTCCCAGATGCTGCTCCCCGACGGTCAGCTCCTTGGCCTCGCTTTCAGTCGCCGCCGACGCCTCCACGGTGCGAGCGAGCGATGCCCGGGCTTCCTCCTCCTGCAAGAGAAGTCCGGGCAAGGCTCCGTTCAGATCCGCTTCGAGAGAGCGGTTGCGGTCCACGCGCTGAGCGGTTTCGCGGAGCTGGCGCAGGCGTTGGGCTGCGCCTTCGAGCGCGCGTCGCGCCGACGAAGTCTCCGCCTCAAGGCTTCGGATCTCCTGGCGCGCTGCCTGTGCCTCGCGTAGCTTGTTCCGGGCTTCCATGAGCTCCCGCGTCATGTGCGCCGCGGCGGCCGGATCCGTGAGTTCGCGATGCCGCCTGCGGTATTGGGCAAGCTCGGAAAACTGTTTTTCGAGGGCTCCGACCTTGGCGAAGCCGTCGGCTTCCGCCTTTCGCCAAACTTCCAGTCGCTCGCGCGCGCGGGCGAGAGGACCGTCGCTGCGCGGGCCGCGCTCGCTGTCGGTCAGGTTTCGCCGTATCTCGCCGGTGATCTCATCGATCGCCAGCCGCGCGCGCTCCCCGCCTACGAGCGCGCCGACCTCCGATTCGATGGCGGAGTTGAGAAGCGACGAGGCGCTCGAACCTGGAACGGGCGCGCTGAACGAGGCGCCCTGCCCCACCCATAGAAGACCGAATGCACCGTCCTCGATGCTCCGCCCGCTGCCGGGCGCCATGCCCAGGATATCCCAGATGGCCTTGTCGGCCTCGCCGGCCCTGGCGATCTCGCGGCCGTCCTCCGACAGAACGGCCGAGGGAGAGCGGAGGAAGCTCTTCCGGATGACGTAACGCCTCCCATCGTGGTCGAAGTCCAGCTCGACGGTGGCGGGAAGCTGGCTATCGTCGGATCCCAGATCCCTCAGCTCCTGGGTCTTGCTGTCGTGGCGCAGGAACAGGCACGCGCGAATAGCCTTGAAGAGGGTGGACTTGCCGACCTCGTTGCCTGCCGCCAGTACGTTCACGCCTGCACCGAACCCGTCCACGCGGGCGACGCCGGCGAAGCGTCCGATTCCTTCGACGCTGAGTGCGTTGATGAGCATCAGGCGGCCTCCTCGCGGACGGCGCCAGCCACGCGGAGATAGAGTTCGACGAGAGCCTCCTCGGCGCGCCGCCGCAGATCGGGAGCGGCGGAGGAGTCATCGACGAATTTCTTGAGTCGATCGGCGGAACGCCGCAGTACGCCGTCGAAATCGATTGCCTCCAGATCCGCCTGCGTCGGCCGCGCCACCAGCGAGGCCTCATCCAGATCCAGATCGAACACCGCGGCGTCGAGATCGATCATGCGGCGTCGGAAGGCTCCGTATGCTGCCAACGGCAAGCTGCCTTCCAGCTTGAGGCGTAGTACCAATCGCGAGAGATCGGGCTCCTCGCGCAGCCGACGATCGAGATCGGCGGATGCCTCTTCGTTGTCGATCCGCTCCGGGCGCGTGACCCAGCGGTAGGTGCCGGTGGCGAGCCTGGTGATCGAGGGAGGTGCGCCCGGCCCCGCGATGTCGACGAGGAGCGCAGTCCCCTGCTCCTGGCCGCCGGTGCGATCGGGTTCGGGCGTTCCCGCGTACCATGTCTTCGCGCCCACCTGCAGCGTACGGTGCCAGTCGCCGAGCGCGAGATAGTCCAGATGTGCCTTCGCAGCTCGCGTAGGATCGATCGGATTGGACGCTTCGCCGCCGCTGCCGAAGTCGACCACCGCCCCGTGCGCGAGGCCGATCCGCAGCGCGCCTGGCGGGGTCGGCGCCGCGCCCATCCATGCCGTTATGTCCTCGAATTCGCTCTTGCGGAGCAGCGGTGCCGGCAGCAGGGCCGCGTTCTCGTCGAGCATCGCCGGAATCGGCGAGAGATGAAGGTGAATGTTCTCTGGTACGCCGAGCTGCGCGACCCGATCCCAGACGCCCTCCGGGCGGTAAGGATCGTGGTTACCCGGGAGCAGATGCCAGTGAACGTCCCCGAACGTCTTCATGCGCTCGATCGGCGCGCGCAGCGTGTGGGCGCTGGGCGCCTCGCTGTCGTAGACGTCGCCGGCGACGAGGACGTGCCGAACGTCGTTCTCCCTGGCGTGGACGCCAAGACGTTCGATGGCGGACAGGCGAGCCTGTCGCAGCGTCTCTTCCTTTGCGCCGAACTGCTTGAACACCTTGCCGATCTGCCAGTCGGCCGAATGAATGATTCGCATGTCGTGATTCCTTTCGACCGACGTTGACGCCGCTCTCTCGTTTTAACCAGCGTTTTCGCCGTCGCTGTGGATACCGATGAGCTCCACACGTCGTCAGGAGCGACCACCGATATTACTCTCGGCCACGTCCGACTCATGCGTAGCTTAGCCCATGGCAAGGCGGAGGCTCAGCGGTTTTGCCGTTGCAGCGCTAAAGAACATCGCGTGATAAGGCTCGAGTGACTTGAGACGATCAGTGGTGCGCTGCTGGTCCGCCGTCGGACCGGTGTTGCGAGCCAAAACACGGGCATCGGCCTCGGTCACACGTAGGACCAGATAGCTTGCCACTGCTTCAAACAGCGCACCATCGAAGTCTCGCACCCCTTGCGAGGCGAGCGCAAGCGCCAGCCCATATTTGCGACATTCCTTGGCAAAGCGCGGGATTAGCTTGAGCTTGGCGGCGCGATGAGCCTCGTCGAAGATGATCGCATGGGTGAGGCGGCTCTGGACGCCGCGCCGGAACATGTCCTTGTAGATGCTATAGAGCACGAAGGTAGCAAAGGCGCGCTGGACGATATCGTTGGTGCTCAGGTGCACGCGTATCAAGGACGGCTGCGGATCGCCGAGGATCGCAGCGTCCTCGTGGTCACCGTCGAAAAAGCCATAGTCCGCGAGCTCCTGGAGCCGCGCGAGCAGGTTCTGATTCGGCTTGGGGCGCGATTTGAGGATGTCAAGAAACGATCGGAACCGCGGCGGCTGCGGCCGCTCGCGGGTCCGATCATTCCAGCCCAAATCGTCATAGCTTTGCTTGATCGCGCCACGCAGCTCCTCGAGTTGGATCTCACCAAGGTCGGGAAAGATCGAAGCGAAAATGTCACGCAGGGTCCCGGCAACATCGATATACGCCATAGGTCCTGGCGCATCGACGCGCAGCGGATTGAATCCCAGCCCATCGAAGTCGATCGTCCGCATCGGTCCGATCGCTGCAGCGAGCTTGTCGTCGATATCGTCGTGATACGAAAAGATCACCGGTGCGATGCCGGCCGCGGTAAGCTGCTTGGCGATGTTAATGAGGGAGGTGGTCTTCCCCATGCCGGGCAGGCCGACCATCATTACATGCGGATTGGTGCGGATCGAGACTGGCCAGCAAACCGGCACGCCTGTGAGCGTCTCGCCGAGCCCAATCTCGACTGGGTCGGTCCGAGTTATATGTGATGCGCTTGGTGGCATCTCCAGTCGCGTAGGGGGCACAATTTTCGGGGTCGTTTCATCGGCCGGCCCCCCGCTGGGTTCGGCGTGTGATTGTGGCGGCGCTGGCGCGTTGTCGGACGTAGCTAGGTTTGATGCGACCTCAGTAGGTCCAGGCGCTTGCGAAAATGGCGATTGCGGCGTGCGTCGGGTGGCCGCCTCCTCACGCGGCGGCGGATCGCCGCGGTCGGGGGTGTCAGGACGCCCGTCTGACGGCGCGGAGTCGTCGTCACGGGCAAGCCCAGCTAGATCGGCGGCTGCAGCAGGCTCGCCGAGCGTGAGCGGCAGCATCGGGGCGTCCGGCCCCCAAACCGTCTTCATCAGGCAGGAGCGTTGGTCCAAACAGCCACAACCCGGTGTCGCTGCCTTCTGGAATAATCCGCTCCGCCTGACCGGTGCGATGTTCCGGGCAGAATATATAGCCCACATCGGAATCGCTGACCGATCCGGGCTGATAGACGTCCTTAAGGACTAGCTGGTCGATCTCGTTGGTCAACCGTGCATAGCCGCGATCTGATAGCCGATGGCGTCTGGCACGATCGACATAGAAGCGCAGCAGCCTGGCGAGCTGCGCGCGGCGGACGACGCGGTCGAGCGGCGCTAGTGTTTCGCTAAAGAACCAATCCATCCAGCGTTGCCTAAGTTCGCTCATCTGCGCGACCATATGCTCCAGCATGTCGGGCTGGCGGGCGGTTCTGAGATGTTGGCGATGTTTGACTTCGACGAACCGGAACTCAAGTGGACCTCGCGCCGGCGCGCTCACATGGATGAAGTCAGCGCGTCGGGCGCTGTCGCCATCGGCCTCGGCCATTAGCACGATGGGTGCGTGATCGGCGATCTCGTCAACCGGAATGAGCACGCCCTGTTCGACGTTGAGCCAGGTGCTCCCTCGGCCACCCGCCGCGACGCAATGCGCATGCATAAGAGCAAGGGCTATCAGCTCGCCGGTCCGCGTGCCGCCATCGGAAAGCCGAATCGCCAAGCGGCCGCTCAGTGCTTTGAGTTGGTTGACCAGGAATCGGCTGTTTCGCTCGCTGCTGCTCAACCCCATGTCGCCAAGCGCTTCGTCGACGAGATCTCGAACCGAATCGAGATTGGTGGTCGAGGTGACGAGCTGGATCGCGGCGAGATCGGTGCGCTCGGGCACCGTGTCGATCACGAACCGTTCATAAGTATCAGGGCTCTCGCGCGGCGCATCGAAGTAATCAAGTGCGGCATTGCGGTCGAGCGTGATCACCCAGTCACTGCGGTCATGCAGCCTATCGAGGCGAATGCGATCCTCAGCAGGCAGCTTTGTCCTCAGCACCGGCCAATCGGTGGTGGCTCCGCCAAGCGCTCGGGCGGTGGCACGTGCTGTCGCACGGTCAATGCGGCGCAGCCGATCGCTGGCGGTGCGATTGTCGGGGCTCGGCTCGCCGGTCAGTTCGGGCGCTGCATAGGTGACCCAGGCCAGCTCCTCGCCCTCCAAGGCGCGTCGTTCGAGGGTACGAATGAGCCCCCAAGCATGCAACGGGCGCGAGTCTGACAATGTTGCTGCCGGAATAATGTCTAGCTCCGTGCGAAACATATCGAAGGCCAGGCTGACGTGCGCGGCGCGCACGGCATTCCAAGCGGAGTCGTTGTCGATGGCCGGTTCTTCCTGCTTGGCCCATCTCAAGCGAGGAACCAGGACCTCGCCTGGCCAGGCAGCCGTGTCGGCAAGCCACCGATCGCGCGCATCGAGAACGTGCCCGCCGGCACGCCGTCGACGCCCAACACTTTCCAGAAACTGACCCGCGCTGGTCGAGTTGGCTGCATGGAAGAGATCGAGCGTGAAGCACAGCGAGGAAGCGACTTCATCGTCTTCATCGACGCCGCGCGCCGCGAGCGTCTGGCCAAGCGCTCGGGCTACGGTCAGCCCATCGCCAGCGCGCCAGGCCTGGATGGTGAGAAGATCGGGGCGCTCGCCGCTTGCGCCGCCATAGCAGTCGAGATAATGGCCAAGCTCGCGAGCGATCGCGCCGGCGCTGGCTTCACCGATCGATGGCGCCGCTGCAACATTGTCACTCATGCACGCGGCTAAAAGCGCGGTCGCAGCTTTGGGTTCACGCTCACCATCGAGCGTCATCGCGACCGTGTGGAACCCCAGCACGTCGGCAAAGACAAATCCGCGTGTACCCGCTGCTCCTGGCAGCGCGAAGGGAAAGAAGGCGGAGTCAACTGGCGAGACCGACTTCTGGACGTGACTCGGCGAGAGACCCTGCTCGTATCGTGCATGCGCGATCGCTTGGTCATAATGAGCATGCCACGCGAACCGCACCGGATGGAGCGGCGTAACCAAGAGGCCAATGACCTGTCCCGATTGGCTACGAACTTCAATGGTGCCGTGCCGCGCAAGCGCGGGGGCGCCGCCATCCAACGCCTTCTCCCAGGCGTTTACATAACTGTCCGCCGCGCTCCAGCCGCTGGTGAGCACTCGGCCGAGCAACCCGGTGGACCCTAGTTCGCCAGCAAGCTTGCGACAGGCATCGCGGGCGCGCTCTGTGGTCGGGCTGCTATCGTCCGGTTCGAGTTCGACGAATTGCAAGGGACCGATCGGCGAGCCATCAGCGCGGACGATCTGGATCCAATGGCCGATCGGTCCGCCTCGCGCCTCCCAATCTTTTTCCACTGCGCGCAGCAACCAGGGGCGATAGACGCGCGCCCCGCGGCTCGCGGCTTCACCCTTCCAGTTTATATAGCCTTTGCGGTCCTCGATCGGACGAGTCGCCGCCTCTGGCCCAGCCACCAGTAAGTCAAACTGTTCGCGATCTCCAACGCCGATCGCACCTTCAATAAGCGTGCGCACCTCCTGGCCGGACGCACCGCTGAGCGATTTAATTGCTTCGCCAAATTCGAGCGTGAATGGCTCGCTTTGCACGACAGCGATGTCATCCAGGCCAATTGCGGCCACTTGGACGATCGCGTCGAACTTCTCGTTGCCTTCGAGTTCGTCGAAATCATCAACGCCGATCACGACCTGCTGATAGCGATGGTCGCGATGGCTGACAACACGCTCGGTCAATACGTCCTCGCCGGCAATTACGGAGATACGATAATCGACACTGCCAGCCGCTAGTCCGTCTGGATTCGTAGTCCAACGTACCACACACTGCGCGCGGTCCTTGGTCGCCGCATTGCGATCGAGAATGAGCCGCGGCGTAGTCTCTTCGCCTTCTGCGTTAATGAGCCCCGACCATTTGAGCAATTTGCCTTTCGTATCGCGCCAGGACGTGAGCTGGATCAGGCGCAGCGCCTCGCTGGCAAATCCCGGCTTGATAGCGCCAAGCCAGAGATTCGGCTGGTCCTCGATCCGGCGGGCGGATTCTTCGGGACTCAGGCCCGCCACTAAGCGCAGCGCCCTTTCGAGTTCGGGGCCGTGGGTATCAGCTTCATCAAGAACGAGCGCGCGCACGCGCTCGGAGACCACGCGCGTGTCGCTCACATAGAGCAAGCGATCGGCGAGTTCGGCTGACAAGTCGAGCTCGCTGCTCGAGGGATCACCCTCGCATGCGATTGGCCAGAGCCCCAGGCGCGCCACGGCCCGGCCGGCGTTCTGCGCCGCGCTGACATAAAAATCGAACTTGGCCCAAGGCGTCAGTCGGCGTCGTCGACCAAGCCGTTCGGCCCGCCGGATCGCCTCATCGAGCACACTCATATGCCCCCAGAAGGGCCTGCGCGCGAGAGTGAGCGCCTCATTGAAGAGCTCGCCTTCACCGATCTCGCGTCCGGCGCTGTAAATGCCATCGAGACCCGCGCCCGCTCGCAACGGATCGATGATTAAGAGCGCGGCATCACCCTTGTCTTCGCGTTGTTCGACCGCCTGATCGGCGGTAACGCGGCGTGTGCCAGTGATATCGATCACTGCGTTGATGGTCCAGCCCGGGATATGAAACGCGTCACTATCAGCCAGCACATCGACCTGGTCAGACGTCAAGCAACGTAGGAATGCAATTGAACCCGGGACTGGAGCGCTCAAGATATTAATGATCGCTTGCGCAAACAGTTTGGCGTGTTCGGGTCCCATCACGCTGCATCCTCCATCGCCCCGTCGCGATCCTGGCGCGCGCGATAGCGTGCTTTGAGCTTCTTCATGCGTTCGGCATCATTGACCCCGGTTAACAAGCCCAAATCGCGCAGTCGTCGTTCAAGCATGCGACGATTGCGTTGTAGAAGGTCGCTCGGCACCGCGAGATTCGGCGGCGCGCGATCGATATAAAAACCATAATTCTCCCTAAGGATGCGCAAAAAAGCGGGGTACGATAGCGACTGCGCTTTACGCCCTTTACCGTTGTGGCGCACGTGGCGGTGGACCAAATATTCGATCACGGGGTTGGTGAGAACAAAGGACAATGCGTCGCCGCGACGATGCTGTCCTTTCTTTCGGCTTTGATACAAGGCCACCTTGCGCCGCTTAGCGAGCCCGTTCACCTCGTCGATCATCAGCGCTGAGGATAGGAAATTGTTGAGCCGCTCCTTGCCGCTATTGGCGGACCCAGTGAACGCCGCACTCAGGGCCTCGGCGAGCGAGCGCCCGGGATCGTCCCCGCCGCCTTCCTCGCCAAGCAGCGTACGTAGCTCGAGATCCTCGGCTTTGTCCGCTGCTTCGCGTAGCTTGCGCGCGGTCTTGCCGAAGTAGCGCCGCGCGTCACGCGCCTCCTCATGGACGCCGTTGAGAAAGCTCCCCAGAAGGTTCAACCATTGTGTGGCGTCGGGCGAGGTCGGCGGAAGCGTGCGTCGATCTATGTCGGATTCGTTGCGGACGTAATAGTCGAGTAGGCGTGCATGCATGAGGATAGCGGGCAGCCGATTGACGGCCTGACGAACCAGAAAACCGCTCTCCTCTGAGCTTGCCCGCAGTGCCGTATCGGACCCGCTCGAGCAATCCATGAACAACGGGAAACTGGTCGCCGTGTCCGCCTCCGGTATTTCACCGTCCGTTCCCCAGCGGTTCATGATGTCCACCGTCGCGGCGAAGATCACGGTGAGCCCAACCGCCATTGCGGATTCGAGCATAGACAAGAGTGCCGCACGCGGGGTGGCATCGCCGCGGGCATAGCAATCGAGAAACACAAGCAGATCATTTCGGAATGTGTCGGCCGCGCGGACCGCAATCGGTCGCTGATTGGGGATCGGCCCGGGATTCTGCCGCCCGACTGCCTTGCTCGGCGCCTCGCCGCAGCCCTGAGCCAGCCGAACCGTGAGCAACTGATCGAGCGGCAAGGGGACGGCCTCGTCGAACGTGTCCGACCTAAGATCGCTCTTGCGTGCGCCGATCGTCTGCGTTCCCGGCGCGAGCGCGGCCAGAAGCTCATTGTCCTGGACACGTGCGCCTACCCTGTAGCGGCCGCGCTCGGCAAAGGGTTCGACCATGTCGCCCTCACGCTGGTTGCTGATCAACGCGGTCACCATCTCGGGTACGCCGCGCAAATTTGCAGCGGTAAGCGGAAGGTCGATCCAAGACGCGAAATAGTGATTGGCAAAACAGCGCTAGATTTGTTCGTCGTGCGATTCCACGCGGCGCTTGTTCTCAAGGATCGAGGTAAGCAAAAAATCGCCGAGGATTGCGCGGCCGATGTCGCTGTCGAATCCATCAATCGTCGGATCGGCAACGAGACGCGAGACTGTAGATTTGATTGTCGGCGTGCCGCCCGCGCCGTAGGTTTCGGCAAAACGTCCCTTGCCGCGGCGATGCCCCCAGCGAAATAGGTAGAGCACCATCGGCGGGATCGCCCCGACCGAAAAATCCTGCGGTGTAAAGGGAAAAACCGGGGGATAGGTACTGGTCCAGATCTGGGCGGTCATGTGATTGCCGAGCACCGACTCGACCACTTGGCGGGTTTCGTTCGGCATCAGGCCTCCTGGGTAAGCAAGATCAACTGGCGGTCGTCGCGGGTTGCAACGGACAAGCGATGGATTCGCTCGCCATCCGCCGGATTCCAGGCGTTGAGCGCGCGCTCGTCTTCCTGCGCAAGCCGGCTGGTAAAGACCCCGAGATTGGCGAAAACGTCGTCGGAGAAGGCGTCTAGGATCTGTACGCCGTCGGCGAGATCCATAAGTAGAGCATAAAGCTCGAGCGGAACGACGAGCTCCTCCACCCCGCCGTGTGCGGATTGAAACCGCAAAGTGAGGAAGCGGTGAAGCGTCTCCGAGCCCTCGGTCACTTGGAATCGCTCGGGTTCGAGCGAAAAGCGGGCCAGCGACTTCTCGATCCAAAAGGCCGTTTCGGTCGGCGTGCGCGGGAGGACACGGATCGGCACCCGATCATCCTGGCGATAGGCCGACTCGGGTAAGGCTTCGAGCCGCGACAACCCCTCGCACAAGCGGCGCTTGATCGCCTCCTGCTCGTCGCTCGACAACAACGGAAAGTGACGAAATTCAGACGCCCGACGTCCTTCTCGCAAGGTCAACGCATGATCGTCGCCACCGACCGCCCGCACCTGATCGGTCGACCAAGCGAAATAGGCGCGTCGGCGCGCATCGCGCAGCGGCAGCGGCCGCCCGACCATGTCCCGAAAGCGCCGCGCACCATGCGCTGGATCGGGCGTGCCGCGCCTAACCAGATAACGATCTATGCGTGCATGGGCCTCAAGGGCCGGATCGAGTCGGGCGAGTTCCCGCAACAACTCACCTTGTCGATTGGGGGACTGTGGGTTGAACGCGTGATCGGCGGGATCATGGGGTTCGAGCTCGGGATTGTCGTGCAAGTCCTCGCACGCATAAAGCCCGAACAAGATGTAGCTGATTGCAGCCTTGAGCTCGCGTGCGGTGATATGGATCTCGTTGCGCTGGTGCACAGTCTGGAGGGCGTCGACTAGTCGCGACCTGAGGCGATTGCCCCGCGCGCGAACATCTCGATCGTCGCTGGCCCCCATCATGTCCGCCGAGCGCTTCATGGTACAGCGCGCTTGCGCGGTGCAATTGCGGCATGGTGCCCAGATCTTAGGAGCCTCGGCGCCGCCGATCAGACGTCCGACCAGTTGGTCGACAAAGTCGGTCGAAATCGTACCGCGCTCAAGGTCGAGACCGCCGACGAGCGAGCGGTTATTGAGCTCGATCAGCCGGATATGGCGCGGCAGCGCTCCGCCCTTGTGGGCAAGCGCTGAGGCAAGATCGCGCGTCAATGCCGTCTCGTCATGATCGGCCTCGGCATGGTCGATCCACTCCATCAGCCGTCCGTCGTTGACCGCGACGAGATGAACGCGGTTGTCATTTGCGGGACCATGAAGGAAGGGGGCGAAGAGCTCATCGAGCAGCGCATCGGCGGACTGTCCCTTCCAGCTCGCCGCGCCATCGAGGTTGATGGTGGCAGCACGACCAGCAAGCCGGCCCTTCCACACGCGCTCACTGGAAGGCGGCGGGTCACCGCCCAGCGTGCGCACGAGTTGCTGCAGAAAGGCGGTCTTGCCGTCGCCGGCATTGCCGCACAGGATCACAAGCGAGATTTCGCCCGAGGCGATGGCCCGGGGGAGTGCGATGTCGAGCGCTGTGGGGACGTAGGTGTCGAATGCGAAATCGGTATCCAACCCGCGGGTTTCAGTGTTGCCAAAGCGTGAACCTGGATAGGCACTGAGGATATCCTTGACGCGCGGCACGAAATTAGGCCGCAGCAGTTCGGGCTCGGCGAGCACCTTGAGGATCGCGGGTTCGATCGGCCGATTGGACGGGAGCGCCTCGCGCAAGCGACGCAACGCCGCCGCTGCATCGCTAAACCTCCCTTCCGGCGCACTCGCGGTCGCCTGATCAAGGATCGGAATCAGCCTCGGAAAAGCCGCGCGCTCCTCGGTTGTCCAGGCTAAGCCAGAGCCTGTGCTGACCCACGCTGGTGGGCGATTGGTGATCGCATGAAACAGGCTCGCAGCGAGGCTGTAGATATCGTCGCGCGCATAGACCGGCGCGCCGTCCCGGCGCTCAGGCGACGCATAGAGCAGCGTCCCGGAGCCGCGCGGTTGATGCCCGATCGGCCCAGCCAGATCATAGTCAATGAGCACGACCTTGGTCTCATCCACCAGGATATTCGACGGGCTGACATCGCCATGCACCCAGCCTTGAGCGTGAAGCGCATCGAGTGCGGCGCACAAGGTCTCAAACCAGCCCAACACGAGCTGCTCAGTCGTGTCCTCGCCGGCCACTTCAGCAATGAACTCAAGGTCGCCCAGCCAGGCATTCAGCGGTGCGCCTTGCGCCCAGCGAAGCAGAGTCATGAGGTCGTTGGCTTGCCAAGTGCTGGCACATTCCAGAACGTTGGACAGACCCTCGCGGAGCGAAAGCGGGCGAAGTCGTTGATAAGCAGCGAGCGAGGCTGGGCCGAGCTCGGGGTTGAATACCGCCTTCCCGACAAAGGTGCCGATTGGTTCGTCATCGTCACCGCTCAATTGCTCAAGCTTGAACGTACGGCCGGCAGCGCCTTGGCCGAGAACTGACACAACGCGATATTTGGCGTCCTTCCAAGTGAAGCGATAGCCTTCGTCCCAGCGCGCGGGCGACACTGGCTCTGGCTCGATGATCGCTGAGACAGCAGGTTTGGGAGTCTTGTCCTGCAACAGCTCGGCGAGATCGCGTGGGCTTGGGCGATTGCGCGGCGTCGCGTCGAGGCCGAGCGCGAGGATCTCTCGGATATCGCGCGCACTATCGCTCGGAAAAAGTTCGGTGAGGACCGAGCAAAGGCTATAGAGGTCTGATGCCGGAGTCGCTGCCGCGAGACCGTTCGACTGGATCTCCGGTGCGGCAAAGCCGCCGAGCTCATCGGACGTCTCATGGCCGCTGACAGTCTGCGCAGGCGTGAGCCGCGCCCAGCGCCATCCGGCAAACAACGGCAAATTGTCGGCTCGTACCCGCACACTTGCACCATCGAGCGCACGGTGGAGCAGCGGGCCGTCGTATCCTTCTGCAAATTCAGCGAGAGCCAGGAGCGCGCGGATTGCAAAATCGCGGCGGTCAGCGAACGTCCACTGCGCCTGATGCTTGAGCGCTGCGACGGTAGCCGCGGCGCTGTCGCTCACGCTAAAGAAATACATCTCACCCGCATAGTTGGGCAGCGGCTGCCAGGAATCGACGAGGCTTGGAAGAAACAGCGATTTCTGAAAGCGACGAATAACGTCGAACTCGCGGCGTGCACGCCGCTCGGTGAGCTCTGCTGCCTCGCCCGCCGGGGCCGCCGAAAGATCATAGCAATGCAACAGCACGCGATCACCCGTCCAGGGATCGCGTGCGGTGAATATACGCTGAAACCGGTCGTCTTCAGGTGTCAACAATGCAAGTTCGTCGAAGCGGCCAAGCCGTTTGAGGCGTGCCGCGTCAGCTAGATTGTGGCGCGGGGCAAGCCCCCTGGCGAGCTTGTCGGCATTGATCCCGTTCGCCGAAGCCGGCGTTGCAATGAGCTCCATCACGTCTTTGAGGCTATAGCCCAATACTCCTAGGGAGTGGCGGGCCTGCTGCCCATTGCGCTTGAGCGATCCTGCTTCGCGGGTGAGCAAAAACGTAGCCGGCATGTACCCGAGCCGAGCATCGAGCGCGCGCAGCTTGCCCGCCACGCGCTTGGCCTTAGCAAGTATAAGCTGGGCGGCTGGATCAGCGAGATCGGCTCGCCGCAACGCCGACCCATCCCAATGTTTGACCTCGATCGCTACTGCGCCGCCCGGACCGATCGCCACCATGTCGATCTCGTCGGCTTGGCCGTGGGGATTGGGAAAGACGAGGTTGGTTAATACGTAGGCGGTCCCCGCCCCTTCGACGCGACGGAACGCCTGATCGACTGCTTTAAAGGCCCTTAGTTCGCTTGCGTTGGCGAACGGGCCGCACGGCACATGAACGACGCGCACCCTACCCCCCTGGTCTTTAGTAACTTAGCTGCCACAGTCTCGAACGCAACTCTCCGCCATGTGAACCAGAAGGTGCACCCGGTGAGATTCGTCGATCGGAGCGCCCGTCACCGCCAATGCGGTCTCTACGCGGAACTGGATTACTTCCGGGAGCCGACGACGATTACTGTCACGTTGTCCTTTCCGCCCGCATCGAGGGCAGCCTCCATAAGCCGTTCTGCGGGACTTTCAGGTTGTCGCAGGAGAATTCCCGCAATCACATCTTGATCGACCATGTCGCTGAGACCGTCGGAGCAGAGCAGTACGCCGACGTGGTCCTCGAGCGGAAAGCGCCGGATGTGGGGACGCAAAGCCTGCGGTGTCGTCGTGCCGCCGAGCGATTGGGTGAGCGCGTGGCTGCGCCCACTTCTTGGAACCCGATCGACATTCAGCGTATCGTCCCGGCTCAACTGAAGCACCTGGCCCCGACGGAGTTCGTACGCGCGACTGTCCCCTACGTTAAAAACGAGTGCCGCGTTCTCGAAGTACACGACTCCTACGATGGTCGTACCCATGCCGGGTCTGCCCTCGCCGGAATACATCCTCTCGAACAGCCTTCGATTGGCATCGGCAATTATGGACGTGACGTCCGCTTCGTGACGCGCGCTATCGATCGAGCCCGCGATAGTTTCGACGACTATGCGACTGGCGATCTTGCCGCCTTCGTGTCCGCCCATGCCGTCGGCGATCACGGCCCAGCCATGATCGCCCGCGAGCGTTCCGGACCAGCTTTCGATCGGTTCGCGACCGATCCGGTCGCCGACGAGATAGAGATCTTCGTTCGCGCTTCTTACGCGGCCGACGTGAGTGGCGGTCCACACCGGCCGGTTAGTTGCCATGTCGTCCGACCGGGTTACTGCTGCCGAGCACGATGCTCCTGATTTCTTCGACGAACGCTGGCTTGCGGGTCACGAGCCCTTGGACGCGCATGAAACCCCTGCGCCGAGAGACTTCACCGAAAAACGGGCGCGTCGAGATAACTGCCAGTTCGTCGTCCTGAACGAGGAAGAAGAAGTCTTGCGTCCGACCTTTCCGGATCGTCAATCCGCCCTTGGCGGCGCGGCGCGCGAACTCCGATAGGGGATCGTATCGACCACCGCTCCGAGTCTCGGTCGGGGCAGCGAGATAGGACTCGATCTCAATCTGGACACCTTCCTCGATCAACAGATCAATTTCGCGCAGTTTGGCCGCATCGACAATGGACGGCTGTATTCCCGCGCTCGTGATGACCAAGGATTTGCGCGCGTTCTTCAAGGCGGCATCGAGAAGCTCGGTCTGTTCGTAGCAAACGAGGGGACGGACCTCGAACGCGTCCATCTCGTGCCTTGCGACCTCCAGCCGGTCTTCGGCCGCCGCCAGGGCGGCGGCGACGGGGTTCGGACCGCGTGGAGGCAAGCCGGCCACGGCTCTTCTGACCGAATCCATCTCCATCAGACTATCGATCTCCTTTTTTCGCACCGCCGTCATCGCATCACGACCGGGCATGCTCCTGTACATGGAGCGGCCGACCATCTTTTCGAGCTTTCTGCTCAGGTCGGTCTCCGCGATCGCCCGCACGAAACCCATCTTTTTGGGCCCGCCGTGCTGCGCGAAGGCGAGTTCATACGCGTCGGAGAGCTTATCGTCTATGACGAACGCGACTTGGACCTCGTCCGACTTATCGGCGGCGTAGACGAGTGCGACCCCCTCCCGGAAAAGATTGTTGCGTCTGACAACGCGCTTCAGCGAAAGCACGGTGCGCCGGAAGTCATCGCTCCTCTGTCGGCGAATCACCTTCGAAATGTCCGGGATGGCCAGATCGTCGACCCCGGGCGCTTCCGCCGGATAGGGCCGGATCTGGACGGCCCCGGTCCCCTGAAGCAGGGCCGGGCGCACGACGCTCTCACCCGTCAGACGTAGGGGAATTCGGCGGATACCGTCATAATCGACGACGATCATCTCCTCTTGGGGAACCTCCAGTTTGTCGACCAACAGGCGCAATTCGCCGGACTCGGTGAGATGGAAGGTGTCGGCGCCGTCGCTATTCGACTCCCGCGTGACGTAACCGTCCGAAATGAGCACGTTCATGGCTCCCACGACGACATCGAGCTTCAGTCCGAGCATATTGGCGACGTCCGCCTCTTGCGTTTCCCCGAGCGCCAGGCAGCGCATGGCGAATTCCTGGATGGTGGGTATGAACCGAGGCGCCATCGTAATGGCCTCGAGCGTCAGGCGGAATATCGGCAATCCGACCTCGCCGTAGTCGACGAGATGAAAACCCTCGCGGAACTGGTATTTCCTCGCTGCAAGCTCGGGCGTCACTGAAGATTCTCCGCCGTGCAGGTGCTCTCGTTGTTGTCGATATAGTCGATCACCGACTTGAACGGATTCTTGCCTCGGACGTTTCGGCAGAAGAAGTTATCTCCCACGATAACCAGACCGCTCTTGCCCCTGGATAAGGCGACGTTCAGCCGAGGACGTTCCCGCAGGAAACCGAGATCTTTCTGATCGTTCGACCGGACGACCGAGTAGATGCAGACGTCGGCTTGCCGTCCTTGGAATGCATCTACGCTGGAGCAAGCGACATCGAGCGACGGCCATTCGGCGATACCGCGCTGGATCATTTCGCCGAGAAGCTTCACCTGCGCCGTGTAGCCGGACAACACCGCTACCGAAATGCGCTCCTTCTGAGCCGTGGCGACGAACTCGAGGCGCAGCAATATCTTGCGTATCTGTGCGACCTCGGTGGGATTCTTGAAGGTCAATCCTTCAGGCTCCTCGGACCGGGCGGGTAGATCTTGGGTCGAATACCAGGTCACTGGCTTGGGGAAGGCCATGGACAGTTTAAGTCCATGCGACTTCACCGGGCTCTTCAGCTTCCCTTTGTAGAAACAGGTGCTGACGAGATCGCCTATCGGCTCGATCATCCGGTATTGATTCTTCAGGCCTGCGCGGCATCCCGCGGGAAGGCCCGCCTGCTCGTCAAGCAACCTGTCGAGGAGGGTCGCCTTGACCTCCTCGGCCTCGAACTCATCCAAAAGATCGTCGCCCAACTGCTCGAAGAATGGAGGAAGCTGCTCCGGATCTCCGACGATGATAAACCGCTTGCTCCGGGAGAGCGGGATGAGCATTTCGGTCGCGGTCGCCTTGGACGCTTCGTCGACGATGCAAAGGTCGTAGGCGACCTCCTCCATGCCCCGGACGCCGGCGATGCCGACGCACGTCCCGGCTATGATCTGGGCCGACGACAGCATCGCGGCGTTGAAATCCGAAGATCGCCCCACCCTCAACAGCCAGTCCTCGAGCAGCTTCAGCCGATCCCGGCAAGCTCTGATCATGGGCGTGTCGGCCAAGAAATGGGCGGCCCATTCCCCGAGTTCGTCCGGGTCTTCCGATTGCGAAAGGTACGCGGCGTATTCCCCCATCTTCTGCATTTCGGCGCGCAGGTCCTTTTCCTCGCCGACCGCCCGCTTGAGCGCTTGCTTGCTGACGCCGATCTCGCTGTCGATCTGCGTCGTCTCCTCCTCGACCTCATCCTGATCGGCGGGGCCACCAGCGGAGCCGACGCCTGCCTTCTCGACGCTGACCCGATCGGCTTGCTGTCTGGCGATGCGATCGCGAAGGTCCTTCTGGATCGCGAGCACCTGCAGGAGGCGCTCGACCTTCATGCCGACCGCCACTGCCTCGCGATCCACATTCTTCTCCGAGGCCCACCTCTGCATGTCCGCCTCGGCGGCCTTGCGCACGTCCTTAATCCAGGCTTCGACGCGCCGCTCGAGCAGGAGCTTGTGCCCGAGTTCAGAGATGCGCGTTTCGTCGCTCCGTCCGATGCGGATCGTCTCGAGCGGCAGTTCCGTCTCCGTGATCCGCTCTAGGACGTTGTCCAAAGCAATGTGAGTCTGCGAAGACAGCAGGATCCGGTCCCGAGGACGGCGCTTCAGCCATTGGACGACGATTTCCGCAATCAGTTTCGTCTTGCCCGTCCCTGGAGGTCCCTCGATCGCGAGGATATTCTGCAGGCCTAAGGCCTTGGCGAGAATCTCTTTCTTCTCCTCGTCGAAATCCGCAGTTGTCGGAATGACGTCGTGCACCTTCACGACCGGCTCCGCCGTGCGCGGATCTATGATGATGCCCTTGAGCTGTTCGCTCTCGGCCCTGTCGTAGAGCACGGTATCGAGCGCCGCGGTTTGACGGTCGAGGGCCCGCTGGGCGGCGAGCGTGTTGATCGCGAGCTCTCCGCGCCTCGGCAGCCGGTTCGCATCGCCGAACGTCACGTTCAGCATGATCCTGTTGAACGCGACCCCGGCGACGATGCCAGTCACCCGTCCGCCGGCCGGAAGCACGATCACACGTTCCTGTCCGACGAGGTCTTCGCTTTGCGCGAGCTCGGTGGTCAGCGCCACTCGATCCTCCACAACGCTCCGATCGACATATTTGATGGCACTCGTACGCTTCGCCTCAAGGTCGGCTCTGTCGCGCAGGTAACCACGCCAGACGCGGAAGATCCGCTGGCCGGACCTAGCCTTGCGTTCTTCGGCCAACTGCCGTTGAACCTCGACCGCCTCGGCGAGCAGTAGCCCGAGCTGCTGCCCCGCCGTTTCCGGATCGCGCGGCCGGTCGAAGGTGAACGACATCGGTCGAGTCAGGCACCGGTCCCTGAGGCTCGTAGCGAGGGAGGCGTCGACTTCAAGAACGTGCATCAGCTCAAGCACCTCGTTGTGGCGCCCGCTGAAACGGCATCTGAACCGCCAAGTCGCGCCGATCAGATCAACATCGGCCTTCTCGACACCGGCCGGCACGTCGGCAGGCATGAGACCAGCGACCTCGTCGAGTTCGTCCCGCACGAAGCGCTCGGCGTCCTTCCGGTCATGAAGCTCCATTCGCGAGCAAATCCTAGTCAGAACCGCGTTCGACAGGGACAGATGACAGACCGATACGACGGCGGATGCGCGTCTGGTCTCTTCCTCCGCTCTCTCGACCTCGCTGAGAAGTGCTGACGCCAGCGCGGGCCGCTTCGAAGCGTCCTTGTGCAGGCATCGCTCGAGAATGGCGCGGATGTTGCTGGGCAGGACGGCGGCCTCCTGCAGGGCGACGCGCGGCTCTTCCTCACTGTCGAATATCCGGCCAGTCAAGCACGACAGGGCGACCGCCGCGAAGGCGTAACAATCCCGGCTCAGAATGCTCCCGGCGGGATCAGGCTCCCCTGGCGTGTAACCTTTGGTGTAGTCGAACCTGAACGTGAGTCCTTTGACCGGTGCCCAACTTCCGGCTCGGTCCAGCAGTTTCGCGATCCCGTAATCGGCAAGCTTCGGCACGCCGTCCGCGGAAACTAGTATGTTCTTCGGCTTGATGTCGCGGTGCGCGATCTGCTTCTTCTGCGCATAAACGACAGCGCCGAGGACCGGTCGCCCGAACCGCTGCCAAAAATCGTCCCACGTGCATGGACCGTCTCGCTCGATGACGATCTCAAGGTTTTCCGGCACCCATTCGAGAACGATGTACCAGTCCCCTTTGTCGTCGCGGTCGACGTCGAACATTTCGACGATGTTGGGATGGCGAAGATCCTGCAGCATCTGGACCTCGCGCTGGAAGCCCTCGCGCGCCCGTTCGTCTGCGGGTCCAAACCGCATCCGCTTGATAGCAACCGATCTGCTTTTGAGTGTATCGAACGCCTGCGTTACGATCGCCTGCGCCCCTAGGCGGTTGGTATTGCCTAAGGCATACCGGTTACCGAGAATTTGGGGTGAACGGTCGGGCGGCGTGACCATGGCGATTATTATGAATTCCAGCGGCGAGACATTGCCGCGCGACCGGCCGTGCGACGAGACCAGTTTTAACGCCCAAGTTGCATTCGGAAAGCGGGACTAAAGTCGGTACGGTCGAATTTCCGCAGGATTGTTCGTGGCCCACGCGTCTTTTTTCAAGGATTCGTGCGTTCGGCAATTTGAGACAAGTTTTCCGCGGCTCTCCACCATCGAATCCGGTGGCTCTCGGCGCCCCTTGGTTTACCGGGTTTTCGCACCTCGCGGTCAGATCGCGGAGAGGGAGCGATTCTCTCCTCTGTTTTCGCTCCCACCTTCGAACAGAACCTCACCTCCGCCCGAGGACGACGAAGGGCCAATGATCCAGACTCCCTGATTCTGGCGCAAATTTGTACGAACGTTGTACGAACCGCCAACTTGAAGCGACAAAGTGGCTCTTCAAAAACTGCGGAAGTGCCCATTTTATCGAGATTTGGTGCGTTGGAGCGGGCGAAGGGAATCGAACCCTCGTATGCAGCTTGGGAAGCTGCCGTTCTACCATTGAACTACGCCCGCGATCGCCTCACCTGATTTAGCCGAGACTGCGCCGTCCGCCAAGCGGATTGACGACCAAGGGGACGCTCGCTGTCCACGCCATTCAGCCCGCCGCCGCCAGCAATCCCGCTCGCGTCATCCCGCACCTTTTCCCCATCTTCCACCTCATCATATTTTCCGGGATGCGCCGGGCCGCGGCGATGCTATGACCGCCCGGGGTCGAGGTGGCGTGATGGGGCATGGGTATAGCGTATTCGACACCGGCATCGGCCGGTGCGGCATCGTATGGAGCGATGCCGGCGTGGTGGGCGTGCAGCTTCCCGAAGCGCGCGAGATCGAAACCAGGCGGCGGCTGTTCCAGCGTTATCCGCAGGCGCGCGAGATGCGCCCCCCACTCAATGTCGAGATCGCAATCGAGGGCATTGCAGCATTGCTGCGCGGCCAGCCGGGCGACCTGGCCGACATCGCGCTCGACATGGACGGTATCCCGGCCTTTAGCCGGCGGGTCTACGAATTCACCCGCACCATCTCGTGGGGCGAAACCCGCACCTGCGGCGAGATCGCTGCCGCCCTCAAGGCGTCCGGCGCGTCGCATTCGGTGGCGCAGGCGATCGGGAAAAATCCGTTCATGCTGATCGTGCCATGCCATCGCGTGCTGGCAACCGACGGCGCTGCCGACAAGATTTCCGCCAATGGTGGCAGCATCTCGAAACGGCGATTGCTGTCGATCGAAGGGACTCTGTCGCCGGGCAGCAAAACCCTGTTCGACGTGCTGCTGCCAGTCGCGCCACCGCGACCGCAGACCTAGATTTCGGTTCCGATTGAATCAGAACCGTGGTTCTTCTCTTGACGCGTTGCTCCAGCCCGGACCGCTGTCCGCTTCGCGCGAAAACGCTTCAGGATTTCCGCAGACGAGCACGACGACGCTGCTGCGACGCCCGACGATTTCGGTGTCCGATTTCCGTTGCGACGCCCTTCCCGGCGATGCGCCGTTTCGGAACGGTTTCCGCTCAACCAGACGGTTTCCGCTCAACCAGAGCTAGACCCGGAAATGCTTGCTCAGCTTCAGGCCCTGCCCTTGATAATTCGAGACCGCAGTTTGGCCGTAGAGTACGTCGGGCTGCTCGACCAGTGGTTCGAAGGCTAACCGACCTACGATCTGGCCATCTTCGAGCGTAAACGGCGTTTCATGGCTCCGGACTTCTAGAACCGCGCGACTTCCTGGATGCCCATGTTCGCTGAAGCCAAATCCGGGGTCGAAAAACCCCGCATAATGTACGCGAAATTCACCCATCGAAGGATCAATTGGAATCATTTCTGCGGCGAAGTTCGGTGGAATATGTATTCGTTCTTTAGATGCGAGTATGTAGAACTCATCGGGATCTAGGATGAGCTGATGTTTCGCTTGTGCATAAATTGGCTCCCAATAGTCTCTCACATCGTACTCTGCGACTCGGTCCAAATCGATCGGCCTTGTGAACCTCTTTGCGCGGTAACCAATAATTTCTTGCTCCAAGCTGCTAGGCGCCAAGCCGGCTCTCAGTACCAGGCCCTTTCGTACGATCGGGTCTCCATCGACAAGCGGATGCTGCTTATGCAGATCTAATAACGCTCTGTCCGGAAGACTGAAACCTTCAAAATCAAACTGCTGCGAATTGCGCCGTCTAAACCGCAGTTGATTTAGTCGACTTCCCTTTCTTACTTTAATAGAAAAGCTACGAGGTGAAATTTCTGCGTAGAGAGGCCCCTCATATCCACCTTCAATAGTATCAAACGTCTCAGCGCCGTCGGTAATAAGTCTAATAAAAACGTCCAACCGCCCGGTAGAGCTTTTGGGATTCGCGAGACCCACAATAGTGCTTTGCAGTTTGACGTGCTCCAGCAGTTCGACGAGATAAACGCAGCCCTTCTCGAGAACCGCGCCACCTTCCAGATTCAAATCATCATATTCGAATTCTTCAAGTTGGCTTAAAACCGACCTCTCACGCCCGGGCAAGAAGCTTGCACGGACGCGATAAGCTCGTGCACCCAAGCGTAAATCTAAACTTGCCGGCTGAAGTTGAGCCGCATCAACTTCGACGGTCGCTAAGATCATTTTTCGCTGCATCATCGTCTGAATGTACTGCCGTGGGAATAGTCCCCCCTTCGGGCCGAGCTCGGGCAATCCATCAGAGCGGGAACCACCCTCCGGTTGAAGTCCTTCAAGGCTGCTTTGCGCATGCAACATGGAGCCACCCATTTTGCGATCTGGACCACGCCCCACGGCAGTTTGCAATATCACCTCTAACCCATCCCGACGGTTGTCACCCGGATTCACATTGGATTGACAAAAGTAGCGAAGAAGTACTAGTGAAATCGCATCCCGTGGTGATTTGAGCCGGCCGGCTTGCAGCCACGTAAAACAAGTCGCTAAACAGGCCGGGGACAGTGTGATCCCGGCCTGTGGAATTTTCCAGGCCGGTTTTTTGTGACCATTTTCAAGGGTGGTCACGCTGGAGGTCACATGCCCGAAACGAGAGAACCCGCTAAAGCACCCGCGTCCCCGACAGCCCGTTACCGGCCGGAAACCCGGCTGGTGCATTCGGGTACCCTGCGGTCCGAATTCGGCGAAACCTCCGAAGGGGTTTTCCTCACCCAGGGCTATGTCTACGACAGCGCGGAACAATGCGAGGCGCGGTTCAAAGGCGAAGACCCCGGCTACATTTATTCGCGTTATTCCAATCCGACGATCGGAATGTTCGAGCGCCGCATGATCGAACTCGAAGGCGCCGAAGCCGGCCGCTCGACCGCGACCGGCATGGCCGCCGTGACCACCGCGATGCTGGCGCCGCTGAAAGCCGGCGACCACGTGGTGGCGGCGAAAGCGATGTTCGGATCGTGCCGTTACGTGATCGAGGATCTGCTGCCGCGCTACGGCATTGAATCGACCCTGGTCGACGGCCTCGATCTCGATCAATGGCAAAAGGCGATGCGGCCCAATACCAGGAGCTGCTTCCTGGAGAGCCCGACCAATCCGACGCTCGACGTGCTCGACATCGGCGCCATCGCCGAGATCACGCATCAGGCCGGCGCGCGGCTGATCGTCGACAACGTATTCGCGACGCCGATCTGGCAAAGCCCGCTCGCGCTCGGCGCCGATGTCGTGGTGTATTCCGCGACCAAGCATATCGATGGCCAGGGCCGCTGCCTGGGCGGAATGATCCTCGGCTCCGAAGCCTTCATCACCGAGCACCTGCATACCTTCCTGCGCCAGACCGGGCCTTCGCTGTCGCCGTTCAACGCCTGGGTGCTGCTGAAGGGACTCGAGACGCTGGCGCTGCGCGTCCGCGCCCAAACCGAAGCCGCCGCTGTCATCGCGGACGTGCTGGCACGGCATCCGAAAATCTCGCGGCTGATCTATCCGGGCCGCGCCGATCATCCCCAGGCCGCAACCGTGAAGAAGCAGATGCGCGCCGGCTCCACCCTGATCGGCTTCGAGATCAAGGGCGGCAAGGCCGCGGCGTTCCGCGTGCTCAACGCGCTGAAGATTGCCCGGATCTCCAACAATCTCGGCGACGCCAAGAGCATCGTCACCCATCCCGCGACCACCACGCATCAGCGGCTGACGCCGCAGGCGCGCGCCGAACTCGGCATCGGCGAGGGCTTCGTACGGCTATCGGTCGGGCTCGAGCACCGCGACGACCTGATCGAGGATCTGCATGCCGCGCTGGAGAAGGCGTGAGTAATATAAGATAGCGAATAGGGTCAGGTATCACCTTTCTCGATCTTTTCGGCCTCTCTGAGAAGAGCTTGGGCCAATTCGCGAGCGACCTGCGGCGGAAAGAGCAATAGGGCGTATCCGGTCGCACCACCGGCGTGGGTGTCCTCATCGCGCCAGTACGAAATTTGCGCACTAACAAGCTTCCCTTCGTCGGTGTCCAGTTGGAACACGGTAGGCGAGCCCATCACGATGCCTTCGCCATCAGGCATCAGTGGCTCCGTCGCCATCCGGCCCAGATGATGTTGCTGGCGTCGGCTTGGTTACGGCAGAGGCTCCAACCATCGTAATAGCTCTTCCATCCCTTGATACGGATGAAACCGAGCGGGCCGGACAAGCGGGGGGCACCCTTAGGGATGAAGGCCAGAACGGACGTCGGGATGTAACCGATATTGGCGACCTTGTCGGCCTCTGGCCACTCCGGATTCAGTGGCAAGTCCTTGCTGGTTTCGTGCCTATTCCAAACCTCGACCCAGCGGTTATAGCTATCAATCCAGAACGTAACATCATCCAAGCTCATCGGCTGATCACACGACATGTGGACGGGCGCAGTCGGTGCAAACACGGTCATAATTCCCATACCTCGTTTTAACGATTCGGGGCTTGGAAATATAGCACACCCGCCCGCTGGATATATCGCCGTGCGAGACCGACGGCGGCCTCAGCCAACCACGACGAAAGCGATTCCGGCGCCGACCAGGCAGATGGCGAAAAGTAAGTAGCCGAGCAACGCTTGTCGGTCACGAAAGTAGTTCGCCAATGCGAACGGCGCCAACTCGGCATAGGCGAACGACGCCACGAAATAGGTCACTACGAAGGCGACGATCGCGGCCAGGTATTTCATTTCTTGTCACCCCTTCTTTCGACATGCCAAGCATAAACCGAAGGCGACCGTCCCGTCGCCGCTGTTATACGGGACGAGCTTGTATGGCTGCGCAGGTTTTCCACCCCTTTCGCCAGCATGCTTAAGCCATCCGGTCGACTAGGGCTTTCAATTCTGACATGGTCTCCCGCATACTCGTGAAGGTTCATCAATGCCCGGAATGCGCGAATTGGCGATTCAAGCGATGGCAATGCGCAACACCAAAAAGACTCCTGAGGAAATTCGTTCGTTCGTCTACAAGGGTGCCACCGCTTTAGCGACGGAGCAGCGAACCAGCATCACCGAAGTGAACGGCGAAAAAGGTTGGGAAATTCGGCTTGGCGGAAAGGTCGTCGCCTACAGCAAAGATCACGGCTATTCCTTTCACCGCTTCGGCGTTAGCCGCTAAATTCACTGCCGGATAACGGGTGAAATTTGAAGAGCGCTCGCTATTTTGGGGAGAGAAGTGGAACGCTCTGATGTATCGTTCTGGCTTAGCATTGCGAGTTTCGCAACCTCGACAATCTTGGCGATCATCAAAGGTATCGAGTTCTACAATGCAAGCCGCGTATCCATTTCGGTGGACGCCAGCCTCACGAGTGACGAGGGGATAGGAAACACTCTCACACTCCTCAACCGATCAAGCACTCCAATCACCATTTCCTTCTACGAGTTGGCATGGGTCGAGAGCCGAAAACTGCTCGGTAAAATCCCTATCCCCTTCACGCGAAGGGTCACTTATTCAGAAACGCCTCTTGATCCTGTAGATGGATGCCAAATCGCTTTGCTCCCGCATGCCACGCACTCACTCGGCTTCACAGACGAATATCATTTCGATTGGGGCGCCAGTCTAACGCAGGCCATATATTTGAAGATTTGGCTCGTTGGGGGACGATCCCCGATCTGGCGTCGGATCACTGGCCCCGGCCCACGGCGTCCCCGATAGTACCCTGTCACTCATCTCTCAATTTGTAGGTCAGGGTGATGTGCTCGACTTGGCCGGCGAGCTCGTAGAGCAGCTCCAACACTTCCAACGTCTTCGAAGGAAATGGTCGAGAAGTCCGGTCTCGATCTGTGGGACACGACAACCAATGGTAAAGCTAGCATCCGGGTCATCGAGAGCGTGGCCGTCGTGGCACGAATTCTCGAACGGCCGCTAGGCCTCAATTACTAGGGCGGTTTTGCTCCTGCGATCTAATATAAGAGTGCGAATAGAGAGTAGCGAATGGCGAATGGGGGATTCTTTTTCTATTCGCTATTCGCCACTCGTCCTCCTCACATCGGCCGATAGGTCTGCACCTGCGCCGGCACGTTGACGCCAAGCTTGATCTGGCCCACCGACTTGATGATGTCGTCGCCGAGCAACTGGGCGAAGCAGGCATAGCCCCAATCGTTCATGTGCAGGCCGTCGGCAATGACAAAGCTGTTGATCGGCAGGTCCTGCCGGTCATGCCATTCGCGCATCACTTCGAAGCGCGGGAAAATGCCGACATGGCGGAGTTCGGCGACCCTGCCGAGCAGCTTCACCATCCGGTGCGCGCTCTCGCCGTGCTCGGTCACCCGGGGGGAATATTGCGGATCGACCAGCACGAGATCGGCGCCGGCCGCCTGAATGCGCGCGACGCCCTCCTCCACCAGCTTGGCGGTTTCCGCCGGATCGAGATTGCGCAGCACGGCATTGGTGCCGACCTGCCAGATCACCAGGTCCGGCTTGGCATCGATTACCGAGGTTTGCAGCCGCTTCATCATTTCGGGCACGTCCTCGCCGCCGACGCCGTGATTGAGGACGGTGATGTCGGCACCCGGATAGTGCCGGCGCAACTGCGCCGCCAGACGGTTCGGATAGGTGAATTCAGGCGACGACGAGCCCCAGCCTTGCGTCGACGAAGATCCGAACGCCACGATGACCACAGGCCGACCGGCCGCGAGCTTGCCCGCCACATGCGGCAACGATCCCATCGATTTCGCGCCACCTTTGGGCGGCAGGCAAGGCACCCGGCTGAAAATATCGCTGGCCGATTTCGCCACTTGCTTGACCTTTTCGATCGCGCGCGTGGTCAGACTCTTCTGCTGCGCCGGATTGGCCTGATCAAGTGAGGGCGCAGGGCCCGCGGCGCCGGCCTGGGCTGCCGGCGCGTTCGCCGCATTCGACCCGGGCGCGCCGCCAGACACCGCCGGCTGCTGCGCGGCTTGCGCCCGCGCGGGCAGCACTATCACCGGCGCCAGCAGCATCAGCGCTGCGACGGCAGCCGCGGCAGGCAATACTGTTTGCGAAAAAGGGCGGTCGAAACTCATCAAGGACTGGTTCTGTTGATCCCGGCTCAAACCCGCCTTTAGTTCTGTTGGGTCGCCTCGAGGTGCGCGGCGTCGATCACGAATTTCGACAGTGCACGGCCAAGGCAATCGTGAACGCGCTTGACAAGGTCGAGACCAGGCGAGGCGCTGAAAAAATCAAAATCTCCCGAGTCATTCCACTGCTGCATGATCGCGAACCTGTCGAACAACGGAACATCGTACTGCTGCGCCACCACCCGCAGATTATCCAGGTAGGGTGGCGCGGAAATGACCGACTCCGTGCGTGGGCTATATTGCAGGTTGATCAAGATCACGTCGGTTCCTGCCTTCTGCAGCGTGGCGACACCCTCATCGACCGCCGCGCGAAAATCCTCAGGATCGACGGAGCGCATAGCATCGACGGTGCCGGTCTGCCAGATAACCAAAGTAGGCCTTTTATCCTGCAAAAGCTTAACGAAGCCGGCGGCCACTTCGGCGGCGGTTTTCTTGATCTGCAATTCTACGGATACGTTGACCGTGACCGATGATAGCCTCTCTTTCAGGTAGGCCAGCAGGCGCGCCGGGTAGGCGTTCGCTTCCGCCGAAGGGATGGTTGAGGAGCGGCTCCCCGCCACCACGATATTCAACGAATGGGCATCCTTGACGGCCTGCGTGACCTTGGGAAGCGGGCTGTCGCTGGCCAGCAGAGAGGCTGCAACCTCGCAAGCCTGGGGGGTTTCCTCGGCAAACGCCGCGGCAGCCGTGCAAAGACCCGCCAGCAGTGCTAATCCCAGGATGGCTCCCGAGCTGGATCTCATAAGCTTCCCCCCGCCAGATCCGCGTTGCCGATGGTGCCTTTTGTTCGCGCACTTTTATCGGCGGAATGCTTATACCACGAAATCAACCACGCGGCTCCCGACATGATGAGAATCCCGGCCCCGCTGACGAAGGCATGCAGCACGGTATGGAACACGGCGCCGCCGGCGACCTCGGCCAGCACGAAGTGCCCGGCAAATGCCAGGAACACGCCGATGCAGAAAATTTCCAGCGAATGCTGCCCGCACAGGATCAGCGGCCGCAGCCACGGTGATTTCAGTCCGGGCCAATCCTTGCGCAGGAAGCGCACGGTCACGGCCGCCAGCGCCAGGAAATGGGCGAACCTCAACACGTCCAGGTCGGTCTTGCTGATCGGATACATCCATTGCTCAAGCCAGCGCGGCAGCCAGTTGTTCATTAGCGTGATGTTCCAGGTAAGGGTGACGTAGAATGCCGCAAGCAGATAGGCGAGCGAGAGCCACAAGGTGATCCGCGACGACAGGATCCGCGACATGCGCTGGGCGCCGCCTTGCGCACACCAGGCGCCGAACACGAACAGCAATTGCCAGGCGAACGGATTGAAAGCCCAGACCCCGCTCGGATAGGCCGACAGATGCAGATCGTATTGCAAGGTGATGGCATAGAGCAGCACGGACAGCGCCAGCGTGATGTCGGCCTTCCATCGCATCAGCAGCAGGATCAGTGGCAGGAACAGCATCAGCACGATGTAGAGCGGCAGCACGTCCATGTTGACGGGGCGAAATCGCAGCAAGAGCGCCTGTACGATGGTGATATCCGGCTGTTTGAGAAAATCCAGGATGCCCATTTCCTCGGTGTAGAGAGGATTGTCGAAACTGGTGGCGACGTAGGAGATTTCGGCAAGGAAGATCGTGAACAGGAACACATGCGCGACATAGATCTGCCAGGCCCGCCGCAGGATCCGCGCGGTCGCCACCACGAAGCCGGCATCCCGCATCGCGCGGCCGTAGACGAATGCGGCGGTGTAGCCGGAAATGAAGATGAAGATTTCGGTGGCGTCACTGAAACCATAATTGCGGATCGTGAGCCATGTCAAAAGATTGGCCGGCAAGTGATCGACGTAGATCAGCCACAGCGCCAGCCCACGAAATAGATCGAGCCGCAATTCGCGCCCGCTGACCGGCGCGGACGACACCGTCGGCACAAGGCCGATCGGCAACGGTGCAGCGTTGTCCGCAAGTGTTGGTCCGGCAATTCGATCGGCAACGGACGTCATCTGGGACCGTCGGGAATGGAGTGGCTTTGCGCTTGCGGGGCGCAAAATGACCGGCTGAGAGTACCGCCGCCGGGATCGCAAGCCAAGTTGCAACGCTTCAGATGCAAGGCCTCAGGCACTGACCAAGCTCTTGGGCCAGAACTATGGTCAAACCACGATTGTTGATCGCGGCAAGTTGCCATCCTTGCATGAAGGCGGTTGGTTCCGTCCGAAGTTTTCGGTATGATGACGCCCAATTTCTCGAAAGTTTGCAGCACATGTACCGAGCCGTGACCCGCCAGATTGAAGTGACCGTCGAGCCGAATTTCATGCCTGAACGTTCCTCGATCGAACGATCCCAGTATTTCTGGTCCTACACCATCGTCATTACCAATTCCGGCCCCGAGACCGTGCAGTTGCGAACACGGCACTGGATCATTACCGACGCCTCGGGCCGCAAGCAGGAAATCCACGGCGAAGGTGTGGTCGGCGAACGGCCGGTGCTTGAGCCGGGCGAACGCTTCGAATACACCAGTGGCGTGCCGCTGCCGACCGCCTCGGGTTTCATGACCGGCCGTTATCAGATGGTCACCTCACGCGGCGAGCAGTTCGAAATCGATGTGCCGACCTTTTCGCTCGACAGCCCTGACTGCAAGCGGGTGTTGAATTAGGCGGGCCGGCATTGCGAGGAGCAACGCGACGAAGCAATCCAGTGCCTTACGTGCGGCCAATCCTCCCGTCGTCATGCCCCGCGAAAGCGGGGCATCCCGTATGCCGCGGCTTTCATGTTGAACACGGACGCTCTGGAATACTGGATCATCCGCTTTCGCGGATGATGACAGTGGAGTGTCGTGGGAGGGCGAGCGGAAGCCGCTACTCTACGCCGGCCTCAGCCGGAGTGAATTCGTAAACCGACGAGCAGAACTCGCAGGTGACGACCACCTTACCATCCTTCACCATGTCGGCGCGGTCGGCCGGCGCGAAGCTTTTCAGCATCGAGGACACCGCCTCGCGCGAGCAGGAGCATTGCGCGCGCAGCCGCTGCGGCGAAAACACCCGCACGCCGCGCTCATGGAACAGACGATAGAGCAGCCGCTCGCCGGACAGATCCGGATCGATCAGTTCGACATCCTCGACCGTGGAGATCAGCGACTGGCCCTCGACCCAGGCGTCGTCTTCGACAACCGCATGCGTGGCGACGCCTTCGGGTGCATCGCCATGATGCAGATCGGCCTGCCGCGCGCGCTCCGGCGCCTTCGGCAGAAATTGCAGCAGCATGCCGCCGGCGCGCCAGCGATGCTTCGGACCGCCACCGCCGCCGCGCCATTCCTCGCCGACCGCGATCCGCACCCGGGTCGGAATTTGTTCCGAGCGCAGGAAATATTCATGGGCGGCGTCTTCCAGGCTGCCACCCTCGAGCGCCACCATCCCCTGATAGCGGCTCATATCGGGGCCCTGATCGATGGTCATCGCCAAATGGCCCTTGCCGAGCAGCGCACCGGAATCCTGCCCCGGTTTCAGCTGCGCGGCGTCGTAGCGCGCATAGGCGCGCAAGCGATCCGGCGCCTGGAAGTCCACGATCAGAAACGACACCGGGCCGTCAGTCCGGGTCTGCAGGATGAAGCGACCATCGAATTTCAGTGACGAGCCGAGCAGCGTGGTGAGCACGATGGCTTCCCCGAGCAGCTTGCCCACGGCTGCGGGATAATCGTGCTTGGACAAGATGTCGTCGAGCGCGGGGCCAAGCCGGGTCAGCCGGCCGCGCAAATCAAGCGCGCCAACCTCAAACGGCAGCGCCGCATCATCGACCGGAACGGAAGACGGCGCGCGGATCGGCGGATCGGCGGAAATTCTGATGTCGGGGGATTGCGAAGTCATGGCGCCTTATCTGGGGTCGGCGGCCGCAAAACGAAAGGGCTTTCGACCCTCTCCATCACGCCTTTGAATTGCTGACGACTTGGTCGGGCCGGAACCTCAAACATCGTCGGCACAGATTTGCGGGCCGATAACGGGTATCAGCCGCCAAGCAGTCTTCATGCGATCAGCCATCTGAATGCCCGATGGATGAACGCCTGGCCATTCTCGGTCACGGGCGTTCCATGCGCCATCAGCACCTTATCTGAAGGCCATGCAAGAATGCGTTCAAGGGAAGCCCGCGCGGCGCGGCGCGGCGATTGGTAAAGGCTACACGGAATTTCCGGGGCACTGCCGGTTCGGGACCAAGCATGAGGTCCAATTTCGCCGCAAGGGCGCGCCAGCTCGAAAACCAGTTGGCGGGGAACTGCTGGATCAGATCGGTGAAGATTGCCGTCGCGCTGTTGCGATGAAAAAACACGACCTCGCCCGTTATGGCGTTGCCTTGCACCAAAACCTGGTCGATGTCCGCCGACCAGTCAGGACTGGGCGTGTTTCCGAGGTCACCGTCAAAAGCGACGTCCTTGCGTTTCTCTCGCAAGCCGGGAGCAGCGTAGACTTGCGCGCCCGGATAGGCGCGTTTCCAATCCGCGATAAACACGTGATGAAGTGAGTTAGGTGCTATCAAATGGCAGACCTTCCCGAGCGCATCGACCTCGGTCCTAACTTCATCCGTCAACGCAACTGGCGACCAAATGAAGAGGTTACCATCGGATAACCTTATGACGGCCATGCGGGTTGGATAATGGAAGCCCCATATCGCCACGACGACAGAGCCATCCGCAATCCAAATGTCCTGGCCGAATTGCTTCAACATGGCCGACCTTGCGTCTCCGGCTCAGAAGCGCGTCTTCGCGCCGGACAGGCCCGGACATCACGATAAATAAATCGCAAGCGCAGCCGTTACGCCACCGTCTCCAGGCACCATGCCAGAATGCCCTTTTGCGCGTGCAGGCGATTTTCGGCTTCGTCGAACACTACCGACTGCGGGCCGTCGATCACCTCGTCGGTGACTTCCTCGCCGCGATGGGCGGGCAGGCAATGCATAAACAGCGCACCGGGTTTGGCCAGCGCCATCAGCTTGGCGTTGACCTGATAGGGCATCAGAAGGTTGTGGCGATGCTCGCCGTCCTTGTCGCCCATCGAAACCCAGGTATCCGTCACCACGCAATCGGCGCCGCGCACGGCCGCTTCCGGATCGTTGCCGAGCACGACCGCGGCGCCGCTCGCCTTGATCCAGTCCTTCATCGTCTTGCCAGGTGCAAGCTGCGACGGGGTGGCGACACGCAGGTTGAACTTGAACCGATCGGCCGCATGCGCCCACGACGCCAGCACGTTGTTATCGGCGCCGCTCCAGGCGACGGTGCGGCCTTCGATCGGACCACGATGCTCCTCGAATGTCATCAGGTCCGCCATCACCTGACAGGGATGCGAGCGCCGGGTCAGCCCGTTGATCACGGGAACGGTGGCATGCGCCGCCAATTCAAGCAGCGCCTCATGGCTGAGGATGCGGATCATAATCGCATCGACGTAACGCGACAGCACCCGCGCGGTGTCGGCGATGGTCTCGCCGCGGCCGAGCTGCATCTCCGCGCCGGTCAGCATGATGGATTCGCCGCCGAGCTGGCGCATGCCGACGTCGAACGACACCCGCGTGCGGGTCGACGGCTTCTCGAAGATCATCGCCAGTGTCTTGCCCTCGAGCCGCTTGACGGGCCTGCTGCCTGACTTTTTTTGCGCCTTCAGCTTCGCCTTCATGACGACGCTGGCCGCGAGCATGTTGCGCAACTCCTTGGTCGGCAGTTCGTTGATGTCGAGGAAGTGACGCAGCGCCTTGCTCATTGGCTTGTTCTCAACTTGCCGCCCGCTTCAACTCGCCGCCGGACAATGCCACGCAGGCACGATCCAGCCGTTGCACTGATTGTTCGATCTCCGCCTCGGTCACGATCAAGGGCGGCAGGAACCGTACCACGTTGTCGCCGGCGCCGACCGTGAGCAACCTCTCATCGCGCAGCGCGTTGACGAGATCGCCCGACGGCACCACGGCCTTCAGGCCGATCAAGAGTCCTTCGCCGCGCACTTCGGCAAGCACCTTGGGATGGCGGTCGACCACGGATGCGAGCTTCTGCTTGAGCAACAGCGACATCTTCTGCGCGTGCTCGAAGAAACCGGGCTGGAGCATGACGTCGAGCACCGCGTTCGCGGCCGCGACCGCCAGCGGATTGCCGCCGAAGGTCGAACCGTGCGAACCCGGCGTCATGCCCGAGGCGGCTTCCGCCGTCGCAAGGCACGCGCCGATCGGAAAGCCGCCACCGAGCGCTTTCGCAAGCGGCATGATATCAGGCGTCACGCCGAGGCGCTTGTAGGCGAACAGGTCGCCGGTGCGGCCCATGCCGGTCTGCACCTCGTCGAAAATCAAAAGAATATGCTTGTCGTCGCAGAGCTGGCGCAACGCCCTGAAGAAGGCCGGCGGCGCCGAGCGGACGCCACCCTCGCCCTGCACCGGCTCGATCAGGATGCCCGCGGTGTGCGGTCCGATCGCCTTCTTGACGGCTTCCAGATCGCCATGCGGCACCTGATCAAAACCGTCGAGCGGCGGCCCAAACCCCTGGAGGTATTTTGCCGATCCCGTCGCCGCCAGCGTACCCAAAGTGCGCCCGTGGAACGCGCCCTCAAAAGTGACGAGACGATAGCGCTCAGGATGCTCTTTCGAGGCGTGGTAGCGGCGCGCGATCTTGATCGCGCATTCCATCGCTTCTGCACCGGAATTGGCGAAGAATACGAAATCGGCAAAGCTCTGCTCGCACAGCCGCGCCGCCAGCCGCTCACCGTCCGGACTCTTGAACAGGTTGGACATGTGCCACAGCTTGGTGGCCTGCTCCTGCAACGCCGCGACCAGATGCGGATGTGCATGGCCCAGCGCATTGACCGCGACGCCGGAAGTGAAATCGAGATAGCGCTCGCCATTGGTCGCGATCAGCCACGCGCCTTCGCCGCGCTCGAAACCGAGATCGACCCTGGCGAAAACAGGAAGCAAATGCGACGTGGCGCTGTTGGTCATGGCGATCACTGAAGGTTGGACCTTGAGGCGTTGCGGAATGGCGCAATGCAGCAAAAGCCAGTCCGGAAACGAAACGTGCCGCCTTTTAGGGGCGGCACGTGGCGATCATTCTATGCGCACCATGACAGGTGTCAACATGCCACGAGACCGCCAAACCGGGTCTTAACCACCCTTAGTGAACCTTGACCGACCTGGGCTGACGGAATGCGGCCGGCGAATCCCCCGTACAATTCCGGTGCGGTGGAAAACTAGAAAAGCAAGACTAAATCACGGAACATGTGGACGCGACGCCGCGGACTCTTGCGCGGGAGTCACGCCATATTGTAGCGTTTGGGCCGTCGGGTACGACATCTCGTGCGGCGGTTTTGATCCTCTGAAGTTCTGGTTGTCTTGCGTACACGTTCGGGCGCGCTTTCCGCGTCCGGCGAGGGCTAAGGGATTCTGACTGTTAAGGATTTCCTGCAGGGATTTTCGCGATTTGTGATCGCAGCGCTGCCCCGTTCGGCCCCGCGCAAGGCGAAAGGAAAAATGCGATGACGGTATTGACCTGGTCCGACGATCGCGTCGAGCAGCTGAAGAAGCTCTGGGAAGCCGGACTTTCGGCAAGCCAGATTGCCGCGGAGCTGGGAAATGTGACTCGAAATGCCGTGATCGGCAAAGTCCACCGGCTGGGCCTTTCCGGCCGCGCCAAGAGCCCCTCCTCGGCCGCGCCTCGCCCGCGCAAGGCGCGCCCCGCCCAGCACATGATGCGGGTGTCCCGACCGGTGTCGCGCGGCAACATCGCGCTGGCGCATGCGTTTGAAGTCGAGATGGAGCCGGATCCGGTCGCCTACGACAATGTGGTGCCGATGAGCCAGCGGCTGTCGCTGCTAGAGCTCAGCGACGCGACCTGCCACTGGCCGATCGGCGACCCTGCCAGCGCGGAATTCTTCTTTTGCGGCGGCAAGGCGCTGACCAGCCTGCCCTATTGCGCCTATCACTCGCGCCTCGCCTACCAGCCCGCCAGCGACCGCCGCCGCCAGCCACCAAAGACCACGCGGTAAGAAGCGCTCGCGCCAATTCAAAACGCAGCGTCGTCCCCGCGAATGCGGGGACCATAACCGCCCGATTGCGTGGTTACGAAGAACGCTGTTCCAACTCTTCGATGTAATCGAAACGCCAGGGAGTATGGGTCCCTGCGTTCGCAGGGACGACGGTGGAAGTTTTTGTAGGGCGGATAGCGAAGCGTAATCCGCCGAGGCGCTGACCGCGTGAACGGTGGGGTACGGCTGCGCCTAACCCACCCTACGAAGCGATCACTCCACCTTCATGAAGCGATCGTCGAGCGCGTAACCGGCGCCACGCACGGTGCGGATCGGATCCTGCTCGCGGCCCGGGTTGAGCAATTTGCGTAAGCGGCCGATGTGCACGTCCACGGTGCGCTCGTCGATATAGATGTCGCGGCCCCAGACGCTGTCGAGCAATTGTTCGCGACTGAACACCCGGCCCGGATGCTCGAGGAAAAACTCCAGCAGGCGATACTCGGTCGGGCCGAGATCGACTGGACGGCCCGAGCGCGCGACGCGGCGCTTCTCGCGGTCAAGCTCGATGTCGCCATAGGTCAGCACGGTGGCAAGCCGCTCGGGACTGGCGCGGCGCAGCAGGCTCTTCACCCGCGCCAGCAATTCCGGCACCGAGAACGGCTTGACGATATAATCGTCGGCGCCGGTCGCAAGGCCCCTGACCCGCTCGCTTTCCTCGCCGCGCGCTGTCAACATGATGATCGGCAACTGCCTGGTTTCCGGCCGCGCCCGCAACCTGCGGCACAATTCGATCCCCGACAATCCCGGCAGCATCCAGTCGAGCACGATCAGGTCGGGAATGTGCTCCTTTAGCCGGGTATCGGCGTCGTCGCCGCGCCCGACGGTTTCGACCTCATAACCCTCGGCATCAAGGTTGTAACGCAGGAGCGTGGTCAACGCCTCCTCGTCTTCAACCACCAGAATGCGCGCGCTCATCTGTCACCTTCCCTTATGCTCTTGCTAGTTTCCGGGTACGGTTGTGGCAAACGTCGTCATGTCGCCCTTCGGTCGCTTGTCGAGGATCTGCTGGCCTTCGATCATGTAGAACACGGTTTCCGCGATATTGGTGGCGTGATCGCCGATCCGCTCGATGTTCTTGGCGCAGAACATCAGGTGGATGCAGAAGCTGATGTTGCGGGGATCCTCCATCATGTAGGTCAGTAGTTCGCGGAACAGCGAGGTGCAGATCGCATCGACTTCCTCGTCGCCCTTCCACACCGCCATTGCCGCCGCCAGATCGTGCGCCGCATAGGCATCCAGCACCGACTTGATCTGCGACTGCACGAGATCGGTCATGTGTTCGAGCCCGCGGATCAACTTCAGCGGCTGGAAGTCGCTCTCGAGCGCGGCGACCCGCTTGCCCATGTTCTTGGCGAGGTCGCCGATCCGCTCCAGATCCGTCGCCACCCGCATCGCGCCGACGATCTCGCGCAGATCGACCGCCATCGGCTGACGGCGCGCGATGGTCAGCACCGCGCGCTCCTCGATCAGATGTTGCAGATTGTCGATTTCGGCATCGGCCGCCACCACGCGTTTGCCCAGCACGACATCGCGGCGGACCAGCGCGTCGACGGATTCGACGATCATGCGCTCGGCGAGACCGCCCATCTCGGCGACCAGCCGGGTCAGTTCCTGCAGATCGCTATCAAATGCCTTGGCCGTATGTTCACTAGCCATTTTTTTCTCCCTATCGATGCCGCGGTCGGGTCACTCTCTTTTCGGCTTCGGCGCTGAACAGAACGCCCGAAACGACCGCTATGCTAGCCAAACCGGCCTGTGATGTAATCCTGGGTGCGCCGATCGCTCGGCGAAGTGAATATCTTGCTGGTGTCGTCGAATTCGATCAATTCGCCGAGATACATGAAAGCGGTCTTGTCGGAGACGCGGGCGGCCTGCTGCATGTTATGGGTGACGATGGCGATGGTGTAGTCCTCCGCCAGTTCCTGGATCAATTCCTCGACCTTGGCGGTCGAGATCGGATCGAGCGCCGAGCATGGCTCATCGAACAGGATTACCTCGGGCCGCACCGCCACGGTGCGCGCAATGCAAAGCCGCTGCTGCTGACCACCGGACAGGCTGAGGCCGGAGGCGTTGAGCTTGTCCTTGACCTCGCTCCACAGCGCGCCGCCGCGCAGCGCCTTTTCGACCCGGCCATCCATCTCGGATTTGGAGATCTTCTCATAGAGCCGGATGCCGAAGGCGATGTTTTCATAGATCGTCATCGGAAACGGAGTCGGCTTCTGGAACACCATGCCGACGCGCGCGCGCAGCAAATTGAGGTCGAGCTTGGGATCGAGAATGTTGGTCTGGTCCAGCATCAACTGGCCGGTGGCGCGCTGCCCCGGATAGAGGTCGTACATCCGGTTGAAGACGCGCAGCAGGGTCGACTTGCCGCAGCCGGACGGTCCGATAAAGGCGGTGACGCGGTTGGTGCCGAGCGTGATGTTGATGTTCTTCAGCGCATGGTGCTCGCCATAATAGAAGTTCAGATTGCGCACGCTGACCTTGGCCGGCGCCTCGGGCAACGCTGCTGAGGGTGTGGTGCTGTTGGGGTTACTCATGGAAACAGACAGGTCGTTCATTTTGCGGTCCTCTCGGCGCCGATGATGCGGGCGCCGATATTCAGGGCAAGCACGGTGAGCGTGATGATCAGGGCGCCGCTCCAGGCGAGTTCCTTCCAGTAGGCGTAAGGGCTCTGCACGAAGTTGTTGATGGTCACCGGCAGGTTGGCCATCGCCTTGGTCAGATCGAGGCTGAAGAACTGGTCGGAGAGCGCAGTGAACAGCAGCGGCGCGGTTTCGCCAGCCACGCGCGCGGTCGCGAGCAGCACACCGGTGATCAGGCCGGAGCGCGCCGCGCGATAGGCGATGCGCTTGATCACGAGCGAGCGCGGCAGGCCGAGCGCGGACGCCGCCTCGCGCAGCGGATTGGGCACCAGCCCAAGCATGTCCTCGGTGGTGCGCAGCACCACGGGAATGACGATCACAGCGAGCGCCAGCGAGCCTGCGATGGCCGAAAATCCGCGCATCGGCACCACCACGGCGCCATAGATGAACAGGCCGATGATGATCGACGGCGCGCTCAGGAGGATGTCGTTGATGAATCGGATCACCGAAGTGAGGCGGTCGTGCTTGCCGTATTCGGCAAGATAGGTGCCGGCGAACAGGCCGAGCGGCGCGCCGATGCCGACGCCGATCACGGTCATGATGACCGAGCCGACGATGGCGTTGAGCAGGCCGCCTTCGGTCGAGCCCGGCGGCGGCGTATTCTGCGTGAATATCTGGACGCTCAGGCCGGCCAGCCCGTTGTAAAACAGGGTGATGAGGATCAGCGCCAGCCAGGTCACGCCGAACAGCGCGGCGCCAAGGCAGAGCGCACGGACGATGATGTCCTTGCGGCGGCGGGACGAATAAATCGGATTCATGATGCTACTTCCCGGCTTTCCTTTCCAGCCGCAACAGCATCAGCCGCGCGGCGGCAAGCACGAAGAACGTCAACACGAACAGCAACAGACCGAGTAGAATCAGGCCGGATTGATGCAGGCCGTCGCTCTCGGCGAATTCGGAGGCGATCGCCGCAGAGATCGTGGTGCCCGGCGCGAAGATCGAGGACGTTATGCGGAACGAATTGCCGATGATGAAGGTGACAGCCATGGTTTCGCCGAGCGCACGGCCGAGTGCTAGCATGATGCCGCCGATCACGCCGACGCGGGTGTAGGGAATGACCACATTGCGGACCACTTCCCAGGTGGTGCAGCCGACGCCGTAGGCGGCTTCCTTCAACACCGGCGGCACCGTCTTGAACACGTCGACCGAGATCGCGGTAATGAACGGCAGCACCATGATGGCGAGAATCAAGGCCGCGTTGAACAGGCTGAGATAGGACGGCGGGCCGCCGAAGATCGAGCCCAGCACGGGAACGCCATCGAAGATCGAGATCATGAACGGCTGGAAGGTGTAGGCCAGGAACGGGCCGAGCACAAAGAAGCCCCACATGCCGTAAATGATCGAGGGAATGCCGGCGAGCAACTCGATCGCTATTCCGATCGGACGCCGCAGCCATTGCGGACAAAGCTCGGTCAGGAAGATCGCAATGCCGAGACCCACGGGAATCGCGATCAGCATCGCGATGAACGAGGTCACCAGCGTGCCGTAGACCGGGCCGAGCGCGCCCAGCACCGGCGGATCTGCCGATGGCGCCCAGCGCTGCGTCCACAGGAACGCGAAGCCGTATTGCTTCATCGCGGGCCAGGCGCCCACGATCAGGGACAGGATGATGCCGCCGAGAATGAGCAGCACCGAGATCGCGCAGATGCGCGTGATCCAGTAGAACGTAACATCGCCCAGCTTGAACGCGTTGAGCGCCCTGGCGCGGTCGTAGGGTCCGGCGGCTTCCATCACGTCGCTTTGAACCGCCATATCTGCCACGCCAATCCCCTGTATTGTATCACTTGGCTGCCCGAAAATCCGATCCCGAATTCCGCACGGGAGCACGCGCGTCCCGCCAGCACCTGCTAATCGAAGCCGGACATGTCCGGCTTCGACGATACGGGAGCCAGCCCGGGCATCTTGCCGGGGGGCCGGATGGTGAGCGGCGAAGCCTGACGTCAGCTTCTTGCGTCAGCTCTTGATTTCGGCCGACCAGGTCTTCTCGATCTGCTTGACGACCGATTCCGGCATCGGGATATAATCGAGCTCTTCAGCCATCTTGCCGCCCTTCTCAAAGGCGAACTTGAAGAACTTGAGCGCTTCCTGCGAGGCCACCTTGTCGGTCGCATCCTTGTGCATCAGGATGAAGGTCGAGGCGACGATCGGCCACGACTTGTCGCCGGGCTGGTCGGTCAGGATCAGGTAATAGCCGGGAGCGTTAGCCCAGTCGGCGTTGGAAGCGGCCGCCTGGAACGCTTCGTTGGTCGGCTCGATGGTCTTGCCGGCCTTGTTGACGAGGGCGGTGTAGGTCAGCTTGTTCTGCTTGGCATAGGCATATTCGACATAGCCGATGGTGTTCTTGGCTTGGCCGATATTGCCCGACACACCTTCATTGCCCTTGGCGCCGACGCCAACCGGCCATTCCACCGCAGTGCCGGAGCCGACCTTGGACTTCCAGTCCGCGCTAACCTTGGAGAGATAGTCGGTGAAGTTGAAGGTGGTGCCCGAACCGTCCGCGCGGTGCACGACCGAGATCGCGGCCGAGGGAAGGTTCAGCTTCGGATTGAGCTTCTTGATCGCCGGGTCATCCCACTTGGTGATGGTGCCGAGGTAGATCTTGGCGAGCGTGTCGCCGTCCAGGGCCATATCGCCGGCCTTGACGCCGTCGATGTTCACGACCGGGACGATCGCGCCCATGATCATCGGCCACTGGGCCAACCCGTCCTTCTCGAGCTGGTCGGCCTTGAGCGGCGCGTCGGTGGCGCCGAAGGTGACGGTCTTGGCCTGGATCTGCTTGATGCCGGCACCCGATCCGATCGACTGGTAATTCACGCCGCTGCCGCTTTCCTTCTTGTAGGCATCGGCCCATTTCGAAAGCACCGGAAAGATAAAGGTCGAGCCGGCGCCGGTGATGTCGGCGGCGAAGGCCGAGGTCGATACGGCGACGAGGCCGGCAGCGACGATAGCTTTCACGAAATTCATTTGCTGGTCTCCATCGGTGAGCGAAGCGCCGAACGCGCCCGATAGCGCTCACGCCGGTCCGTTTAGGAGCGGTCAATGCTGCTTTTACGAAGCTTTGATGACGGCTGGATGACAGTCCCAAGCAATTGCAATCGTTTGGATTTACAGGCTAGGCGGGGCTTTGGCCTGGGGAAAACAGGCGGTGAAAGTAGCGCCCTTTTTCAGCACGCTTTCGATCAAGAGCCGGCCGCGGTGACGGTTAACAATATGTTTCACCAACGATAATCCGAGCCCGGTTCCACCCTGCGCGCGGCTGTCGCCGACATCTACCCGATAGAACCTCTCGGTCAGTCTGGGCAGATGTTCCGGCGCGATGCCGGGGCCGAAATCGCGCACGATGACGCGCGCTTCGGGAGTATCGTCGCCCGACAAGGCCGAGGTCAGCGAGACTTCAACCTTGCCGCCCGAGGCGCCGTATTTCAGCGCGTTCTCGACCAAATTCTCGAACAGCCGCAACAACTCCTCGCGATCGCCGGCGATCATTGCCGGCGTCTCGGGCAAATCGGTATCGATGGTGACCTGGCGTTCGCGGGCCAGCGGTTCCAATCCGTCGACGACCTGGCGGATGATGGGGACGATATCCACTATCGTGTCGGGGCGGACATGGGCCGACAGTTCGACCCGCGACAGCGACAACAGATCGTCGATCAGCCGCGCCATGCGGGTGGCCTGCGTATGCATGATGCCAAGGAAGCGCTCTCGCGCCTTGGCATCGTCCTTGGCTGGCCCCTGCAGCGTATCGATAAAACCCGATAACGCGGCCAGCGGCGTGCGCAATTCATGGCTGGCATTGGCAACGAAGTCGGCGCGCATTTCCTCGACCCGCCGCAGCGGTGTCTGGTCATGGAACGTCATCAGCATGCATTTGTCGGTGCCGCCGAACAGGGTCGGCACCGGCACCGGCGTGACGACAAATTCCAGCCAGCGGTCGACCGGCACGTGATCGAGATAGGTCGCGCGCCGCGTTTCCAAGTTTGCGATTGCCTCGCGCAGCGCGCTGATGATTTCCGGCGAGCGCAGCGCGAACTGGGCAAGCTCGTTCTTGCGCAAGGCCGGCGCAAGCTGGGCGGCCGCGGCATTGAGATGGAGCACGCGGCCGGCGCGGTCCAGCAGCACGGCCGGATCGGGCATGCCGGCGACCACGGCGCTGACGGCGGCGGTTTCGACCGGATTGACGTTGTGGACGTCTTCGCGCGAGGCGACCGCATTGTGCAATCGCCAAGGCACCAGCGCCGCAGCGGCGATGCAGATAAAGACCGCAGACGCCCGTAGCAGCGACAATTCGCCGAGCACGACCAGAACGGCCAAGGCGAAAGCGGCGGCGAGCAGGATAATGGCCGAATGCCGCAACCGGTCCGGCCACGGCGAGTAGAACGATGAGGTTGTCGGAGCTTCCAGTGCCATCAGGCCGGCTCTCGTTTCAGGTCTGCACGGTCAGGCGCAAGTCCTTAAGCACCGGTGTCGCCACCCTTTCGCACGTATGCAGCTTCGCGGTGCGGCTCGACCTCGAGCCCCCGCGCCACCTGGTGCAGCCGCTTGTTCCGTGCCCCCAGGATAACTTCCCGAAACGTCAGCAAGATTACAGATATGACGAATGGCGTAATATAATAGAGCAGGCGGAACAGCAGCATTCCGGCCAGCAGGTCTTCCCGGTCCATCTGCCACAGCCCGACCAGCATGGCGGCATCGAAGACGCCGAGCCCGCCCGGCGAATGGCTGGCAAACCCCAACAGCGTCGCCGAAACGAAAATCACCGCCACCACGACGAAACCGAGATTGGGTTCGTCCGGAACCAGCACGTACATCGCCAGCGCGCAAAAGCTGAGATCGACGATGCCGATCACGATCTGCAGCAATGTCAGCGAGCCTCCCGGCAGGATCACGGTCCAGGGCCCCCGACCGACTCCGCGCGGCCTCACGGAAACCCAGAACACATAAGCCAGCAGGCCAAGGATGATCGCAAATGCGACCACCCGGTTCAGCCAGGGCGGCAATTGATCGATCGCGGTTGCCGCCTCCGGGTGGAAGGCAATGCCCAATCCGAGCACCGCTGCATTGCCGAGCCAGAAGGTCAGCCCGGCCAGGAAGCAGATCTTGGCGACGTCGATCGCATTCAAGCCCCAGGCCGAATAGATCCGATACCGCACCGCGCCTCCGCTAAAGACGCTGGCGCCGACATTGTGCCCGATCGAATAGCTGGTGAAAGCCGCGAGTGCATTGATGCGATAGGGGATATCGGAACGTCCGATCGCCCGCACCGCGAACAGATCGTAGAAGGTCAGCGTGAAATAGCCCGCGGCGACGAACAGGCTGGCCAGCACGATCTGGTGAAGTTCGGTTTCCTTGATCGCCTCGATCACCTCGCCGGTGTCGATGCCGCGCAGCACGTGGAAGAGCACGTAACATGCGATCCCGATGACCGTCATGCTGATTGCAACGCCCAATTTATGCAGGATTTGCTTTTGGCGCAGAAACGACATCGCCCTGCGTATTGCTTCCAGCATCTGGACCTCGAATTGCAATCCCAAGTTCGATCTCGGGCGCGATTTCATAGCAATCTCGTGACGGCCATGGCGAACTCACCGCCGGCCGCGAATGTCCCCCAGCCTCGATTGGTAGCGCGTTTTCGGCCGCGGTGGAATTCGATTTGGCAGCAAACGTAATAACATGCGGTCCATCAATATATTAGCGGGAATATACTGAGGGAATCGATAACGCCGGAAGCACAGTTTTGTTGCGTTCGGCCGCCTGACCCCCTGTCCTGTCGCAACGGTCCCCGGGGCAGGATTTCCCCACGTCAAACTGCGGGCTTGTGGCGCGAAATCGCCCAGCCGCGCAGCCAGGAACCGATTGTGCAACCCACGAGATATGACGCGAACATCATCAGAGCAAGATCGAGCCAATAGCCGGGACGGCCGGGGATTACGCGCGCGAGCGCGGCCGCGAGCAACGCCACCACCATCACCCAGAGCCAGCGCGCTGTCACTTTCGATACGCCCTGGCCACGGTGAACCACGGCGATCCAGCCGACCATAAAGCCCAGCACCAGCGCGCCCAGCAACCAGTCCCAGTGAAACATCGCCAGATAGGTCATGTCTGTCACTTTACCACGAATTCAATACGGCGGTTCTGTGCCTTGCCTTCATCGGTATCATTGGAAGCGACCGGCTCGGTGCTGCCGTGGCCTGTCGCCGTGAAGCGATCGGCGGGCAGCCCCGCCTTGACCAGATAATCGACCACCGCCTGCGCGCGCTTTTCCGATAACGCCTGGTTGAAGCTGTCTTCACCGTCGGCGTCGGTATGTCCGGCGACCTCGATATTGGCAGTCGGGCAACGCAGGGCGGTTTCGGTCAGCCGGTCGAGCAGCCCCGCGGAATCCGGATCGATCGTGGCCTGGCCGGACTGGAAGCCTATGTTTCCCTTGCCAAGCAGATCGGAAAACAACTGCTGGCAAACGGTGGGATCAACCGGGGCCGCCGCCGGCTTGACCGAAATATCCGCCTTGAACTGCCAACCCTGCGGGAAGCCCTTGCCCAAGCCGGCGCGGATCTGAACCGCCGCCGCATCGTAGAAGGCGTCGCCCGAAAGCTTCACCTCGCGGTCCGACACCACCAGTGTCCCGGTCGACAGCCGCGACAGCGCCCCCAACGCCGGCCCGACAGCGGCGGCAAATCCGTAAGGCGCCCCAACGCTCGCCTTGAGATTATCGACTACTTTTTCGCTGAAGAACTTGCGTCCTGCGGCTGCGACCAATGCCGCATGGACCTTGTCATCGGGCACATAGCCGGTCAGCGTCAGCGTTACCGCGACCGGGTCCTTGTAGGCCTGAAAGACATAGGGCGGAGCCTTGATATCGTTGCTCCCTACCGAAAACCCCTCGGGCAGGTTTTTCAGGCTCTCGGCAATCGCTTCCCGGCCGCCGAGATCGCGCGCCATGCCGGAAAGGTTGACGGTGTTGTCGGAAATCGTGATCTTGCCGTCCTTCAGCTTTCCGATCTGACCGATCAAGAGCAGCGCGGCATCGTCGAAACGCGGCGGCGCCCCGCGCGACAGGTTCATCTGATCGGCCACCTCGACATTGCCGAGCGCGGCGTGAGCAGCTTCCATGAGCTTGCTCTTGCTGGTCGGCAAAGGCGCGCTGCCGCCCAGGGTGACCCGGACCACGTCCCGCTCGGCCGACCACACAAACGGCTTGGCCTCGGGGACAAGACGGCTTTCGTCGTTGACCAGCCGCACGCCCGGCACCGCTTCCACCGCAGCCACCGCGCCGCGCCGGCCTTCTTCCGAGAAGGCATCCGCAGCAAAGGTGACATCGCGGCCATCGACCGTGATTTGCGTCTTGTCCAGCACGGCATCCTTGAGTGCGGCGGTGCTGCGCGTGACGAGATCAGTTTCCAGAGCGGTGGTATTCGACCAAGCAGCGATCGCCCAAAGGACGGCTAAAGGAATTATCCCCGGCCACCATTTGCTGCTCCACCTGAAAAGTCCGTGCATTCGACGTTCCGCAGTCTGGGAACCGAGAGAAAACAAACCCTTGCGAGGCTGTCAAACTGGAAATAACAGGGAACGGTCCAGCCGCGGACCGCCGTTCGGCTAACCCATTCTTCAGCGATCGCCCGCTAGCTTCGCGACCGCATGCCAAGGCCAAACCAGCCCCGATGAAGCAGTTTCGCCACACCATCATCCGTGCCGGCCTGGAAACGCTCTACTTCACTGGCGCCCATCATTTGTTGCGGCCGATTTTCGCCGGCGTCGGCGCCATTTTCATGCTGCATCAGGTTCGCCCGCGCCGCGACGCCCAGTTCCAGCCGAACCAGCATCTCGAAATCACGCCCGAATTCCTGCGCGCCGTGCTGTTGCACCTTCGCGGCCAGAACATCGACATCGTCACCCTGGACGAGATGCATCAACGGATGATCGAACGCAATTTCGCGCGGCGTTTCGTCTGTTTCACGCTGGACGACGGCTATCGCGACAACAGAGATGTCGCGCTGCCGGTGCTGCGCGAATTCGCCGCACCCTCCACCGTGTTCGTCGCCAGCGATTTCGCCGACGGCTTCGGACGGATGTGGTGGGTGGCGCTGGAGCGCGTGGTTGCGAAAGCGTCGCGGATCGAAACCGAGATCGACGGCAGCGCCGTCCGCCTCGACAGTGGCACGACCGCGGAGAAACAGGCCGCCTTCGACCGGCTGCACGACTGGCTGCGCGGACTGCCGCGCGAGGCTGATCTGCAGCGCGAAGTCAGTACGCTATGTCGCCGATACGGCGTCGACGAGACCGCAATCAGCCGCGAGCTTTGCCTGTCGTGGGACGAACTGAAGCCGTTCGCCGCCGATCCACTGATCTCGATCGGCGCGCATACGATCACCCATTGCAACCTCGCCCACCAGACCGAACAGGACGCGCACCACGAGATGGCCACCAGCCGCGCGCGGATCGAGGACGTGCTGCAGCGTCCCGTGGTGCATTTTGCCTATCCTTATGGCGACAGGATCGCCGCGGGACCCCGCGAATTCGCGCTGGCGCACGCGGTCGGCTTCAAGACCGCGGTAACGACGCGACCGGGGATGATGTTTGCCAAGAATGCACAGCACCTCACCGCGCTGCCGCGGGTATCGCTCAACGGCAATTACCAGGACGTCCGCTTCCTGCCGGTGCTGACCTCGGGCGCGGCGACCGCAATGTGGAACGGTTTTCGCCGCGTCAACGCGGCATAGCACAGCCGTGGTCCGCATCTTACTTCCCTTCTCCCATGCGGGAAAAGGGAAGCTGACCCTTCCTTGACTCGTCAGTCCCGCGGCCGCAAAACCACTGGAAAATCGAGGGAGGACCGCATGTTCAGGGATCTGTTCTCGCTCGACGGCCGCATCGCATTGGTGACGGGCGGATCGCGCGGCATCGGCAAGATGATCGCGCGCGGATTCCTCAATCAGGGCGCGGCCAAGGTTTACATCACGGCACGCAAGGCCGATCCCTGCGAGGCGACGGCCAAAGAGCTTTCGGCCGAATATGACGGCGAATGCATCGCGCTGCCGATCGACATTTCGACCGTCGAAGGTTGCGACAAGCTTGCCGCCGAAATGATCAAGCGCGAGCCGAAGCTCGACATCCTCGTCAACAATGCCGGCGCCGCATGGGGCGCGGAGTTCGACGAATTCCCGGAGAGCGGCTGGGACAAGGTGATGAACCTCAACGTCAAGTCGGTATTCTTCCTGACCAAGGCGCTGGCGCAGCCGCTGCGCGCCGCGGCCTCGCATGAACGGCCCGCGAAAGTCATCAATGTCGCTTCCGTCGACGGCATCTTCGTCAATCCCGGCGAGACCTATTCCTACGCCGCAAGCAAGGCCGCGGTGATCCATCTGACGCGGCGGCTCGCCACCAAACTGATCAAGGACCACATCAACGTCACCGCGATCGCGCCGGGCGCCTTCAAATCGGACATGAACCGCGCCGCGCGCGACCATGGCGATGAAATCGCCAAGCGGATTCCGTCGCGCCGCATCGGCACTGATGAGGACATGGCGGGCATTGCGATCTATCTGGCCGCGCGCGCCGGCGATTACGTGGTCGGCAACACCATCGCGGTAGATGGCGGCGTGGTCTACGCCAATGCGGGGCTGGAGATCGCGGGGTAAACTCGCGAATGGCGAGTAGCGAATGGCGAATAGAGGCTCTTTCGCCATTCGCTGACGACACCAGCCAGCGAGACAACCTCGCTCTGAATTATAATTCATGGCGGGCCACTCCATCGGCTTGTTGTCCATGCCCATCGGCATTATCCTTCATGCCGATGACCGGTAGCCGCGATCCCGAAGCGATCTTTCTGGAACAGCTCGGCCAGCGGGTCCGCACCATGCGGGCGCTGCGCGGCATGTCGCGGAAGGTGCTGGCCAAGGTCTCCGGCCTTTCGGAGCGCTACATCGCCCAGCTCGAAAGCGGCAAGGGCAACGTCTCGATCGTGCTGTTGCGCCGGGTGTCGAACGCGGTGGCGGCGCATCTGGAAGATCTGATTCCTTCCACCGAGCCCGCATCTGATTGGGCGGTGTTGCGTGACCTCCTGCGCAAGGCAACGCCGCAGCAGATCGCACAGGTCAAGGACGTTCTTGCCGGCGGCAGCACATCGGCGCACCGGCAGATGTCGTTTGCCGGCATCGCCCTGATCGGGCTGCGCGGCGCCGGCAAGTCCACGCTCGGCAAGATCCTGGCAAAGAAGATCGGCTGGAGCTTCGTCGAATTGAACAAGGAGATCGAGCAGCAGAACGGGCTGTCGGTCGCCGAGATCATCGCGCTCTACGGCCAGGAAGGTTTCCGCCGCATGGAGCAGGCCGCGCTCGGACATTTGCTGGCGCGCAAGGAATTGATGGTACTGGCGACCGGCGGCGACATCGTCTCGGAGCCACTGACATTCGACCTGATCCTGTCGTCGTTCTACACCATCTGGCTGAAGGCCAAGCCGGAAGAGCACATGGCGCGGGTGCGCCGCCAGGGCGATCTGCGGCCAATGGCGGACGATCGCTCGGCGATGGCCGAACTGCGCAACATCCTCGCCAGCCGCGAGCCGCTCTATGCGCGGGCCTCCGCGATGGTCGATACCGCCGGGCTCACTGTCGATGCCGGCGCCGCACGTCTGATCGATGCGGTCGCGCCGGTGTTGCACAACGAACAGCGGCGGTAGGGATGGGATCTGAATACATACATACCGCGGCGTTGACTATCCCACCAATTCGGCAGGACTGGCCTGCCGCGATTCAGCCTTCAACCATATTACCAAGGCGCCGACGCGGCGTGACCCGAGGATTCCAGAGATTTCTCTGCATTATAATTCTAAATAGTCTTGCGTAGGATATGAATTATAATGCAACAAATTGTCTGCGGCTTTTGCCGCAAGTCGAGGTTTTTGCCATGGATGCTGTTGCCTCTCCGCCATCCCTCGATGTTACAACCGAGCCGCACCGGGGCGGATTTTGGCGACGATGGCTATCGGCCGTCATCGACATCATCATCGTAACGCTACCGTTCTCGGCACTCGCCGCGATCCTGTTCAGCATGACCGCCGGAATGGTGCAGATGGACAGCGGCCTGTTCAGCACCTGCACATTGTCCAAGGCAGTTCCTGCGGTAGCGCTCGATCCGCCGCCGCCCCATGATTCGAACTTCTCGCGCATATGCCATGTCTGGTTCTTCACAGCGAAGACCGGCGGAGTGCTCACCGTCGGGCGCGCCACACGCGACGGCAACGTCACGACCACCGTTACCCAGAGTTATATGATCGATCGCAACGACAAGCCTATCCACGGATACGCCATCGACTGGATCGCCTCGCTGGCACTGCTGGCCTACCTCGTGGTCATGATCTGGAAATCGGGCCGATCGCTCGGAGACCGTGTCGTTAAATTGAAGGTCATCGATACCACCAATCCCGCCGCACGGGGCGTTCCGCTCGGAAAAGCGTTCCTGCGCTATCCAGCGATGATGATCGGATTTGTGCCGGCATTCGCGCTGTTGATCTGGCGAATTATGGTAGGCGGCAGTGCCGACGCGATGTTTACCCCGGATACTTTCAAGTGGATGGCGGTCACGTTTTCATTGGCCGGCGTTTGGATCATCGTGCTGATCGTCCAGATCGCCCGGAAGCGGGATCCCTACTACGATCGGCTGGCGGGAACGGCAGTAATCCGGACGTGAGCCGAACAACGTTGCCGCAATGGAGCCACAGCGAAAGATAGCGGGCAGCTTCGGGCTCTGCTATCTTCGGTGCAGCAGACATCTCCGCGATCAACGCCGAGTTCTCCTCGGCGCGATAGATGTGCTATCGGCCGATTGACCGCTTGCGCTTAGTGCGGACCCGCCGATGCATCCGTACTCCGTGACCCCGTACGCGGAGACATCTCAAACCAAAGGCCCCCATGACGACAACAGCCTCCCATCGCGTGGTAATCGTCGGCGCCGGCTTCGGCGGCCTGGAAGCAACCTTCGGGCTGAAGGGCGCGCCGGTCAGCGTCACGCTGATCGACCGACGCAATCATCACCTGTTCCAGCCGCTACTATATCAGGTCGCGACCGCCTCGCTCGCGACCTCGGAGATCGCCTGGCCGATCCGCTATCTGCTGCGCGACCGGCCCGATGTGACGACCCTGTTCGCGACCGTCAGCGGCGTCGACGCGAAAGCCAGGCAGGTGCTGCTCGAAGACGGCGACACTTTGCCCTATGACACGCTGATCCTCGCCACCGGCGCACGCCACGCCTATTTCGGCCACGACGAGTGGGAGCCGTTCGCGCCCGGGCTGAAGACGCTCGAGGACGCCACCACTTTGCGGCGTCGCATCCTGGTCGCGTTCGAACGCGCCGAGCGCGAGACCGATCCGCAACGCCGCGCGGCGCTGCTCACCTTCGTGATTGTCGGCGCAGGCCCAACCGGCGTCGAGCTCGCCGGCACCATTGCCGAACTGGCGCAGGACACGCTGCCGCCGGACTTCCGCAACATCGATACCCACAAGACGCGCGTCATGCTGATCGAGGCGGGTCCGCGCGTGCTCGCAGGTTTCGCCGACGAACTATCGGCCTATGCGCAAGCCGCGCTGGAAAAGATCGGCGTCGAGGTGGTGCTGGGAAAGGCCGTCACCGAGTGCTCGGCAGAAGGCGTCGTCTATGGCGGCGAGCGTCTGCAGTCGCGAACCCTGATCTGGGCCGCCGGCGTGCGCGCCTCGCCCGCCGCTGAATGGCTTGGCGTCGCGGCCGATCGCGCCGGCCGCCTGCAAGTGCTGCCCGACCTCACGGTACCCGGTCATCCCGATATCTTCGCCGTCGGCGATACCATCGTCGTCGCAGGCCCGGATGGAAGTCCGGTTCCGGGCATCGCGCCCGCAGCCAAGCAGCAGGGACGCCACGTTGCCGCAACCATCAAGGCACGCCTGCAGGGCGGCGCGGCAACGCCGTTCCACTACAAACATGCGGGGAGCCTGGCGCAGATCGGCAAACGGCAGGCGGTGATCGATTTCGGCCGCATCAAGCTGCGTGGCACGCTCGCCTGGTGGATCTGGGGCGTCGCGCACATCTACTTCCTGATCGGCCTGCGCAACCGGTTGAGCGTCGCGTTGAGTTGGCTGTGGAACCACGCCCGCGATCAACGCGGCGCACGGTTGATTACCCAGGGCAGCAGCAAGGTCGGGCGTTAGAGCTTATCGGTTCTGATGGAATCAGAACCGGGCTCTCAGCTTTTTGTTTTTGACGCGTTTTCTTCACGCGAACCGGACGCCACTTCGCTCGAAAACGCTATAGCTGCCAAATCCATAGCTGTCACGGATTGGTGCGTTCGAACTGGCGCAGTAACCGGTTGCCGCGCTGAACGGCGGAGTCCAGGGCCTCCTGCGCGGACTTCTTGCCGCTGAAAGCCTTCTCCAGTTCGTCGTCGATCACGTCGCGGATCAGCACGAACGAACCAAGCCGGACGCCTCGTGAGTTTTCCGTAGGCGCATGCAGGGTGATCTGCTCGATCGAGATATCAGTGCCGGGATTGCGGTCGTAAAAACCCTGGCTGCGAGTTAGCTCGAAGGCCGCGCGCGTTACCGGCAGATAGCCCGTGTTCTGGTGCCATCTGGCCTGCACTTCCGGCTTCGACAGGAAGGCGAAGAATTTGGCGACGCCGCTGTATTCAGCGTCAGGCGGGTCGCGCAGCACCCACAGGGTAGCGCCGCCGATCATGGAGTTTTGCGGCGCGCCCGCCACGTCGGGCCAATACGGAAGCATGCCGTAACCGACCTCGAATTTCGAATTGGCCTTGATATCGGCACGCGTTGCTGACGAGCCGATGAAGATTCCGCATTCACCTTTCTGGAATCGCGGCTCCGCCGTGGTCGCCCGTCCGCTGTAATCGAACCGCTTGTCAGTCTGCCATTCAGCAAGCTGCGCGATATGGCGCACCATCACAGGGTTGTTGAAATTGAGCTCGGCGTCGAGCCCATCAAGGCCGTTGGCTTTGGTCGAGATAGGCAGATTGTGGAACGCAGAAAAATTCTCGACATTGATCCAGGACGGCCAGGAGGTGGTGAAGCCACAAACCGCGCCGGCCGCGCGCAACCGCTTCGCCGCGGCGCCGACCTCCGGCCATGTCTTCGGCGCGACCTCGGGATCGAGGCCGGCAGCCCGAAACAGATCCTTGTTGTAGTAAAGGATCGGCGTGGAACTGTTGAACGGAAATAACAGCAAGTTGCCATCGGCATCCGTGTAATACCCGCTCACGGCAGGAAGATAGGCTGCCGGTGAAAACGTCTCGGACTGGTCGTGCATCAACTCGAATACCGGATAGATCGCGCCCCTTGCCGCCATCATGGTAGCGGTCGCGATCTCGTTGACCTGGACGATGGCGGGCTGGCTCTGCGAACGAAACGCCAGGATCGCCGCGGTCACCGTCTCTGTGTAGTGCCCTTGTAGCTCGGCACGATCCGGTAGTCCGACTACGATGCGTTGAAATCGGCGGCGAGTTTTTCCAATTGACGGCCGAGTTCACCCGACATGGCATGCCACGAGGCAATGTCGGTAACCGCCTGGGCGGGAGACGCGAGGGCGACCGCTACCGTCGCGGTAGCCAGCTGCAAAAACCTCAAAGCCGATTTCACGTTAGAACCGATCTATCCGCTGCGATCGAAAGAAATCCTGAGGATAAGTAATTTGTGCGGTGCGCGCGTGATAGAATCTCGCGGGGGCGGTTTCAATCCGCAAAAATGTCGCTCGCAGCGCACAATCGCAGAGTTCGGGCGGCTCCGACAGGATGGCCCCATGCCTGCCTTCGCCAAATCGGTTGAACCTTTTTTTCCGTCCATCGACATCATCTCAAGAGGTTGAAGTTGCCCGTTTACAGCCGCGCCGGCCTTTGGCGGATTGCAGCACCCGTCGTCCTGCCGTCCCTGATGGCGGCCCCGACGGGTGTGATCGCGCGCGAGCTGCGGTATGGTCCGCTTCATCACCCGGCCTGCCACCAAGCTGGTCGCCGACCACGACAAATATGCCGACCACCACACGCTCACCGAACGCGCCGCGGACCGCGAACGGCGTGTGCTGTCGATGAAAGCCCGGGAAGGCCTCCCGGCCGACGATCGGAAAATCCTTGGCGAGGCTGCCATCGAATCCCGCCGCTTCATGCAGACGAAATGCAACGATCTCGCCGCGCAATCGCGCTCGGCGGTGAAGACCGCAGGCGTAGCGATCGCGGCAGATTCCGGTCGCGAGCCAATCCGCAAGGTGGAGTGAGTTGGTGTTCGGAATAACCCGGCGCGACGAAACTGCGGAACGGCCGGCGGGTCTCGCCGCGCGGGCACGCGTTCGCATCGTCGGCCTGCTCCGCGCGGTACCCATCCGCTGGCGCATCCTGTCGATTGCCGCGTTGAACTCCGCCGTCGTCGTCGCGCTGGTGGCGATGATCTGGAACGGCTCCCAGGTGCTCAGCTCGGCCTGGGGCGACGTGCGGCAGGTGCGCGAGTCCGACAATATCCTGGCGTTGCTCGAAAGCGAGACCAGCCGCCTGCAGAACCTGATTCATCAATATATCAACCAGCCCAGCCCGGAGTCCTTCGCCGAGATCCTGCTGTTGCGCGAAGCGGTACTGGGGACGCTGACCACGCGCGCCTCGACCGACCCCATGCTGTCGGGATCGGTCGATGAACTCGAGCACGCCACCGAGCGTTTCCTCAACGGGTTCGGCGAACTGCGCACGCTGCAGGGAACCATTTCTAAAACCTATGAGGAGCAGGTCCAAGCCCCGGCGCGGGACATGGCAGCGCTTTATTCGATCATCGAGGGTGCGACGGGGCATCGCGACGCACCGATCTGGCCATCGCTCGGAAAATCCCGCGAGGCTTTCACCGCGATGCTGGTCGCCGCGAATGCGTATTATTTTTCGCTGGCGAGCGCCTCGGCCGAGGAAGCCCGCAGCAACACCGAGACTATTGAGAAGACCATTCCCGTGATGACGGATCTCGCCGACAACGACCTGCAGCGCATGGCACTGCAGCGCCTCGGCGAACGAACGGCGGCGCTGCGGGAAGGATTGGCGAAATTATCAGAACAACTCGCCAGCCGTACTGAGCTCTTGCGCAACTCGATCGACGCCAGCCAGGCCGAAACCATCGGCGCGATCGACGATTTGTCGACCAAGATGCGCCAGCGCGAGCAGAAGGCGCAGGAGACGTTCGACCGGACGTTGGCGGATATCTCACGCAAGGTGCTCTCGGTCGCGGTGATTTTCCTCGGCATCATCCTTACCGCGGGCGTCTTGATCGCGCTGAGCATCCGGCTGCCACTGCAGCAGATCATGACGGCGATGCAGGCAATCACCTCCGGCGACTACGATCGGCAGGTGCAGGGCACCACGGCGCGCGACGAAGTCGGAGCGATGGCGCGCGCGGTCGAGGTGTTCCGCGAGAACGCCATCGCCAAGCGCGAGACCGAAGGTGCATTGCGCTCTTCAAAGGAAGAGGCCGAGGGCGCGCTGCTCGAACTGCGTGCCGCGCAGCAGAACCTGATCGATGCCGAGAGGCTCGCCGCGCTCGGCGGCCTGGTCGCCGGCGTCGCCCATGAGATCAACAATCCGATCGGCATCAGCCTGACGGTGGCGTCCAGCCTCGCCCGCCGCACCGAGACGTTCGAGGCTGACCTGAAATCCGACCGACAGTTGCGCCGTTCGCAGCTCGACGACTTCGTCCGCTCTTCGCGCGACGCCTCGCAGCAGCTGGTGGCAAACCTGCATCGCGCCGGCGAACTGATCCAGTCGTTCAAGCAGGTCGCGGTCGACCGCTCGCATGCCGAGCGGCGGCAATTCAGCCTGAGCGAATCGACCGACCAGATCATCACCAGCCTGCGGCCGGTGCTGAAGAAGGCAGCGATCGCAGTGACGGTCGAGGTGCCGGAGGGACTTGTGATCGACGGCTATCCGGGATCGTATGGCCAGATCCTGACCAATCTATTCCTCAACGCCGCAACCCACGCATTCGCCGACAGACGCTCCGGCACCATCTCGATTTCGGCAAGGCCCCGCGGTCCCGAAGACGTCGAGATCATTTTTGCCGATAATGGCGCCGGAATGACGCCCGAGGTGCAGCGGCAGGCGTTCGACCCGTTCTTTACCACCCGCCGCAACGATGGCGGCACGGGGCTGGGCCTCCATATCGTTTATAGTCTGGTTACCCAGCAACTCGGGGGCCGAATGATGCTGGACTCGAGGCTGGGACAAGGCACCACTTTTCGCATTATGATGCCGAAAGCCGCCAAGGGCAGCACGGTAGTCCAGGACCAGAAGCTGGATACCAGCCACGATCCTAGCCCAGACAAAACCGCCACGACCAGCACTGACAGCGACGGAATCCCTCAATGGCCGAACAGGACGATGTCCTCCATCTGATCGACGACTCCGGAGCCATTCCTGAAGTCTCGACCGCGAGGAAATGGAAGGTCGCGGTCATCGACGACGACCACGCCGTGCATGAGGGCACGCGATTTGCGCTGAGCGACTACAGCCTTCACGGACAGACACTGGAAATCCTGTCGGCCTATTCGGCGGCCGAGGGCCGCGCCTTGATGCGCGCGCATCCCGACATCGCGGCCGTGCTGCTCGACGTCATCATGGAAACCGATGCCGCGGGCCTCGATCTGGTCGAGTACATCCGCAACGAACTGAGAAACGAAACCGTCCGCATCATCCTGCGCACCGGACAGCCCGGACAGGCGCCGGAACGCCGCGTCATTGTCCAGTACGACATCAACGACTACAAGGCGAAGACCGAACTGACGGCGGACAAGCTGTTCACCTCGCTGACCGCGGCGCTGCGCAGTTACCAGCAGCTCGAACGCATGGTGCAGACAAGGCGCGGGCTGGAAATCATCATCGACGCCGCTTCCACCCTGTACGATTTCAAATCGATGCAGCGCCTCGCCGAGGGCGTGCTGACGCAGATCGCCTCGCTGCTCAACGTCGACTGCGCCGGCATCCTGGTGCTGCGCGACGGCGGCATGGTGGACGACGATTTTTCCGTGCTGGCCGGCTCCGGCTGCTACAGCCGCTTCATCGGCAGCGCCGGATCCAAATCGCTGGATCCCGATCTGCGCGCCATGGTGGAAGCCGCCTTCAGGCGGCGTGAGCATGAATTCGTCGACCACCGTTCGGTGCTCTATGTCCGCACCGGCAGCGGCCGCGAAGTCGTGGTGCTGTTGCAGGCGGAGCGCGATCTTTCCGAAACCGACCGATCACTGGTGGAGATTTTCGGCAGCCGGCTGTCGATCGCCTTCGACAATGTCATCCTGTATCAGCAACTGCACGAGGCCAACACCCAGCTCGAGGACCGGGTCGCCCAGCGTACCCGGGCGCTGATGCAGGCCAATCGCCGGCTCTCGGCGCAGTGGCTGCGATTGCAGCGCGCCAACGGCTTCAAGAACGAGATTCTGGGCACCGTCGCCCACGACCTGAAGAATCCGCTCGGCGTCATCCTCGGCCGTACTGAAATGCTGACCGAGTTGATCGGCACCGGCTCTTCCAAGGAGAGTGTCACCGCCCAGGTCGATCACATCCGCGACGCCACCAAGCGGCTGACCCTGATGGTCGACCATCTGATCTCGGACGCGATGGCCGACGCCTTCGACATCACGATCCGCCGCGAGCCGGTCGACGTCGCAGCCCTGGTCAGTGAAGTCGCCGAGACCAACCAGCCTTCGGCCGCCAACAAGCAGCAGACGATCACGGTATCCGCGCCGCCGAATTTCGTCACCATGTGCGACACCGACCGGATGCGCGAGGCCATCGACAATCTCGTCAGCAACGCCATCAAATACTCACCGATCGGCGGCAAGATTGCTCTTGTCGTGAGCCACGAGAAGAACAACACCATTATCCGCATCGCCGATGAAGGGGCCGGCCTCTCGCCGGAAGATCTCGGACGGCTGTTCGGTCGCTTCCAGCGGCTCTCGGCAAAGCCGACCGCCGGCGAAAGTTCGACCGGGCTCGGCCTATCGATCGTCAAGCGCATCATCGACATGCATGGCGGCCAGGTAACCGCCGAAAGTGCCGGTCCCGGCCAGGGATCGACTTTCACCGTGGTGCTGCCCGCAACCGAGGCGCCGTGACATGAGCCAGAGCCAGCATATCTTCATTGTCGACGACGAAGCCCCTGCCCGGGAGATGGTCGGCGATTACCTCAAGATGCACGGCTTTGCCGTGACGCTGTGCGACGGCGGGAAGACCCTGCGCGCTGCGATCGAAACCAACGTGCCCGACCTCGTGGTACTTGACCTGAACATGCCCGAGGAAGACGGACTTTCCATCATCCGCGACCTCAAGAGCCGTGCCAACATCCCCGTCATCATGCTGACGGCGACCGCAAGCCCGATCGACAGGGTGGTCGGCCTCGAACTGGGCGCTGACGATTACATCGCAAAGCCCTGCGAATTGCGCGAATTGATGGCCCGCATCCGCTCGGTGCTGCGGCGGAGCACGCCGGTCAAGACCGTGGCTGGAACAGACGCCGCCGGCGCCAAGGCGACCAAGAATCAACTGGTTCGGTTCGGCACCAAATGGCTCGATCTCGAAGCCCAGGCGCTGCGCGACGACGAGGGCAATGAGCATCCGCTGACGGCATCCGAATTCGGTCTGCTCAAGGTGTTCGCCGCCAATCCCAAGCGTGTGCTGTCGCGCGAGCGGCTGCTGGAGCTCGCCAACGCCCGCGACAGCGAGGCGTTCGATCGCGCCGTGGACCTGCGGATCATGAGAATCCGGCGCAAAATCGAGCCGGATCCGGCCAAGCCGGCCGTCATCCGCACCATCAGGGGCGGCGGATATCTGTTTTCGCCAGCCGGCGACAAGGCCTAGTGGGGCCGCACCGCGCCGGGTGACGATACGCGGGAACGAGAATCGCTCCCGGCCGCCAAAAGCCAGCCCCCGTATTTGTACGATCATTGAAATTACTTGCATTTTTAGTCGAATTGTTTCGTCGCCGGCGCAGCAACGAAACAATTCTCGTCCGCACGAAACCATTTTCCGCTTTTGGCGCAGACATCCCGAAACGTTCGCTAACTATCAATTTACCCAACGAGGCGCCGCAAAGGGGCGATCACCGGGGAGCCTGTCATGCCGAACGTCATTGCCATCAACGCCGCAGCCCGCCAAGGCATCGTCGCCGCGCAGGCGACCTCGGATGAAATGCTGATCGAGAGCATTGCCGATGGCGGCCGCACCGCCATGCACATCCTGTATTCCCGGCACAATGTGCGGGTCTACCGCTTCATCCTGCGCATCGTGCGCGATACCACGATGGCCGAAGATCTTGTCAGCCAGGTTTTCCTCGACGTGTGGCGCACCGCGCGCCAGTTCGAGGGCCGTTCCCAAGCCTCCACCTGGCTGTTGTCGATTGCCCGCTTCAAGGCGCTGACCGCGCTGCGCCAGCGCCGGCACGAGGACATCGAACAGGAAGACGTGCTCGAGATCGCCGACCAGGCCGATACGCCGGAAGCCTCATTGGACCGCAGCAATATCGGCGCCATCCTGCGCGCCTGTATCGCCAAACTGTCGCCGGCGCATCGCGAGATCATCAACCTGGTTTATTACCATGAGAAGTCGGTGGAAGAGGCCGGTGAAATCATCGGCATTCCCCACAGCACGGTCAAGACCCGGATGTTTTATGCCCGCAAGCAGCTGGCCGAACTGCTCAAGGGCGCGGGAATCGACAGTCTGGCCGCATGACATCAATCAGGCTGGACCACGAAACAGACGAAACAGTAGACGACATCAGCCGGAAAAACATCTCGTCTACACCTGCATCGATCGAATTTGCTTCATGTTCAGACCTCCAGCGGCCCGGACGGGATGCCCCCCTCCGGGTCGTTCTGTGTTTGCCGGCCTGCGTGCTGGCTTCCCCTTTACTTTCGTGCCGTTGACCCCCACCCCAACCCCTTCCCCGCAACGGGGAGGAGAGAAGAAGGGCTGCCGATTGCGATTTGTCCACGCCCGAAACGGTCGTCATTTAGCTGCGATAAAATTTGAAGAGACGGTTTGCGTGTCTGGCACAGCGCGCTCCCCTCCCCTTGCGGGGTGTTCAGACCGGGGAGATGGTGGACGGGTGTTCGGAGACATCGTGGACACTTTCTGGCCGGATGTCGATGGTTGCAATCATCTGGGCTCTGAAGACGACGTCGAAGACGCCATCCTTGATTGTTGGCCTGAACGCGACAGCCTTGC